>CAXMSA010000123.1:0-5677 GCA_964195605.1 uncultured Amylibacter sp.
ATCCCGGATTTGCAAATGTTTTCCCTCTACAAAGGCCCTTTACTGGACGCATTCAACACAGATGGCACTTCAAGCATCATCATTGATGCCGCAGGTGACGACCGTGATTTCGCTGACAGTGCCGCATTAATGCAAGAACTTGATCTGGTGGTCTCAATGGACAGTGCCATAGTTCACATTGCAGGATCACTGGGCATAAATGTATGGAATCTTTTACATTCTGAACCCTACTGGCTGTATGAACCCTACCCCGATCACACCCCGTGGTACCCTTCTATGCGGCTGATTTCGCAAGATGAACCTGGCGGTTGGGATGGTGTTTTCAAGCGCTTAAAAACAGAAATTACAGCGCAAATCAATGACTGGAAGAAAAAATGAGCGATATTCTAACCCCGATATCCCCCGGTGAATTGTTGGATAAGTTGACCATTTTGCAAATCAAATCTGAAAATATCACCGACCAGGTAAAACGCGATAATGTAAATATTGAACGTAGGGCGTTGCAAAGCGTTGTAAACGCACACATCCCGAAACTGAAAAACTGCAATTACTGACAGCGTCTCTATTAACCATCAACAAAGAGCTGTGGGGGATTGAGGATGATATCCGCGGTTGCGAACGCGCAGGCAACTTGGGCGATACATTCGTGCAATTAGCCCGCGCGGTTTATGTCACAAATGACAAACGCGTAGATCTGAAAAAGCAGATCAACGTGGAAATGATGTCAAAATTGATCGAAGAAAAATCTTACGCAGATTATTAAATCTACATAAACCGCGCCGCAAGCCTGTTTTGGTGCTCTACTATCTTGCCCAATTCCACGCCCGTTAAATGCCCGTCGGACACCACCGCACGCCCCTCGACATATAAGTCGCGCACTTGGTGCGGCCCGGTCAAAACCAGTGCTGCCACAGGGTCCCACGCCCCTGCCGTGGCAATGCCGCGAGTCATATCCCATATGGCAAAATCCGCACGTTTCCCTACTTCCAGAGACCCGCAATCATGGCGCCCCAGCACCTGCGCCCCGCCCAATGTTGCGATCTCCAACACTTCTCGGGCCGACATAGCATCAGCCCCGTTCTGAACCCGTTGCAAAAGTAACATCTGACGCGCTTCATCCAACAAATGCCCCGCGTCATTTGATGCAGAACCATCCACCCCAAGCCCGACTTTAACACCAGTATCGCGCATTGCGCGCACCGGTGCTATGCCTGATCCAAGGCGGCAGTTTGAACACGGACAGTGGGCCACACCTGTGCCAGAATTTGCAAATAAATCAATCTCTTGTCCATCTAACTTCACGCAATGCGCGTGCCATACATCTGATCCTGTCCAGCCCAAATCTTCAGCATACTGCCCTGGTCGGCAGCCGAATTTTTCCAGCGAATAGGCAATGTCCTCATCGTTTTCCGCCAGATGCGTATGCAACATTACACCCTTGTCGCGGGCCAAAATGGCACTGTCGCGCATCAGTTCGCGGCTCACAGAAAACGGCGAACACGGTGCAATCCCCACACGGATCATCGCACCATCATTGGCATCGTGATGCGCGTCGATCACACGGATACAATCATCCAGAATATCTGCCTCTTTTTCGCACATTGCATCGGGCGGCAAACCACCGTCACTTTCGCCAATGCTCATAGAACCGCGTGTCGGGTGAAACCGGATACCAATGGTCTTTGCCCCATCAATGGTGTCTTCCAGGCGCACCCCTTTGGGAAAATGATAGAGATGATCCGATGATAGCGTACAACCTGACAAAGCCAGTTCCGCAAGCCCGACCTGCGCTGATACAAACATTTCTTCCGGCCCGAACCTCTGCCAGATCGGGTAAAGTGATTGCAACCAGCCAAACAACAACGCATCCTGCCCGCCGGGCACCACACGGGTCAGGGTTTGTGACAGGTGATGGTGCGTATTCACCATGCCAGGGGTGACAACACAGCCCTGCGCATTGACCACCTCGTCCCCTGTCAGCCCAAAGCCTACTGCATCAATCACGCCACCCAGAACACGTATATCCGCGCCCTTTAATTCATCACGCACCCGGTTCATTGTCACAACAACGTCGGCGTTTTTAATCACAAGTGATTTTGTCATTCTTCAATATCCGTAGTTAACTATGCCCAAATCTAACAGCACGCCAATAAGCGCACTATATCAGTATTTTTGAAACACTTCCCACTTTTCAAAACGCTTTGTTAAATGTGACTTGCTTTTTTACCTTAAATAAGTTGAAATCAAACGCTTAGGAGAATATTTTAATGAAACAGCTATCGCACGACAGTTTTTTAGCCCGTTTTGGCGGCATCTATGAGCATTCCGCGTGGATTGCAGAAATGCTTTTTGATCGCAAAGGTCATCACGAAGCTGAGAAACCGACCGATCTGGCTGGCGCTATGGCAAAAATCGTTGAGACCGCTCCACAGGAATTACAATTGGCCTTGCTACGCGCACATCCCAATCTGGCGGGGAAACTGGCTTTATCTGGCGCATTAACCGCTGACAGCACATCAGAACAGGCAAGCGCGGGGCTAGACCAGTGCAGTCAAGAAGAACATAATGCTTTCACCGCTTTGAACGCCCTTTACCGCGAAAAATTCGGGTTTCCGTTTATTCTGGCAGTGCGCGAGCGCAACCGTAGCGAGATATTGGAAAACTTCACCAAACGCTTGGCCCATGATGTGGGCACAGAGTATCGTGAGGCGCTAAATCAAGTGCACCAAATCGCCAAACTGCGTCTGGAAGCCTTGGAAGCTTAGTTAACGCCTGTAAATGCCGCCAGTTTTAGCTGGCCCTTTTGAACAAGCCGCATAGGCACGGTATTTGACCAGACCAAAGCCATTTGCTCATTACCTCTTGGTGTAATATCCGCGTCAATAACCACAGGGTAAACTGGTAGTTTATGGATAGGGTCAAATGCGCGCACCACAGGTTTTGTCTGACGGCTCATGGCTGACTGCTGATAGGTTCCCGCCGCACGTTGTGATTTGTTCAGATCGGCGGGATGAATATTTTGCCCATTGCTATCACGTAATGAATTTCTGTTCTTACGCCGTTGGAAAATATTGAACCCGCGCACCGATGTTTTTGCTTGTTCGGGCTTATCAACATCGGTCATTGCGACATTATAATTATTGCCCCCACCCTGAAGCAATGGCGTTTGGATTTGGGGTGTGATTTTAACAGGTATAGTTGCCGCAACAGCTACGGTGCTATTAGCAGGCTTAACCACCCGTGTTGCAGGTTTGCCGGATATCTTGGCTAATTGTGCTGCATTCAAAGAAGGTTTGTTATTACCACTGCAATAAACCTGCCGTTTGCGATTTACCCGCGGGACCCAAGTAACCCGCTCCCCATACCCTGCCCGGATATAAACACAGCCTTTTGAGTCGATATACTGCTTACCTTTAAAGCTTACAGGTGGTCGTTCTGCGGGCCCGTTATCGGCCCGTAATGTCTGTGCGCCTGCTGCTCCGCCTAAGGTCATAATCCCTATGGCTAGTATCATTATTTTGTTTTTTACCATCTCGTGCCCCCAAGATATGGGGTAAACTGCCAATTTTTGGGGAAATAGTAAAGATTTATTTTACCGGAAAAATGTGCCACTTCGCTATAAATAAAATAGATTTGCAGGACACAACACTTAGCTTACTTTAGGTTGTTATTTTAAGGCTTTGATCTTCTGCGATAAATCGTACTTGGTGCAACACCCAAAACTTCGGCGGCTTTCGGAATAGAACCGCCCTGCGCATAAATTGTCGCCTCAATAAATTTCCGCTCAACCTCTTCCAACTGCAATCCGACAAGCTGATGGATCGCATTGCTGTTGCGTTCAATAGAAAACCGATCTTCGGTTGCATCATTAATGCTGCCCGCGTGTGCCCTGCCACCAGCGGCAAACCCGGCGGGTAACATATCCAGCTCCACCAAACGCGCATCATAGCTGGCAACAACTTTATGTAACAAATTGCCAAGCTGGCTAATATTGCCTGACCAATTATGGGATAAAAACAACTTGGAAACATCATCTGAAAGCCCAGAGAATACCTTTTGTTCTGATCTGGACAGCCGCAATAACATCCTTTCGGCCACATAAGTAATATCTTGACCAATTTCACGCAAAGCCGGAACATCCACAGTCAAGATATGAAGTTGGTAAAACAGATCTTCACGTATTTTTCGGGTTTCCAGCAACACATGCGGATCAATGCTGGTTGAACAGATAATTCTGGGGAAAATATCGCTTGAAGGATCTGGGCGTTCATCATTATCATTGATTTCCCGCAGCAAAGATCCCAATTTTGATTGTACAGTCAGATCAAGATCCGCGACTTCATTTATATATAAAGTGCCACCATACGCCCTTTGTAATGCGCCTGTTTCATTATCTTTTTTTGCCGCTTCTAGGCTACCCAACCCACCAAATAAGGTGCTTACTTGCATTTCCGGGGTAAAATCCCCGCCATTATACACCACAAACGGGCGTGTTTCATCCCATGCATGTTCATGGATGGCGGCAGCACAGGTGCCTTTACCCGATCCACGCTCACCAACCACAAAAACAGGGGCGGTGGAAGGGGCAACGTGCATGATCTTACGGTACATTTCTTGCATCAATAAGCCACGTCCGGTGAAACCGTAAAATTTGCCCTCTTTTAAATCAATCTCTGCTTTGGTTTGAACGTTGGCCAAAGCAAATGAAACCGTCGCTAGCAGCAGTTCATCTGAAAATGGCTTCAGCAGAAAATCAAAAGCCCCGGCACGCATCGCCTCAACCGCACGATTAATAGATCCGTTTGAAGTGATAACAATAATTTTAACCTGGCTGTTATCCTGAACAAGCTTGCTGATAACCTTAACCCCGTCCATATCAGGTAGAAACATATCCATAATCACAACTGAATGATCATTCTGGCGAAACAGCGCCAGGCCCTCAGTGCCTGTCATCGCAACATCCACAGCATATCCCGCGCCTGTCAGTTTGGCATTATAGATCATCTGCAAAGTTGGCGTGTCTTCGATTAACAGCAGTCTTTGGCTCATAATGCCTGCCCACGTGCCGCCATATCAAATTTCAGAAATTGCAACCACTCATCAAGTTGCCAAATAATTTCTTTAACGATACCAGTGGGAAAGCCGTCGCCAATGCCTTTATATTCATTTATTTCTTTGGCCGATTTACGCAGCTCTTCAGCCCCGACAACACCCGCCAAAGAAATCAGAACGTGGCTAGGTTCTTTTAATAAATCTATCGCTTTAATCGCATAAGCCGCCTGCAAACCGCGCCGTGTATTTTTAACATCAATCATCAGTTTTTCGATCAAGACCAAAGACTGTTTCGGCCCCAGTGTTTCCAATAACTCGTTATAAATCTTACATTGAAAATCATCTGTCATAGCACCCACCCATAGTATTTACTCAACCCAAAGGGATTGTTGAAACACTATAGATCAGATCAGATCTTTTGCAAAATGCAAAGATTACAAAGTTTAACTTTGTGGATAACCCAGCCCTTTCAGCGCCTCGGTGATCTCATCCAAAATAACCGGATCATCAATGGTTGCGGGCATCTTCCAGTCTTCGGCATCAGCGATTTTAGCCATCGTGCCGCGCAAAATTTTGCCCGAACGGGTCTTGGGTAAACGATCAACCACACAAGCCAGCTTGAACG
>CAXMSA010000124.1:0-5648 GCA_964195605.1 uncultured Amylibacter sp.
CGACATGGTTTTTACTAAACCGGGGTTGGCGGCAAGTTCCGCTTCCGTAATCCAGCTTTCAGAAATCTCCAGATCCTGTGTGATCAGGTCATTTATGGCCGTCTCTACAGCGGTTTTATCTTCCAGAGGTTCGGGCATAGCAAAATCCAGACGGCCTTTGTCGGCAGAGATTTGGCCGCCTGTGACCGGCAAGGGAATAACCACGGATAACAAATGCAATGCAGTGTGGATACGCATATGCTTGTATCTTTGATCCCAGTCCAGATGCTGCTCAACGGTTGCACCAATAGTCGGCAGTTTCACACCCTGGGCAGGGACCAGAACAACCTGATCCGCATTCCCCTTAACCGCTGTCACAATCGGGATCGGCTGACCGTCACAAATTAACTGGCCGCAATCCCCGGGCTGGCCGCCGCCTGTGGGGTAATACAGCGATTGATCCAAAATGATGCCGCCAAGATCATTCACCGCGATAACCTTTGCAGACGCCGTTTTCAGATAGGCATCATCGCGAAATAAAAGCCGGGTCATGGTTTAGCCTTGGTAGTGGGTTTTTGGGTCGGCTTTTTCACCCGTGGGAAAAAATCCTGAGCATTTTTAATTGTGACTTCACGTTGGGCAAACGGAATGACAATGTTATTTTCTTCAAAGCGTTTGACGATCTCAAAGTTTATGTCGGACGCGGTGCTCAACACATAATTTATATCACGCAAGATGCCACGCAGTTGAAAATCCATAGAGTCCGCACCAAAGCCCATGAAAACCACTGCGGGTTTAGGCAGTTTCAACACCATAGGATGATTGTCGATAATCGACAGCAACACGTCTTTGACCAATGCGGGGTCTGTGCCATAAGCCACCCCGACAGGAATTTTGACCCGGCCACGCATATTGCCATGTGTCCAGTTTGTCACTGTACCCGCAACAAGATCGGCGTTTGGGATGATCACAGTGGCCCCGTCAAAGGTCTCAATACTGGTGGATCGTACAGAGACGTTGCGCACGGTACCTGAATAGGCACCGACCTCAACCCAATCGCCAATTTTCACCGGGCGTTCAATCAACAGGATGATGCCCGACACAAAGTTTGAAACAATCGCCTGCAAGCCAAAGCCGATGCCAACCGATAAGGCACCAGCAACAATCGCAAGGCTGGAAAGGTCTAGCCCCGTTGTGGTGATGGCAACAAGGGCTGCCAGAAAGATACCGACATAACCAAAGCCAGTCACAAGGGCATTTTGTGCCCCGCTTTCAATATTAGTGTTGGGAAAAACAATTGTGCGCAATGTGGTTTGCAACAAGCGTGTGATTGTATAGCCGACAAAGAAAATCAGGCCAAAGATTAGAAAATCAGATATTGAAATCCGTGTTTTTCCTAATGACACGCCTTCATTCAAAGTAAACCACAAGCCGTTGATGTCACTGGTGCGGGCGCCCCAAATCAACGCCAGAACTGGAATCGAAAGGCAAATTAAGCTAAAAGCCAATGCGACCTTTAACAGACCGCCCGATGGCCGTTCTTTTGTTTCGTTTGCACCCGCATTAACCGCAGGAACAAGAAAGCATACCAGAAGACTGTAGGCGAAAAAAACCGCGGCGGACAATGCCAATGTCATAGACATTGAAAAAACCAACACTTCGCCTGCATTGGCATAGCCAAATGCAGCTAACAGAGGCCCCCCCAACCCAGTGATATAGCAAGCCCACATATAAATTGTGGCTATGCGCTCAGGGATGCTAACCACGTCATCTTCACTATGCAGAAAATGGCGATATGCACCAATTCTGCGGCCACATTGAAACAGGCAATACCCAAGCAAGAGGATCAAAGGAAACATGATTGTTGATAGGATGTCAGGCGACCATTTAGCCCCGTCATCCAAACCACCAACCAGAAACCCAGCGGCAAGAATACCGCCTATGGCCCAGATTAGGCGCTGGCCCGCAAAGATTAACTTTGCTTTATCGTCTGCACGATCACCGGTGTCAGCTTTGCCTTGCGGTAAGTTGCACGCCAACCAGTTTGCCCCGATTAACGCCAGACCAGCAGAAGGCACAGCATTGATGAACATATCGCCTCGAAGCGAGAAAACATCCGCAATATAAACTGCGCTGAAGATGCAAATCAGGCCGATAGTCGGCAAGATGAACACAGCCAAAGACGCCAATAAGCGTTTAAGATTACCAAGCTGCGTTGGTTTTTTATCACGCTCATATTGCAAACGATTTGTCGACCAGCGCGTTGCAGGCAGCATAAGTATCAAGCCGATGGCGATAAGCACCAGTAAAATAGGCCCGTTTTGCTTGCGCACTTGTGTTGACAATTCACCTGTCCATTCGGCGTTGATCTCTGTACCGATTGCACTGATATGTTTGTTCAAAGCGGATATTGCTGCCGAAACAAGCACAGGGTTAAGTGGCGAGCTGTTCAATTGCAGCAAAGCGGTTCTATTACGGCTTCTGATAACCTTATCAATCTCAGCAATTAAAGCGTCTGCCCGCCCATAGGCTTCTTGTGCAATGATCAACGGGGCTTGTGCTTCAGCCCGTTGCCCATTTAATTCCACACGTCTTTGTACAACCAATTCAGATTCTTCCGCTTCATTATCTGCCCCGGCACCAAGTGCTGCTATCTGTTTTTTAATGACTGAAACACGGCCTGCGCGGATCTCTTGTGCCTTTAATGCTAAAGACCGATAAACGACCAGATCAGAGCGCAGAACTTCCAACGCATCAGTCGATGCCTCTCCGCCGAAAACAACTTCTTCAGCGCGGGTCGCCAGCTCGCGGAATTTTTCAATATCATACTCCGTAGCGGATGTTTGCGCAAACGCCCCGAAGCTGAAAAGCAAAACCAAACCGATTGTGACAAAAAAACTGTTAACAGCCCGTTTCATGTTAAAACCCTATTCAAAAACAGAAGGAATATCGTTTGAAGTATTCTCAAGCCATTCAGGCACAGGCAAGTTCATCGCTTTCAAAAATCTTGGGTTAAAAACCTTAGACTGATAGCGATTACCATAATCGGCTAGAATGGTCACAATCGTGTGGCCCGGCCCCATTTCTTTGGCCATACGGATAGCACCAGCGATGTTGATACCCGTCGAGCCGCCCATGCAAAGCCCCTCATCACGCAGCAGATCAAAAATGATCGGCAGGGCTTCTACATCAGGGATATTGAAAGGCATATCAACTTTCATACCTTCCAGATTGGCGGTGATACGCCCCTGCCCGATGCCTTCGGTTATGCTATCACCCGATGATTTCAATTCACCATTCGCATAGTAATTATACAAAGCCGCGCCATCAGGATCAGCCAATGCTATCTTGATGCCTTTGGATTTTTTGCGCAGGCCTATGGCCACACCAGCCAAAGTGCCACCAGTCCCCACGGCACTGACAAAGCCATCAACTTTACCACCGGTTTGTTCCCAAATTTCAGATGCTGTACTGATCACATGCACATCACGATTGGCAACATTATCAAACTGATTGGCCCATACAGCCCCATTTGGTTCTGTTTGCGCCAGTTTAGCGGCTAAACGGGATGAATATTTAATGTAGTTATTCGGGTCTTTATAAGGTTTTGCAGGCACTTCAATCAGCGTGGCCCCCGCAAGGCGGATCATATCTTTCTTTTCCTGGCTTTGGGTTTCAGGAATGACGATAACGGTCTTAAACCCCATAGAGGCTCCAACAAGGGCCAGACCAATGCCTGTGTTCCCAGCGGTTCCTTCTACAATTGTGCCACCCGGTTGCAAATTACCTGATTTGATGGCATCGCGGATAATACCGAGGGCAGCTCGGTCTTTCACTGATTGGCCCGGGTTCATAAACTCGGCTTTGCCGAAAATATCACAGCCCGTGATTTCTGAAGCTTTGCGCAGCTTGATCAAAGGTGTGTTGCCAACGGCATTGGAAAGGTCAGAATAAACGTTCATAATAAGTCCATTTCATAAGGTTGCTTATTGATACGCCGCATAACTTGTAGCTTCAACTGCGAAAAGTGATACCACCCGCATCAGTGATCAGTTTTATGACAAATAGCGATTTGCCAGCCCGGCCCCAAGACCGCTGATACATCCACCAATGACAAGTACCAGCAAGACGTCGGGGGCGGATATTAAGCCAAAATATTCCACAAAAGCCTTATACCAGCTTTCTAAAATATTATCGAAATCTCTGATGAAAAAATTCTCTAACTTCACGTACACAGTCCAGAACCCAAAGGCCATTGCCGAGATAACGGCAAATATCAAAGCCCCGCGCAGGCCAGTTATGATCGACCACTTCCCGCCCATACCCGGATCAAACCCGATAGAGCGCCAACCAATCCAGAATCCAAGCAAACCGTTTATATAATACACGGTGGATGTCAGGGTGAAGGTGCTATGCAGACTTAAAAATAAATAGGATGCATAAAGTGCTGTGAGCGAAAGAAAAACCCCACCGACCAATTTTGTAGCTGTTAGCATCTTTATTAACTCCTGCGCATCGTTACCTGGGCCACATCTGTTGTGCCATATTCAAATCCTGCGGCACAGGATGTCAAATAAAAGTTCCACATATTCCTGAAACGCGGGTCAAACCCCTTGCCTGATATATCATCCCACTCAGTATTGAAGCTTTCATACCAGCGGCGCAATGTTAGTGAGTAGCTTTTACCCATTTTCAATGAACTGCCATAAATCAACCCCGATCTTTCAATTTCATCGCGCAAAGCTGTGGGGCTGGGCAGCATTCCGCCGGGGAAAATATGTTTTTGAATAAAATCAACGGTTTTGCGGTATTTTCCAAACAAATGATCGGCCATCATAATCACTTGAATTGTAGCCTGCCGGCCAGGCTTCAGGCTATCATGCACGGTGTTGAAATATGCTGGCCAATATCTTTCACCAACCGCTTCAAACATCTCGATTGAGGCAATACCATCATATTGTCCTGTCTCATCACGATAATCCTGCATGACAATATCCACTTTGTCTGCAAGCCCCGCTTTAAAAATGCGGGCCTTGGCGTAATCATGTTGTTCTTGTGAAATTGTCAGGCATTTCAGTGAAACCCCACGTTGGCCGGCTGCGTATTGTGCAAATCCCCCCCAGCCACAGCCTATTTCCAGCAAATGATCACCACTTTGTATTCCCATTTGATCACAAATAGAGGCATATTTCTGTGTTTGCGCTTTTTCCAGGCTTTCCTGCCCGGTTATAAACAATGCCGATGAATAGGTCATCGTCTTGTCCAACCATCTGGCATAAAACGCATTACCCAGATCATAATGGTACGCGATGTTTTTTTTGACCTGTTCTTTTGTGTTACGGTTCATCCAATGGCGCAGGCGTTCATACATGCGTAATAACCCGGCACCGGGATATTTCTTGGAAATCTCTGTGAAATTATCGAAAACAACATCCAGAAACGCTTGCAAATCAGGGCTTGTCCACTGCCCATCCAGATAAGCATCCGAAAACCCCATATCGCCCTCACGGATCAGGCGTGTCCATATAACGTCATCTTTCGCAACCACGCGGGCATATTTGCCTGCGTCCGGGCCATCAATACGAAACACCCGGCCGTCTTTAAGCTCTAGTTCTAAAGTGCCTCTTCGTAATGTCTTAAGTGACGCAAAAACCAT
Organism: uncultured Amylibacter sp.; assembly: GCA_964195605.1. Lineage (GTDB taxonomy): Bacteria > Pseudomonadota > Alphaproteobacteria > Rhodobacterales > Rhodobacteraceae > Amylibacter. The sequence goes on from CAXMSA010000124.1 coordinate 5,636, forward strand.
TGCAAAATAGCGC
>CAXMSA010000125.1:0-5591 GCA_964195605.1 uncultured Amylibacter sp.
TTCATCAAACCGATATTACCTTCTTGAATAAGATCAAGGAAGTGCAATCCGCGGTTGGTGTATTTTTTCGCTATCGAGATAACCAGGCGAAGGTTCGCTTCTACCATTTCTTTCTTGGCAGCACGGGCTTCTTTTTCACCCTTTTGTACCTGATTTACAACCCGGCGGTATTCCGGAATATCAACGCCGACATATTGGCCGACTTGTGCCATTTCTTCACGGATGGCTTCGGCTTTATCGCGGTACTTTTCGATAAATGTTGCCCAGCCACGACCAGAGCGTGCTGCAATATCATCCAGCCAGATGGGATCAAGTTCACGACCACGGTAAGCGTCGATAAACTCACGGCGATTGATGCGTGATTGGTCGGCCAGTTTCACCATGCCGCTGTCCAGTGACATGATTTTGCGATTGATGCCGTAAAGCTGATCTATCAGGGCTTCGATACGGTTATTGTGGAAGTGCAGAGCGTTGACCTGTTCTACCAGCTTGGTCCGCAGTTTCTGATAGGCTTTTTCTTCTTTTGTCGAAAAGGACGATTCTTCGTTCAGTGTCGCTGTAATCCGCACATTCTGCATTTCAGCGAGTTTGGTATAGCTTTTGGCAATTTTTGCCAATGTATCCAGAACCTGCGGTTTCAGGGCTTCTTCCATCGCAGCTAGCGACAGGTTTGCCGCTTCTTCTTCATCTTCGTCATCATCGCCTGCGCGCAACGGATTGCCGTCTGCATCAACTTCTGGCTCGGGTTCTTTTTTGACCGGGGCCACTTTCATGTTTGCGGGTGTTGATCCCAAGGTGCTGGCGACAGGCTCGACATCGCCGTCTTCCATAGTGTTGCCAAAGGTGGTTTCAAGATCAATCACGTCGCGCAGAAGAATTTCTTCGTCTAACAGCTCTTCGCGCCAGATGGTGATCGCTTGAAAAGTCAGCGGGCTTTCGCAAAGCCCGGCGATCATGGTGTTGCGACCTGCCTCTATACGTTTGGCAATCGCGATCTCGCCTTCGCGTGACAACAGTTCGACCGAACCCATTTCGCGCAAATACATGCGCACGGGGTCATCAGTACGATCCAGTTTTGCTTCACCAGTATTGGCAAGGGCCAGTTCTTTTTTATCAGTCTCGACAACAGTCAGATCGCGTGGACCATCTTCTTCGACATCATCACCTTCGATGATATTAATGCCCATTTCTGACAGCATCGACATCACATCTTCGATTTGTTCAGATGAAACCTGATCGGGCGGCATAACCTCGTTCAGCTCATCATAAGTGATATAGCCACGCGCCCGCGCAACCGAAATCATTTTCTTGATATTCGCTTGGCTGTTGTCCGAAATAGAAGAGGCGCCTTCGGCCTGTTCGTTTTTAGCCTGTGCGGTATCTTTAGCTGCCATCTCTTGCTCCCAGTAGGATTAAAACGAATCATCCGTGTTTGAAGCGAATCAACACTGCAAGCGTCCGATTCGCAATGGTATTATGTCTTTTTCTTTACCCAAATTTGATCATCGAGCATTTTTTGTAGCTCATGTGACAGATTTTCATTGTCATCGCCGCTGTTATCTTCATTACCATAGTTGGTTTTTGTGGCCTTGTTACGTGCTTCTGTGGCTTGTTGAATGCGCCAAGTAGTTGATTCGTCGGCCATTCCGCTTAATTCTTCTGCGGCTTCAATCATTTCACGCCGTGCGCCCAAAATGGCCGCATGTTTTGTTAATTCTTCATCCAGAGTACGCCTGATTTGCGTCTTATCTGCACCAATGCGCAGATAGGGGTGGCTGCGTACCGCCTTTAATTCGGTCAGGCGGTCGATCGGGTTGTACCCCAGACGCCCTGCCATTTTGTCTGCCAGATCAAAAGCTGCATTATCGTCAGATAGGTCTTCATGCAGATTTGCCAAGAGCGCGTTGTGAATTTCTTTGAAATCATTGGTGTTAATATGGCATTTTTCAAGCGCAGTTTCGGTTTCCAATGCGGCTTGCGGATGTAAAATTGCCGCCAGTAGAATTACCGCCTCGCGAAAGAATACATCAGCCTGCGCCCCTTGGGCCAGCAGTGATGATTTTAACCCTTCGGTTGCATTTTGCGGTGGTTTCTTGCGCCAGTCCTTATTGCCGCCCCAAGATCGTTCGGGGCGTTTTTGGCGGAATAATTCAAAGCGGTAGTCTTTGATGATCTGCCCGTAATGGGTTTTGATCGAGCGATCTTCTATGGTGTTCAGGGTGGTGCGCAGGCTGGCGTCAAGGGCGGCGCGGCGTTCGGGGCTGTCAAAATCCTTGCCTTCGGTTTCACGCTGCCACAGCAGTTTAACCATTGGTTGGGCCGCATCCAGAAGGGTCTGCATGGCCTTGGCACCCGAGGCTTTGATCAGATCGTCAGGGTCTTGGCCCTCTGGTAGAATGCAAAATCGCAGGGATTTGCCTGCTTCCAATAACGGTAGGGCAATATCGATGAGCCGCATCGCTGCGCGCAGGCCTGCTTTGTCACCATCCAGCGCGATAATAGGCTCGGATGTAATACGCCACATCAGTTGCAACTGATCAGCAGTGATCGCGGTGCCCAAAGGGGCGACTGCGTGTTTGAAACCGGCCTGTGATAATGCGATGACATCCATATAGCCTTCGGCCACGATCAGGCTTTGTACTTTGCCTGCGGCTTCGCGTGCGGGCTGATGGTTATAAAGTGAGCGGCCCTTGTCAAATAGCGGAGTCTCTGGTGAATTCAGATACTTGGCGGGTTGATTGGCATCCATCGCACGCCCACCAAAACCAGTGCAACGGCCACGGGCATCGCGTATCGGGAATATGATACGGTTGCGAAAACGGTCGAATGGGTTGCCGCCATCGTCGGGCTTGATCGCCAAACCTGCCAGCACAATATCATCGGGTTTCGCACCCTTGCCGGTCAGATGCTGAAACAACCCGTTGCGGCTGTTATCGGCGTATCCGATCTGAAACTGCTCCAACGTGGCTTCCGGCAATCCGCGTTTTTCCAGATAATCCCGCGCGGCCGAAGCTACATTGGTGCGCAGTTGCAGGCGGTAAAACTGTACCGCTTGTTCCATGATATCGAACAGAACCGTGCGGTGATCGGCTTTTTCCTGGGCCCGAGGATCACGTGCGGGCATCGGCATGCCTGCCTCTCGTGCTAGAATTTCCACCGCTTCCATGAAGTTCACGTTTTCGGTTTCCTGAATGAAGCTATAGACATTGCCCTTGGCATGGCAACCAAAGCAATAATAGAATCCCTTTTGGTCATCCACATGAAAAGATGCAGTTTTTTCAGCGTGAAACGGGCAGGGCGACCAGTAATCACCCTTGCCGGGGTTGGACTTTCGCGCGTCCCACGACAGTTTGCGTCCAACGACCTGCGCGATCGAGGACCGGTCACGCAATTCATCAATAAAACCGGGTGGCAGACTCATGGGATGAATATCGTGGGAATGGCGGGGGGATGCAAGGGGAAGGGGGAGGGTATTTGTGAAATGATTATTGGTTCATCACTTTAAATTACGTAGCGCTTGACCTTGGGTAGGTGCATTTGCGCCCTCCTACCTGTGAAAGCCTGCTTTCAGCAGGATGGGGGAGGGTCGGGCGCGGCCCTCGTCGCCTAGGGACGGCGGCCAAGAAAGCTGTGAGAGTGAGTTTTAACTTCTAGGGTTGGATTGTATCACCGCTCAATCTCCACCGTCTGCCGCAATTCCCCCGTTGCCCGATCATAGATCAAGATACGGTTGTCAGTAGTCACCACTGCAAACCAATCTGGCCCTTGGGTAAAGGTCTTGGCTTTATTGCCATCGGGCAGGGTTATCGAGTTTGGCAATGGTAATTCTGATGTGCTTGGTGCTAATCGCATGACAAGCATCGCAATCAAGGTTAGAAAGCCCACAATCATCACCACCATCAGGGCTGTGACCAGTCGGCGCAATAGGCGCAGGTTTGCAGGTTCTTCAATTTCGCTGGAAAGTTCATTCATGTCAGACCCTACTTCTAATCCCAGTGATCAACTGCTGATTTTGACGCTTAACGAAGCGCCGCCACCCCGTCTTGATAAAGCTTTAGCCGCGGTTGTGCCAGAGGGTGTGACGCTTAGCCGTTCCATGCTTACAAAATTGATTGAGGGCGGTGCGGTTTCGCGTCTTGGCGGTGAGATTGTCACAGTTTTGAAAACAAAAGGTAAAGCGGGGGAAGAATGGCAGGTTGTGTTGCCAAAACCCGTCAGTCTTGAGGCAGAGCCTGAAGATATTCCCATTGAGGTGGTTTATGAGGATGATGATCTAATCCTGGTAAATAAGGCCGCCGGCATGGTGGTGCATCCAGCACCTGGCTCTGAAACTGGGACGTTGGTCAATGCATTGTTGCACCATTGCGCTGATAGCCTGTCGGGTGTGGGCGGTGCAAAACGGCCGGGCATTGTACACCGCATTGATAAGGATACCTCAGGTTTGCTAGTGGTGGCGAAAAACGATGTTGCGCATCAGGGGTTGGCGGCACAATTTGCGGATCACAGTATTGAACGGCGTTATATTGCGTTCACCAACGGTGCGCCCAGTCGTTCTGATCCGCGTATTGCAGGATTGCAGGGGGTAGCGTTTGAAGAGGGCGGTGTGATCCGCGTGGCCACAAATATCGCGCGCCATAAAACCGACCGTAAACGCATGGCCGTGGTCAACGATGCGGGTCGCCATGCGATTACACGTATGCGTTTAATCAACAATTATGGCCCTGTGGAACGCCCTTATGCCGGTAAAATCGAGTGTTGGCTGGAAACCGGCCGCACCCACCAAATTAGGGTTCATGCGGGCCATATCGGGCATGGATTGATCGGCGATCCGATTTACGGCAGGCGCAAAACCCTGCCGATGAATACGTTCACAGAGGATGATCGCGCATTTCTGGAATCATTTAACCGACAGGCCCTACATGCGGCAACTATTGGCTTTATTCATCCAGTTTCAAAAAAACTATTGCGTTTTACTTCAGAATTGCCCACAGACTTATGTCGACTGGAACAAGTGCTTTCATCTTAAAGTATTGAATGTAAAATAAAATATGGGAGACAATAAATTTTTAAGGTTCTTTTGATGATTTCAAAACGATACTTACGTAACGTAAGTACACCTTGAGAATTTACTTTAAGTTTCCCACTTGAGTAACATGTTAAAAACCGTGGGGGTTTATCATGAGTTATACAAATCTACCTGCTCCGTCGCCGGAACAAGGTTTGAACAGCTATATGCAGGAAATCCGTAAATTCCCCATGTTGGAACCGGAAGAAGAATATATGCTGGCTAAAGCATGGGTCGAGCGTGAAGACGCCGAAGCAGCCCATAAGCTTGTCACGTCTCATTTGCGGCTGGCTGCTAAAATGGCGATGGGCTATCGCGGCTACGGTTTGCCGATTGCCGAAGTGGTGTCAGAGGCAAATGTGGGTCTGATGAAGGCGGTGAAACGGTTTGATCCCGAAAAAGGGTTTCGTCTGTCGACCTATGCGATGTGGTGGATCCGTGCCAGCATTCAGGAGTTTGTTCTGCGTAGCTGGTCTTTGGTTAAAATGGGTACAACATCGGCGCAAAAGAAGCTGTTTTTCAACCT
>CAXMSA010000126.1:0-5488 GCA_964195605.1 uncultured Amylibacter sp.
ACCAAGGCCGTAAAGCGATTGAAGAAGCTTTGGGCGACAAGGTCGAAACCACATATGTCGAAAGCGTGCCAGAGTCAGCTGACAGCGAACGCGTGATGACCCAAATGGCCCTTTCAGGCACCGACCTGATCTTTGCAACATCGTTCAATTATATGGATCACGTGTTGAACGTGGCCAAAAAATTCCCAAACGTGAAGTTTGAACATGCAACGGGCTTTAAGCGTTCCGACAACGTATCCACATACTCTGCGCGTTTTTATGAAGGCCGCACAGTGATCGGACATATTGCAGGCAACATGACTGAAACCAACACCATCGGTTATATCGCGTCATACCCAATTCCTGAAGTGATCCGTGGCATCAATGCCGCCTATATCGCCGCCAAAAAAGTTAACCCTGACGTGAAAATGAAAATTGTCTGGGTGTTCTCATGGTTTGACCCAGGCAAAGAGGCAGATGCAGCCACAGCATTGATTGCCCAAGGCGCCGACATCATCATGCAACACACTGACAGCCCGGCTGCGATGACCATCGCCGAAGAAAAAGGCATTTACGCCTTCGGTCAGGCATCCGACATGATCCAGTTCGGCCCTAACGCACGCCTGTCATCCATCATCGACAACTGGGGGCCATATTACGTGGCACGTGCCCAAGCTGCCATCGACGGTACATGGACATCCACCGACACATGGGACGGTATCAAACCCGGCATGGTTGGCATTGGTGCATTCTCAGACAAAATCCCAACTGACGTGCAAGCTTCCGCCAACGCAATCAAAGACGCGCTGTCTGACGGCAGCATGCATAGCTTTACCGGGCCTTTGAATAAACAAGACGGCTCTGTCTGGCTGAAAGACGGCGAAACAGCCGATGACGGCACATTGGCCGGCATGAACTTCTACGTTGAAGGAATTGATGGCGAAGTGCCGCAATAAATACCCTACATAACAAAAATGACGGCACTCCATTGGGGTGCCGTTTTTGTTTCAGCCGTTACGTTCTTTATCTAAAAAGCCACGCATCTCTGCCAGCAACGGTAATACATCCTTTAGCTTTTCGGGCGGAAACTGCGCCGCAAAACCAGCAAAATAGGGCGTAGATGTTACAATTGCATCATCGCGGAATGTTCGCCCCAATTCCGTTAAAATAACAGACTTTGAACGCCCGTCATCGGGATTGGGCCGCATCACAATCAGGCCGCGTTTTTCCAAAACGGACAAGGTATGGGTCATGGTTGTTTTCGGCAGCTGAAACGCCTTGGCGATCTGCAAAGGCGTTTGCCCGTCTCCAAGGCGTACCAGATGGTTTAACACACTGAAATGCGCCAGCGTTATGCCCATTGGCAAATGTGCTTCAAATCCGACCCTGCTTAGTTGGTTTAAAATACCAACTTCGGTAAAAAACTGAAAATAAAGCGGTGTCTGTTCTTTATCCATTCTTCAACTTTGCTTCTAATGGCCAACGCGGTGATGGCGGCACATTTTGCCCATAGCCCAACCGCCCCAACATCTGAACAGTTTCGCCGGGCTTTGCAAGTAAATCATGGATATTGCGGTATTCCTGCGCCATTTCAGGATACTCCTGCAAGGCCTGACTGACAGGGTGCAATGACAGACCCATCTCGGTAGTCTTCAGGTTCAACCGCGCCCATTGTCGCCCAACATCTATCTGGTCTTTTGGGCTATTGCCCTTTGATGTGAGGTAAGCATATGCGGGGGTTGCATGAAACAAAATATCAAACCGTTTCATCGTTTCTTTAAAGCCAGTACTTTGTGTGTCCAGACTGCCCTCACGCGTTAAAAGACCAGTAGAAGTCATTATCTCCAACACCCCACCCGTCAGGCTAATCCCGTCGGGGTTTACGTCAACCTCTTTGACGCCAAGGCGCATCAGATCGATGCTTTCTTTCCATGTATGGGGCGTCATCGCCTCGATCACGTGCGCATCCCAAGTGATTTTCTTGATCGCGGCCACCCTGTCATCCTTAATCGCAACATTGGCGAAAGCTGCCAGATCTGTGGCCTGTGCAGCCGTAACAGGCTGGTCTTCAAAAGGTTGTTTGCAAGAACGGCGTTGCAATATCTGATCAAACAATGGGTCGCGCGTTGCCCCTTTGGTAAACACTGCGGTTGCAACCGGCCCGTCTTGCCCGTTCGGGAACACATCCAAAGCGGCATCATATCCATGTGCTTTCGCAGCTAACACCATTTGTTCCAGAAAACATCCCAAGCCGATATTGATCTGCCGACCATAAGGGTCTGTAGCATGTAACAACCGGGTTTTATCTTTCCACAAATGCAGCCTGTTATCATCCACCATTTCAACGATCCATGGTTGCCGGTTATGTGGGTTGGCCGCCAGCAAAGCGTACGACAATGCGATACGGCGAATTTCAGTATATTTACCAGCATTTGCCCAAGGCAGGCGTGCGGTTTTCGGTTTGCGCGTGGCAATCAAAGTCCCTGTTCCAGCAGCAGCTGTTACCGCAACAATCATGCCGCCCCCAAGTATTTTAAGTGTGTTTCTACGGTTCATTGCAGCCTCCCAATAGTGCGATTTCGTACTATATAGGTGAAACAACTTCATTAGTCAAGTTCGAATTCGTACTAATTTGGGCATTGTTCCGCCAGTATTACGCGTATGGTCATAAAATAGTGCGAATTTATGCCAAAATGCTAACATTAACGAATCCACGCGTAAAATATGGAAAGTTACCTGTAAAATTGAGTTTCATTTCACTTATGGACTGAAGAACCGATGATACAACACGAACAGCTAGATAATATTCTTGCACGTTATCAGGAATACCCGCTTTTTGAAAACTGCACTGTCGCAGATGCCAACTCTGTTGCCGTTGACGGGGATTCTATTTTGCATAAAGCAGTAATGATGAAGGACATTCAGGGCATTAAAGTTCTGTTGGACAATGCCGCCGACCCGAACCATGCAGGCAACACCGGAGATACACCGCTGCATGAGGCCGCCTTCAATAATAATCTGGAAATTGTGGAAATTCTGATCAGTTGCGGGGCAGTGAGTGACGTGCAAAACCAATATGGGGAAACCCCGGCAGACTTGGCAAAAGTGCATAAATCAAATTTGTTACTTGATTATCTAAGGCAACATTAAGCCGCTATACCCCGCCGCGACATTGCCCATAAAAACAACATCAATGCGATAAAATCCAAAATGGCCGCCAGAAAAAATGGTGCGCCGGGGGCGTAAATAGTTGTGCCGGCACGTGTGAAATAACCAAACACGCCTGTCATCATCAGCGGGCTGATAATGCTGGCTATCGCACCGACACCAGTCAAGACGCCTTGCAACTCACCCTGGCCATTATCAGGCACGGATTGTGACATGATCCCCTGCAAAGCAGGCTGCGTAATCATACCCAGTGAAGAAATTGGAATAAGGGCGTATACCATCCATCCGTCAGTAACGACACCAAGGCCAAGGAATGCCACAACCGTAATAGACATACCGACAATCACCGTGCGCCATTCACCCAACAAAGGAACCACAAGGCGGATCAAACCGCCCTGCACCACAACGATGCCCAGCCCGTATGCGGCCAGCGACAGGCCCACATCCCACGGTGTCCAACCGAATTTTTCCTGCGTGTAATAGGCCCAGACCGCCGGATAAACGAAAAATGCAATCTGGTAGAAAAAAAACATCGCCAGCAAAGGCCCGACATCGGGTAGGTTACTAACATGGCGCAAAGCCCGAAACGGGTTCATCCGGCGCCATTCCAGCGGGCGGCGGATTTTATCAGTCACGGTTTCAGGCAAAATGAAATAGCCGAAGATCATATTGGAAAATGCAAGGATAGCGGCTGCATAGAATGGCATGCGCGACCCAAACTCACCCAACAGACCACCCGTAATCGGCCCGACAATAAAACCAAGACCAAAGGCCGCCCCAAGCAGGCCAAATCGGGCTGCCTTTTCACCTGGTTTTGATATATCCGCCATATAGGCCGAAGCTGTTGATTGCGTGGCCGAGGCAACGCCGCTGACCAGACGCCCCAGCAGTAAAATCCAGATTAATTGCGTTAAGCCCATCACAACATAATCAACCGTCACCACCGCCAATGAGGCCAGCAACACAGGGCGGCGGCCATAACGGTCAGACAGGTTGCCGATCGCCGCCCCGAATAAAAACTGCATCACTGCGAATGATGCATTCATTACCCCGCCCCAAACGGCAGCGCGTGAAAGATCAGTGTCCAGCAGTTCACGGATCAGATCCGGCATCACCGGCATAATCAACCCGATCCCCATCGCATCAATAACAACGGTTATCAGCAAAAACAGAATAGCAAGTTTTTTGGGCATTCAGGGAACCTATCAAAACATTTGATCCGCCCACTCAATACCAGAGTGCGCGCTTAAACAAGTGGTTCCGCAAGGTCACGCATGATGCGGTCAATTTCAGAGCGTGCATAATTTACCAACTGCGCCTGTGCATCGCGCTTGACCAGATCAAGCTCATCCAGATCACCCAGAACCACAATATTTTCGTCTGTTACCCATTGTCCGATATATTAATCCGTAGCCCCACCCTGAAACGCATTGCCACCTTTGTAATCACAAGGGGCTTCCTGCATTTCCAGATGCAATCCAGTGCCCTTATAAGGGTTGGCGCGCGCCAGTTCTTCATCAAAGGCAATGCCCAGACCTGGCGCAGTTGGCGCGTGGATAAACCCGTCTTCCCAGTGGATGGTGTTCTTGATCAGATCACCCGCTAACCCGATTGCACCGGCACCAATGGTTTCCACCATCAGCAAGTTGGGAATGTTTGCCGCCAGTTGAATGTTCGCCGCCCATTCCACAGGCCCCGCATAAAGATGCGGCGCGATTTGCGCATTATACACCTCGGCCATTGCTGCGATCTTCTTGGTTTCAAGAATGCCGCCAGACCGCCCCAGTGCCGGTTGCAGAATGTTTGCAGCACCCGCGCGTAAAACAGGTGCAAATTCGGCCTTGGTCGTCAGCCGTTCACCCGTGGCGACGGGTATGCGCACGGAACGGGCAACTGTTGCCATTGCTTCTACATTGTCAGGTGACACAGGCTCTTCATACCAAAGTGGATCATAGGGTTCGATTGCACGGCCCAGACGAATGGCACCGCCCGTCGAAAACTGCCCGTGGGTGCCGAACAACAGATCGGCCTTGGTGCCAACAACATCGCGGATAGCCGCGCACATGCGCACGCTTAGATCAATATCCATCATGCTGGGCATATGCCCACCGCGCACGGTATAGGGGCCGGCGGGGTCGAACTTCACTGCCGTGAAACCCAGTTTGACCATCTCTGCGGCACTTTCCGCATGCATATCGGGCGACGTCCAATAGGCGTCAAAATCATGGTGCGGCAGCGGGTAAAGGTAAGTGTAGGAACGGATACGTTTATTCATCAACCCACCCATCAGTGCATAAACGGGCCGATCATGCGCCTTGCCCAGAATATCCCAACAGGCGAT
>CAXMSA010000127.1:0-5430 GCA_964195605.1 uncultured Amylibacter sp.
GACGATGTCATACTTCAGTATCTTGAATTACATTCAAAACGGGAACCTACCGGCGTCAGCCGGTAGTTGTTCAGTTGCATCCCGATGTTACAAGTGCCATGGTCAGTATCGGGATACAGCATGACAGAAACATATGTACTTTGTTCTGTGGATGTTTGCGCATACACGATACCAAAAAACAAAGTCGCAATAGTAGTTGAAATCAATAGTTTTAGCATTCTATCCACCTCCAAAATCAAACTTTAGTCTATACGAAATTACAGCCCTAAACAAGCGGGTAGTCGTGTATCATTGCTGCCATACAGATGTCGCGGAGCTGAGGTTTTGCGTTGATTAAGGGTACGGGGATTGTGGTAACGAATAAGGCCGAAGCGTTTGCCTCGGCCTTATTAATTTTCATAAACTTAACTATGCGCTTAGTGAGAGGATTTATCCCACATGTCCTGTGTTGGCAGGATTTCAAACGTGTGCTCTGGAGGTGGGCTTGGTAAAGTCCATTCCAGTGTTTCCGCATGTTCACCCCAATAGGCATTCTCTGTGATTTTCTTGCCGAATTTCAATGTGTAGAACAATACACCGATGAAGAAGACGAAAGAAGAAAATGACAGGAATGCGCCGTAAGAACTGATCTCGTTCCAGTAAGCGAACTGGTCAGGATAATCGATGTAGCGGCGCGGCATGCCTTGGCGACCCAGGAAGTGTTGTGGGAAGAAGGTTACGTTTGCGCCGATGAACATTGCCCAGAAGTGCAGCTTACCTGCCCATTCAGGATACTGACGGCCAGACATCTTACCGATCCAGTAGTAGATGCCTGCAAAGATACAAAACACCGCACCCAGTGACATCACATAGTGGAAGTGGGCAACCACGTAGTATGTGTCGTGATATGCGCGGTCAACACCGGCTTGTGCCAGAACCACACCTGTAACGCCACCAACGGTGAACAGGAACAAAAAGCCCATCGCAAACAGCATCGGGGTTTTAAAGCTGATAGAGCCGCCCCACATTGTGGCAATCCAAGAAAAGATCTTGATGCCTGTCGGAACCGCAATCACCATTGTCGCCAGCATAAAGTAGCTTTGTTGTGTCAAAGACATACCAACTGTGTACATGTGGTGTGCCCAAACAACGAAGCCCAAGGCGCCAATGGCAACCATCGCGTAAACCATCGGTAGGTAGCCGAAGATCGGTTTTTTCGAGAAGGTTGAAATCACATGGCTGACAATGCCGAAACCCGGAACGATGATCATGTATACTTCAGGGTGCCCGAAGAACCACAGCAAGTGTTGATATAGGATAGGGTCGCCGCCACCGGCAGCATCAAAGAATGTTGTGCCGAAATTACGGTCTGTCAGCAGCATTGTGATGGCACCTGCAAGTACTGGCAGGGACAATAGGATCAGGAATGCAGTGACGAAGATTGACCAAGCAAACAAAGGTGTCTTGTGCAATGTCATGCCAGGGGCACGCATATTCAGGAAGGTTGTGATCATATTGATCGCGCCAAGAATTGATGAGGCACCGGACAAGTGAACTGCGAAAATCGCAAAGTCCATGGAAATGCCGCCTTCATTGGTGGATAGCGGCGCATAAAGCACCCAACCCACGCCTGAGCCTAACTGATCGTTGCCACCAGGAGCTAGCAAAGAACATACAGCTAACGAAGAGCCGGCAACATACATCCAGTAAGATAGGTTGTTCATCCGTGGAAACGCCATATCAGGTGCGCCGATCATCAGTGGCATGAAGTAGTTGCCAAAGCCGCCAAACAGGGCAGGGATCACCACGAAGAACATCATCAAGATGCCGTGGCCTGTGATCAAGACGTTCCACAAGTGGCCGTTCGGTGTGCAGTTTTCAACGGCAGCGGCTGTGATGCTGGCGCCTTCCAAACACATGTACTGAACGCCCGGTTCCATCAGCTCTAGGCGCATATAGACGGTAAACAGTACTGAAATAAAGCCTAGTGTACCTGCGGTAAACAGGTAAAGGATACCAATATCTTTGTGGTTTGTTGACATAAACCAACGCGTGAAAAATCCCGGCCTTGCGTGGTCGTGAGCGGCTGCGTCTGCCATGGGTACTCTCCTAATTCTTATTATCGTTGCGAATCCCAAAGTTGGGCACGCAATCCCCTAAAGGGGTGATAGCCTGTTGCGTTATATGAAACAACCGTTCTGTGATGTATTTGGCAAAACAGAGGCGGCGTGTCGCAGATTGGATCGGGGGTACTATATGGCCAAGTTAATACGCTTTAGCGATGTTCCCAATCATCGGGGTCTTCTGATTTATTTGGGGATAAGCCCAGAATATCACCTTCTATCGCGCACCCCAAACCCAGTACGGTTCGGTTGGCGTAATTGAAATATGCGACCACCTGATTGATCTCGAGTATTTCACCGTCTGAATATCCTGCCGCTTGCAAATGTTTGACAATACCACTGCGCATACTGTCAGGGGCAAGCGTTAGTTGCTGGGCATATTCCATTGCAATCTTCTGTCTATCATCCAAAGGGGCGGTCTTTATATCGCGGGCATCAATGCAGGCTTTGATCGCATCCGATTTAGCGTCATCTCCAAGCAGGCGTTTTAAGCCGCAAAAATGATGTTCAACGCAATAGTGGCACTTATTCAGGGAACTGACCCAAACCCCGAGCGTTTCCAAAAACCACTTTGGTATCGTGTTGTCGGTATGGTGCAGAACGTTTTTATAAAGCACCATATGCCCTTCTAAACTGTGCGGACGTAGGGAATGGATCATCATGACATTATCGACATTGTTGTCAGGGCCTTTGACCCTGTCATAGAGTTTCTTTAGCTTTCCCATAGCCGCAGTGTAGGGGATGGTTTCAATCCAGGGCATTAACGTTTCCTTTATGCATTTAACACAAGCCTAGATCTCTTCGCCCTTTTTTAACAGGTCATCAATAAGCTGGCGTTGCAAGGGTGCGCTGTCACCGCCATTAAAAGTTAATGAACCGCCTGAAAAAAGCGTACCATAGGTTTTGGCTATGTTAACGGTCTGGCCAAGCCCTGAAATAAACTCGTTTTTTTCCAAAGATGACAGAGGGTGAATATATGCACCCCATAATTTATCTTGCGCGATGGCATAGCGGGCATCAAGGGCAGTGTCGAAATTGGCCTGCATCACCCGCAATATTTCATCTGTTGTCATATCAGTGGCTGCGCGAATAGGCACCATTGCGCGCATACGGTTTGCATTGACATCGGTCAAGATCAACACGGGGATATCCTGAATTGTCATTTGAAAATGGGGACCGTTTGATTGAGCGGTTTCATCCAGCGCGAAAATAATTTTACCCAGACGTTCCAGCGTCATAGGCGGTTCCGGTGCTGTTTGATCTTGTGCAAATGCACTGTTTGTGGCGGCAAAGATCAGCATAAGGCTGAAAAGCAAACGTGTCATAAAAACCTCCCATGTGTTATGTGTTTCACAGTGGCAAGATGTGAGGTTGCACACAAGCTTGTGTTAAGAGGTCTGACTTTTATGTGATCGCCTTGTGATCCCGTTACTTATCACGCCATAAATAAGTGGCTAGTTTCTGGTTGCCCTTGAAAATTTTGTTTAACATACTGACGCCCAGTTCTTCTGTCAGGTTTTGGGTGGGGCTGTATTGGGAGACCCCCAAATTGGCACGTCCGTCTTTAAGCTTGTAACCCATAATCTCCAGCAAAGTGGGATAGATGTCATATGGTGCCATTTTGCGGTTGATCTTTTGTGGCTTGCCAGCGCCCAGAACCATAAACAGGTTTCGCCGTGCAGCCCCGACACTATCCAACTGGGCCTGAACCGAATTGAAAAACGACATATGATCACTCATCACCACGATAATTGTATTGTCCCCGGCAGGGCTTGTGCGGATGTGATCGACAAATCTGGAAACAAGCTGGCCGGTGCATTGAATGGCGCGCGGTATCTGGCTGGCCACATTTGGGGTCGGGGCACAATTGTTATCCAGAAAAGCATCAGGCCCGTGGGTGGAGATTGTAAGCATGCCCTGCACGAAAGGCGTGCCTTGTGTCGCCAGTGAATCGAATTCCTGTGTGATGTTTTCAAACAGCAAGGCGTCATTTAACCCCCAGACATTGGTGCGGCCTTGTTTCTGGGCCTCGGTCAGGTTGGCTTTGTCAAATAGGCGCGTAAAACCATGTTCGCGCAGAAAACTGCGCTTGGAAAACTTATCCAGTGATGCGCCGTTCATATAGGACAGCGTATACCCGTCTTCGGTCAACTGATCCCCCAGACAATGAACTGAGGGCAGAAAGTTATCTAATGAGGCCTGTACGTCGTTTTTGAAAAACACTGTTTGCAGACCTTTAGAAACCAATGGAATGCCGCATTGCGTAGAAACGATGCCTGCAATCGTATAGTTAGTGCCTGTGGTCTGCACAAGATTGACCAGTTCCACTGATTGATCTGCAAGGGTTTGAAGTGGCTCATAAAAGGCTTCAAACGCGGGGATTTGCCCATAGCTGCGCTCAACACTTTCAAGATAGATCAACACTAGATTTTTCTGAACCGCAGGCTTTGCGATAATAATCGGGCTTTGTATACGTTCTGCTATGATAAAATCACGCTGTGCCGCATTTGGTAAAAGTATATTGCCGATGTATTGCAAAATCGGCGATAGAAAGAAAAGTGCTAGGCTGATAACGGCTAAAACTTTGCCGAAATGCTTTTTACAACGCAGCAAGAACAAAGAGCTTATGATGATCGTAATGATCAATACAGCCCAGAACTTTAATGGTTCTGTGAAGCCGTCAATACCTACTGAAACCATATCATTCATCTGATTGTCGCGGAAAAAGATTAAAATTGGTTCTATTTCATTGATCCCAAACAAGGCTTTTGTGACCGCAAAAGGGATCGCGAAAACCAGAGCCGTGAGCCATAACCATTTAAAGCCGCGATGCGGTTTTTCATGCGCAGGTCTATTAGGCATCAATAAAACACTGATATAACCTAAGATCCCAAGACCAATAAAGAAAAGACCGATATTTCGCGCATTGCCTAGGATCAATATGGGATCGGCACCATTGTTTTTCTGATAAGGCATCACATGGATGGCAAAAAAGAAAGTGACGCAAAAAAATGCAATGGCCGCTACCATTAATGCGAATTTTAACCCTAGCCTGCCCATGACCCACCGTGTTTTTATTTTTGTCATTTGCTAGGCTTAAAATTGGGCTATTTTATGACGTAAAGTTTACTAGGGCCAGTATGGCCTAAATAACGATTTTGAGGAATAACGGACCTGTGTTAGGAGAGTGGATGTATCAAACGGTTAAGGCAGCACAACGCCATTCAGATAAGGTGAATGATGAAATAGACGGCAATGCGCCGGCCTATTCAGTAATCACGGCATCTTGGTGCCGGTCTATGTTGCATTACGGACTAACCCCCAACCA
>CAXMSA010000128.1:0-5425 GCA_964195605.1 uncultured Amylibacter sp.
CGAAAACCCTTCTTATACTTCTTGCACTTATTGCGTTGGCAGTTCCGATTTCCGCCTCCTTGGGCTGGCTTGGCCTGATCTTGCAATACACTGAAAGCTCCATGCCATTGCACCGCGCGATATCGGATATAGCATGGCAAACCAGCACTGACTTTCTATTGGTCGCAATTCCAATGTTTGTAATGTTGGGTGAAATTTTATTACGCGCAGGTATTACAGAACGTATGTATGACGGCATCGTAAAATGGCTTGGCTGGTTGCCAGGTGGCTTGATGCATTCCAACATTGGATCATCAGCTTTATTTGCCGCAACATCGGGATCGTCTGTTGCAACGGCTGCAACAATCGGAACCGTAGCTATCCCGCAAATCGAAAAACGCGGTTACAACGAACCCTTATTTCTGGGCACGATCGCTGCTGGCGGTACATTGGGCATCCTAATCCCGCCATCAATCAATTTGATCCTATACGGGCTGTTGACTGAGACTTCTGTTCCTGAGCTCTATTTGGCAGGGTTCATACCAGGATTTTTATTGGCTGCGTTGTTTATGCTCACGGTTGTTACCGTGTGTATCATAAAGCCAGAGTGGGGCGGGGAAAACCTTACTTACACATGGTCTGAACGTTTTCGTGCGCTTCCATCATTGATCCCCCCGCTTGGAATATTTGTCGTTGTTGTTGGATCGATTTACGCAGGATTGGCCACACCAACTGAAGCCGCTTCTTTAGGTGTGGTTGCTGCAATGGGGCTTGCTGCTATGAACGGTAAATTGACGATTTCGATGTTACGCCAAGCGATTGAAGGGACGATGCGGACCACGGCAATGATCATGTTGATTATCATTGCTGCCGTTTTCCTGAATTTCGTTCTATCGGTCATCGGGTTAACGCAAGCATTGGCAGATTTTGTGACCGGCCTTGGATGGTCGCCGATGCAGACCATGTTGATGATCGTGTTTATCTTGGTGGTGATCGGTTGTTTCATGGAAACCTTGTCGATGTTGCTGACAACGGCACCGCTGATAACACCTATCGTCATAGCATTGGGATTTGACCCCGTTTGGTTCGGCATTCTTTTGATGGTGTTGTTGGAAACCGCATTGATCACACCACCGATTGGTATCAATCTTTATGTTGTGCAGGGGATACGTGGGCGCGGTGAAATGATGGATGTGATGAAAGGGGCCGCACCTTTCGTCGTAACGATGTTTGCTATGATCGCATTGCTTCTGATTTTTCCTGATATAGCACTCTGGCTTCCGTCGCTGTTTTACTGACTTCAAAGTAACCAAACTTAAAAATCAAAATTAACGCGATGCCGTTGGACGATCGCGAACGAAGGAGAACTGACTAATGTGGCAATTTTGGGTAGATCGCGGCGGCACCTTTACAGATATTGTAGCCCGCAAGCCAAACGGCGAATTACAAACGCATAAATTGTTATCGGAAAATCCTGAGCGATATAAAGATGCAGCGGTTCAGGGAATCCGGGAACTCTTGGGCTTACCTGATGGTGCGCCTATTCCTGTAGGAACAATTGATGCCGTAAAAATGGGTACCACAGTTGCAACCAACGCGCTTTTGGAACGCAAAGGGGATCGTACGCTGTTGCTCATCACTCAGGGCTTGGGGGACTTACTGCGTATTGGTTACCAAAACCGCCCCAAACTATTTGATTTAAATATTATACTGCCAGAGTTGCTTTACGAAGATGTTGTGGAAGTTACAGAACGTGTTTCCGCTGATGGTGATATTATAACGCCACTTGATATTGATCGTGCACGGAAAGATTTAGAAGCCGCTTATGCAGATGGGTACCGTTCCATCGCAATAGCTTTCATGCATGGTTATAAATTTCAAAAACACGAAGTAGATGTGGGCGCATTAGCAAAACAAATAGGTTTTGAACAAATTTCTCTTAGCCACCAAACCAGCCCGTTGGTGAAGCTAGTTTCGCGTGGAGATACGACCGTGGTTGATGCTTATCTGTCTCCAATCTTGCGCCGATATGTAACTCAGGTTCGCGATGCGTTGGGCGCAGACAATACATTGATGTTCATGCAGTCAAACGGTGGGCTGACAGATGCAAGTCTATTTCAGGGAAAGGATGCAATTCTATCAGGGCCAGCAGGAGGCGTCGTAGGCATGACCAAAACCGCCCAAGAACTGGGCTTTGATCGCTTGATCGGTTTTGACATGGGCGGCACGTCAACAGATGTGTGCCATTATGCAGGCGATTATGAACGGTCTTTTGAAACCGAAGTTGCAGGTGTGCGGATGCGCGCCCCGATGATGAGTATTCATACCGTTGCTGCTGGTGGCGGCTCAATCTTAAGCTATCGTGATGGACGCATGCAGGTCGGGCCTGAAAGCGCAGGCGCAAATCCGGGTCCTGCAAGTTACAGACGCGGTGGGCCGCTGACCGTAACCGATTGCAACGTCCTGCTTGGTAAATTACAACCCGGCCAGTTCCCATCCGTCTTTGGCATCAATGGGGACGAGCCGTTGGATGCGGATGTAGTGCGTTCCAAGTTCGACGATATTGCCAAACTCATTGCAAAGGAAACGGGCGAAGTGGCCCCCGAACCAGAAGAGTTGGCGCAAGGGTTCCTTCGGATCGCCGTTGAAAACATGGCTAATGCCATCAAGAAAATATCTGTACAGCGTGGCTATGATGTCACCAAATATACCATGAATTGCTTTGGTGGTGCGGGCGGGCAACATGCCTGTCTTGTGGCGGATGTGCTGGGGATGGAGAACATCTTTATCCATCCGTTTGCTGGCGTGCTGTCTGCGTTTGGTATGGGCTTGGCAGATGTGCGATCCATTCGCGAACATCAGTTTGAAAACGACATTTCTCAAATCGGCAATGCCGATACCGTGCTACAAAAGCTTGACCACGAGACTTATAATGAAGTTTTGGAACAGGGCATTCCCAAAGATCAAATTCATATTATTCGCACTGCGCATATTCGCACAAACGGTTCACACCAATCCTTACCTGTTCCTTTTGGGACTGAGGTTGAAATGCGTGAAGCGTTTGAAGCCGTGCATGGTCAGCGTTTCGGATTTATTCCTACATATGACACTCTGATCATCGAACTACTGACATCAGAAGCGATTGGTCAAACTGGCGAAACCGCAAATCTAACAAACAGAAATACGTCCAATGCGGTAAGCGTAAAAACAGCACGGATGTATTCCGGAAACGACTGGTTGGACGTACCGCTCGTTGATCGTGAAAAACTGGCTTTGGGGCAAACTGTAACGGGGCCTGCGATAATTTTTGAAACGACGGGCACCAATATTCTGGAAGATGGTTGGCAGGCTGAAGTGCAGGCAAGTGGTAACCTGATTATGCGCCGTATTGTGCCCTTGCAGCGTAAAGATGCAATCGGCACATCCGTGAACCCTGTGATGCTCGAAGTGTTCAATAATCTGTTCATGTCGATCGCAGAACAGATGGGTGCCACTTTGGCAAACACCGCTTATTCGGTGAACATCAAAGAACGCTATGACTTCTCTTGTGCAATATTCACCCCAAATGGCGATCTTGTGGCAAATGCCCCCCACGTGCCCGTTCATCTTGGGTCTATGAGTGACAGTGTGCGTACAATTTTGTCGCAGAACGAAGGCGCCATAAAGCCGGGTGATGTGTTCATGATGAACAACCCCTTCAAAGGCGGGACGCACTTGCCAGACGTCACTGTTATTACGCCTGTGTTTGATACGCGCGGTAAAGAAATAATCTTTGTTGTAGCATCCCGCGGACATCACGCTGACATCGGTGGGAAAACGCCAGGATCGGCCCCACCAGACAGCACGCATATTGAAGAAGAAGGCGTATTGGTTGATAATTTTTTATTGGTCAAACAGGGAGCATTACAGGATAAAAATACCCGTGCCTTGCTCGCATCTGGCATATATCCATGCCGCAATATTGATCAAAATATGGCCGATTTAGCAGCGCAAATAGCAGCAAACGCTACAGGTTTAACTGAGCTTACAAAGGCCGTGTCTCAATATGGTTTGGATGTTGTACACGCCTATATGGAACATGTTCAAGACAATGCCGAAGAAAGTGTGCGCCGCGTGTTGGCCGTTCTAAAGAATTCCGAATACACATATCCTTTGGATAGCGGCGCTGAAATCAAAGTAAAGATTTCGGTTGATAAAGACACCCGTAAAGCTGTTATCGATTTCACAGGGACATCACCACAGGATCGATTGAATTATAACGCCCCATACGCCATTTGCCGAGCAGTTGTTTTGTATGTGTTTCGCACGCTTGTTGGTTCGGATATCCCTATGAATGAGGGATGTATGAAGCCCCTTGAATTGATTATTCCAAGAGCATCTATGATCAATCCAAATTACCCAGCCGCTGTGATATCAGGCAATACAGAAGTCAGCCAGTCTATCGCCGATGCCCGATATGGTGCATTGGGTGTTGTTGCGGGGTCTCAGGGCACCATGAATAACTTCGTATACGGGAATGATACCTACCAAAACTACGAAACCATCTGTGGCGGAACCGGGGCCGGTGACGGATTTAACGGTGCCAGTGCCGTACACAGTCATATGACAAATACGCGCATGACTGATCCTGAAGTCTTGGAAAATCGGTTCCCGGTACGCGTTGAAGAGTTCTCAATTCGTCGTGGATCAGGCGGTGCCGGAGCATATAATGGCGGCGATGGGATTGTGCGCAAACTGCGATTTTTAACCGCCATGACAACAACGGTGCTGTCATCACATAGAAAAACACAAGCCTTTGGCGCCTCAGGCGGAAGACCAGGAAAAACGGGTAAGAATTCCGTTATTCGTGCAAATGGTCTGGTTGAATTTTTGCAAGGTAATGATGAAGTTCAAATGGCCGAAGGTGATGTGTTTGTTTTGAAAACTCCTGGGGGCGGTGGGTTCGGAGCTCCATGATTTCATGCTACGGTCGTCGGTTCTAGGCTATCTGGCAGCGTGTGGTTCGCTGCCATGATCGCACTGGTCGCTGCACACGTCGTATTCGGGGCCCCTCTCTGCAAACGTCACCTTCTCAACTTTGTCAGAGGAAGCTACATACAACGCGTGATGCCAATGAATGTCTGGTTCTGTAAAGTCGGTTGGAGATCGAGCGCTCACAGCCTACGTCTTCTTTCCGCCCATAGTTACCAAGTCTGCTTACGGCCCTTACCTGCCATTGATGCGTTGAATTTCGTGCATATATCACAATGTCCGCTATGCGGACGAAGGTGCCTTTGGCTTGAGTTGCCGCCAATTGATTTAGGACAATCAGAGATACAGTGCTATGCTGCCGTACCAGGACGAATAAGGATCGACGAAATGGCTAAATATCGTGATAACCTCCCGCAGATGAACGGCAAAGATATGCTCGGGGCTTGGGGGATGGGAACATGGCTGCAATTTGTCG
>CAXMSA010000129.1:0-5381 GCA_964195605.1 uncultured Amylibacter sp.
CGTATTGCCGCGCAAATCGCAAAACTAAGTGCCGCTTTGTCAGCAGACCAAGCCGAGGCTGCCGCGCGGGCGATTATGACGACAGATACGTTTGCGAAAGGCGCCTGTCGTGAAGTGACCATAGGTGGGAAAACTGTGCGCATTGCGGGGTTTGCCAAAGGGTCGGGTATGATCGCACCTGATATGGCCACGATGCTGGTTTATATTTTTACCGACGCGGCTGTCGTTTAATGCGATTACTGTGGATAGTGATACGTCAACATCTGATAGTCTAATGTTGGTGGCTACCGGTAAAAGCGGCGCGCCTGAAATAACCGATATGACAAGCAATAACAGCAAAGATTTTGCAGCCGCTTTGGGTAAGGTCATGCTGGAACTTTCCCATTTGGTTGTCAAAGATGGTGAAGGAGCAACTAAATTTGTAGCGGTTAATATCACAGGGGCGGAATCAAACATGTCCGCACGCATTATCGGGTTGGCTATTGCCAACTCACCACTGGTTAAAACCGCCCTTGCCGGTGAAGATCCAAATTGGGGTCGCGTGGTTATGGCAATCGGCAAGTCGGGTGAGCCCGCTGACAGAGATAAGCTATCGATTTCCTTTGGCGACATCTTGGTTGCCGAAAATGGTTGGGTCGCAGATAGTTACACCGAAGAAGCAGGTGCCAACTATATGAAGAATGCCGATGTTTCTATCACGGTTGGCATCGGTGTTGGGCATGGTAAGGCTACCGTATGGACGTGTGATCTGACCCATCAATACATTACAATCAATGCTGATTACCGATCATGAAAACAGTTCTGGTCTCTGCAGTTGCCCTGATTGACCCGGACGGACGTGTTTTATTGGCAGAGCGTCCTGCGGGAAAATCAATGGCTGGACTGTGGGAATTTCCGGGCGGTAAAATTGAAGCTGGTGAAACCCCAGAAGCCGCATTAATCCGTGAATTGTATGAAGAACTGGGTATTGAAACATGGGCGAGCTGTCTGGCGCCCTTAACCTTTGCCAGTCACAGTTATGAAGATTTTCATTTGCTGATGCCGGTTTTTGCCTGCCGGAAATGGGATGGTATTGTATCGCCCAAGGAAGGCCAGAAGTTAGCTTGGGTTCATGCGAAAGATTTGAAATCATATCCCATGCCTGCCGCGGACATACCGCTTATACCTGTGCTAAGGGACTGGCTTTAAACACAAAATTAGCATTGGTGTGAAACACCTTTTATTTCCCGGATGCTTGTGTATTCTGTATGTAGTAAATAGTGCCTAAGTATTGTTAAAAACACATAGCTATTTTGGGGATAGTTTACATGCATAAAACTATCATGATGGGCAGTTGTGTTGCCGTGCAGGGCTTGTTTGTTCGTGCATTGAAAAACGGAAAAATTGCCATAAAAGTCGGCAGTAAAGAATTTATCGGATGGCCAGTAGAGGCCTATTCAAAATAGGCTCTGGCTAAATCCACCCTGACAGCTCATTCTTTATAATGCTTGCCAGCACATCAATATGCGTGTCGCTGTCATTCAGGCATGGAATATAGGTGAATGTTTTCCCGCCGGCTTCTATAAAGCTATCTTTGATTTCTTCATTGATTTCTTCAAGCGTTTCTACACAATCAGATGAAAAAGCAGGCGCGATAACCGCAATGTTGGTATGCCCAGCCTTTGCAAGACGTGCCACTTCTTCAACCGTATAGGGTTCGATCCATTGTTCCGGCCCGAACTTTGACTGAAAGGTGACTTTGATCTTGGTCTCATCCCACCCCAGCGCCTCTTTCAGCAGGCGCGTGGTTTTTTGACATTGGCAATGATATGGATCGCCTTCAGTTAAATAACGCAACGGTACGCCGTGATAAGATGTGATTAACAAATCAGGTTTCTTGTCCAGTTTAGCATAAGCCGCTCGAACAGAATTTGCCAATGCCTGAATATAATCAGGCCGGTCATAATAAGCGGGCACTGTGCGGATATAAGGCTGCCAGTTCATTTCCATTAATGTGCGGAACACTTCATCATTGGCAGAGGCCGTTGTGGGTGCGGAATATTGCGGATAAAGCGGGAAGAACACGATGCGATCAACGCCTTGATCTTTCATTTTTTGGATAACGCTTTTTGTCGATGGGTTGCCGTAACGCATACAGAAATCCACAATAACGTCGTCACCAAATTCCTGTGCCATAATCGCTGTGATTTTTTCGCTTTGCGAACGTGTAACCGTTAACAGCGGGCTTTCATCTTTTTCCGTATTCCAGATACTACGATAAGCAGCCCCTGATTTGGAGGGGCGCAGGGTTAGAATGATCATTTGCAAAATCGGTTGCCACTTCCAACGCGGATAATCAATTACACGTTTATCAGACAGGAACTGGTTTAAATAGCGGCGCATAGACCAATAGTCAGTTGCGTCAGGTGTGCCAAGGTTAGCAATCAGCACGCCCGTTTTTGCAGGTTTAACGTGGGGGTGATTGTCAGGCTTATGGGTCATAGCTTGGTGTTACCTTGCTTAGTTTTCCGAGTTATATTCTGTTGTTCCCAGCGCATCTGCAAGGCTTTGTTGTGCAGAGCCGGGGCGTAGTGGTTTTTGCTGATCATCAGACGGTGCCCAGCCCGTCAGGAATACGAATTCAAAAGTCGCACCAATACGCCCTGACGTTTTGGTATAATTTGAGCTGTAAATCTCTGCCGCCATCGCCAATGTTTCACGTTTTATAACCTTGCGCCGTTCGCAAAGCGCGTTGGTTTCGCCCATATTGCGCAAATCGTTCATCAGATGAATCGGCGTGTCATATTCAACGTTTAATGTGATGCTGTCTGCCACGGGCAGCGCATAAGACGCACGTTGTAATAGCCCGCCTAAATCCCTGATCTCGCCCAATGGGACAACACGTGGGCTGATGCCACCTTCAACACGGGCCTCGGCCTCGGCGAAAGCAATGCGTAGTTCTTGCAAGGTTTGCCCGCCGAACATTGCGGCGACCATCAACCCATCGGGTTGCAATGCATGGCGCATTTGCACCAGTTGCCCGACAAGATCATTGGCCCAATGCAATGTCAGCCCGTTGACAATCACATCATGTGATTGCGGTTTGAGGTCAATTATTTCAGCGTCAGGCGCAGTTACCCCTGCCCAACCCAATGTTTTTTGCCAAATATCAGGGGTCCAGCCAACAAATGCAGGTTTGGTAAAGGTTCTGTTAACGTCTTGCAGTCTTTCATAAACACACTCAGCGGCAAATTCATGTAAAAACATCGCCGCATTGGCTGACCGCATGGCGCGCTTACGGTGCAGTTGCAACGCATGGGTGTCAAAAAGTTTCGCAGGGCTTTTCATGGGCTTTCTCTAAACTTTTGCACCAGAAAGGGAAAGGCCATCTTAAAGAAACTGTTGGAAACACTTTATCCGACCAGATGTCTGGCTTGCGGTGTCGAAACCTCAAGCGATCGCGGCCTGTGCCAGGACTGTTGGAAAGACACTCATTTCGCTACGGGTCAGGTTTGTGATAGTTGCGGTGTTCCGGTTCACGAAAGCACGGTTGAACCATGTTATTGTGATCAATGCCTTGTTCAGCCGCCAGCGTGGGATCAGGGGCGGTGCTCGGTTTTATACGAAGGGGCGGGGCGTAAAATGGCACTTTTGTTAAAGCATTCCGATCGCTTGGATTTGGCGCCCGAAATGGCCAAGTGGATGTACCAGTCTTGCCATACGATCTTGCAACCCGATATGATCATAGCCCCTGTGCCTTTGCACAGGTGGCGGTTGTTACGGCGGCAGTTTAATCAGGCGACAGTTTTGGCGCAAAGCCTAGCACGTATTGGTCAATCACCCGTGTTGGTAGATTTGCTGTGCCGTATCAAACCCACGGAAATGCAAAAAGGCAAAGGCCGGGCTGCGCGGTTTACCAACCTAAGCCGTTCGATCCTTTTGAATAAACGCTATAAGAACCAGCTTAAAGGAAAGTCTGTTCTTTTGGTGGATGATGTCATGACAACAGGGGCTACGCTTTCTGCCTGTGCCGAAGCCTGCAAGCAAGCAGGTGCCAAAAAGGTGAATGCTGTGGTGTTCGCACGCGTTGCAAGGTTGGAATAAACCGCTATATTCTAATCTAAATGAACAGGATCAGATTATGAAACGAGTTGAAATTTATACCACGCCCATTTGCGGCTACTGTGCCAACGCTAAACGGTTGTTGCAGAAAAAAGGCGTGTCCTATGCTGAAATTAACGTGATGGTACGCCCGGCAAAGCGCGCCCAGATGATGCAACGCGCAAAGGGGCGCAGTTCTGTGCCGCAAATCTTTATCGGCGGGGAACATATTGGCGGCTTTGATGAATTATATACGTTAGAGCACAATGGCAAATTAGATGCGATACTGGCTGCGTGATGCTTAAAGTTGGGTTGATACAATTCAGTGCGTCTGACCAACCAGCGAAAAATCTGCAAGCCGTGCTGAAAATGATACGCTCGGCTCACACCCAGGGGGCTGCGTTTATACTGACCCCTGAAGTGACGAATTGTGTGTCTGTGGATCAGGAACATCAAAGGTCTGTCTATCATCACCAAGAAGACGACCCCAGCCTGAAAGCCTATCAGGCTATTGCAGCAGAGCTGGGTATACATCTGATGATCGGCTCATTAGCGATGCTGTCAAATGACCCTGATGGTCGTTTTGCCAACCGTTGTTTTATGATCGGGCCTGAAGGGCAGATTATTGCGCAGTATGACAAGATACATATGTTTGATGTCGCTCTGTCAAAATCCGAAACCTATCAGGAATCAAAAGGCTATCGGCCGGGTGATAAAGCCGTTACGGCGGATTGTGGTTTTGCCACTGTCGGTCTTGCGATTTGTTACGATCTGCGGTTCGCACAGCTGTTTCGTGATGTTGCGCAGGCAGGCGCCAAGATCATCACCGTTCCTGCCGCGTTTTCCCCTGTTTCGGGTAAGGCGCATTGGCATGTTTTGCTGCGCGCGCGGGCCATTGAAACCGGCTGTTATATTCTGGCCCCTGCCCAAACAGGCAACCATAAGGCCAGCGTTGGTAAAGAGCGGCAAACCTATGGGCACAGTCTGGTTGTCAGCCCTTGGGGTGAAATTATTGTAGATGCTTTAACAAATGTTGGCATAACAATAGTTGAAATTGATCTGGAACAGGTAGAAGATGCACGCAGGCGGATCCCGTCCTTGCAACATGATCGAAAGTACCAGCCCCCAAAATGTCAGCCGAAGACTCTTTAGCAATTACGCTTTTCAGCGAGATTATGGCCTCGGATCAATTGGTGCGTGCACAGCTATCGAACGCTTTGCCTAAAGGGATGGAGTTATCGCATTTTTCTGTTCTGAATCATTTGGCACATCAGGGCGGTGAGCGCACACCGGCACAGCTA
>CAXMSA010000130.1:0-5374 GCA_964195605.1 uncultured Amylibacter sp.
GTTCTTCACAAGCCACGTCTGCTCAGCGACAATGGCTCCAGTTACGTCTCCGGGGAACTGGCTGAATGGTTCTCTGAAAATAGCGGCGTTTCTAGGCATGCGCAAACGTTAGTTTCAGGTATTACATGATGTCAACCAAAGATCACCCTTTTTCCATTAGACCCTCCTAGTAAAATCAAAACGAACTCGAACAAAGGCTTTAAGGGGGGTCAATATCATGGCCATACTCTTTTTGGCAACTCTCTAAGTTCATACCCCACCAACTGACCACAGCATAGATTGGCCCCTGTCGTGTGGTGCCAGATAGTGCTTATCTCTATCGCCCATGGTGGGCAAATCAAGCAAAGTCAGGTCATTCACAGTCGATGGCTTGGGACGCTGCTGGATGGAAAACCAAACTAGTTGATTTAGAAAAGGAGACCCTTATGTTCGATAGAATTGTCGCCAAAAATGAAGTTGATGCTACAGCCAGCAATTATGCTGTTGGCTTAGAGAGTCAAGATTATTGGGTTTATGAGAACTGGACCCACAAAAAAGCTATCATTCACAATGGACCATGTTCTTATTGCAACCATGGTAAAGGGATGCACGCTGGTTCAACAAATAGGAACGGTCAATGGTTGGGACCATTCAATTCCCTCGATGAAGCCCAAAAGGTGGCTGATTCCACTGGGCGTGACGAAATTCGATCCTGCCAAAACTGTGTTTGATATTAAAAGTAGCAATCTACGATACAATTCCGCGCATATATTGTCACGTATCTTGGTGACAAGATGGTGACCCGCGACCTCTTCGCGATTGATGACAACCGGTATCAGAGGTAAGCGGATACCGCTTAACCCTTTCAAAATATTATAGAAAATATCAGGTAAATTGGTGGAGCCTAGGAGGATCGAACTCCTGACCTCCTCGCTGCCAGCGAGGCGCTCTCCCAGCTGAGCTAAGGCCCCTTATGCGCAGAATCATTTGCGCTTGGGTTTTTTATGAAACACCGCTCACTTGCGCAAGCGGAATTTCAATTAACTGTCGTCGGTTGGTGCGGCAACGTCTGCAATCTCTTCCAAAGGAACAGTATCATCGTCGCTGTCATCCAGAACGTCATCGCCCAGATCAACATCCAGGTTGTCATCATCATCATCATCGTCCAGAACATCTGCTTCATCGGTCAGATCTTCTTTGGTGGCTTTGGCCACATTGGCTTTATCGGCCTTGTCGGTCATAGATGTTTTAGACTTGTCATTTGAGAAAAACGACAAATCATATTCTATGCCAGAATAAGGACTGACAATCGGATCTTTGTTTAGGTCATAAAAACGTTTTCCGGATTCCGGGCAAACGCGTTTAACACCCCAAGCTTCTTCAGCCATATTAAATCCCCTTTACAGGTCATTTTCGGTAATTGTGTAGCCAAGTGCCACAAGCGGTCAGGCTTGTCAAAGGGTGTTTCAATAAACTTGTGTGTCATAGACAAAAGGTGGTTTGAACCTGTGCATAATATGCTTAAAACAAACCTATGGCAGAGCATATAGAAATAGGTGACCCTCCGATCCCTGTGCAGATCAAAAGATCAGCGCGGGCAAAACGATATTCTTTACGGATTTCCAACTCTGACGGTGGCATTAGCCTGACTGTACCCAAATATGCCGCATTGCGTGAAGCGATGGATTTTGCCCGGGAACAAGAGGGCTGGATGCGTAAACATCTGGCCAAGCAGTTAAAGCCGCTACCGCTGGGTTTTGGTGGTACGGTTTTGTTTGATGGCGAATACCGGCGGATCGAACAGGGAACGGGCCGGGCGGTTCAATTTGCGGATGGGGTTTTATATGTACCGGGCACTGCGGATAAACTGCCTGCAAAGCTGCGCGGTTACTTCAAGACAATGGCGCGCGAACGTATGGTCGCGGCATCGGTGCATTATGCTGATTTACTGGGCAAACCCATCGGGCGGATTACTTTGCGTGATACACGGTCGCGCTGGGGCTCGTGTACGGCGGATGGGAACCTGATGTATTCATGGCGGCTGATCATGGCGCCACGCCCTGTACAGGCCTATGTGGCGGCACATGAGGTGTGCCATTTAGTGGAAATGAATCATTCCACTGCTTATTGGGCTTTGGTTGCGGGTATTTTCCCTGAATATAAAACCCGTCGCAGTTGGTTGAAGCATAACGGCACGGTTTTGCACCGGTATATATTCTAAGACACTTGACCTTTGCATTTTTTGTGATCACAAAGGCTTATGCCTAAAAGTGATAACAATCCAGATAAAATTATTCCACGCCATGAACGGGTTTACCGATCTTTGCGCAGTGAACTTATGCACGGTGAAATAGAAGCCGGAAAAGCCCTGACAATACGCGGTATTGCGACAAAATACGGGGCCAGCATGACGCCTGCGCGTGAAGCCGTACGCCGGCTATCAGCAGAAGGTGCGTTGTCAATGTCTTCAACCGGGCGGATCACCGCACCGGCACTTTCCATTGAACGTATAGAAGAGCTGGCTTCAATCCGCGCCTTATTGGAACCCGAACTGGCCAGCCGCGCCTTGCCACGGGCACATATGGCCCTGATTGAGCGGTTATATGCCATTAATATCGTTATTTCACAGGCTATTATTAAGAATGAGCCTGTGGCCTATATCCGTTCTAATCTGGAATTTCACCGCACCTTATACCTGCGCGCGCAAGCCCCCGCCACGTTGGCAATGGTGGAAACCGTATGGTTGCAATTAAGCCCAACAATGACACGGCTTTACGCGACACTACAACGCCGTGAAGCCTCTGATAATCATCGCAAGGTTATTGCCGCCTTAAAGGCAGGCGATGAAGCCGGATTGCGATTGGCAATTCGTGCAGATGTAACGCAAGGATTACGAATGCTCACAAATGAGTGACGCCCCATTGCGACGGAATTTAGTGTATATTACGTTAGTAAGTATATCGAAAGGCTGGCTTCCCCGGCTGGCCTTGGCCTCTACACCCCTCAATTGAGGCCATAAGATAGCTCCCTGACAGGCTTTGAGTAGCTTGTCAGGGAGTTTTTATGTGTAATGTCGAAAGATGTGTGTCATCGCTTGGAAAGGCATCCAGTAATGTCTTATAACGCATCCGCGCGTCAGTGATTTGACTGTAAGAGCCAACAAGATCACGGATCGGGCCGCCAAGCCGTTCCAGGCCTGATACAAAAGCCAGAATAATGCCGACCTCGATTTCCCCCTGAATGACCATGTAACCACCATAAGAGATCACCCCGAATGGCCCTAGTGAGATAAGCAGGTTATTGAAGGTTTTCATGACATTCTTGTTTAGAATAAACCGTGTGCGCAACTGCAATATATCCTCGATCAGTTTGATGAATCTTTTTGGTGGTTCTGCATGAAGAAGGTCCTTTTCAGGGTGATCCACGATAAATGATCCCAATTCACGCATTTTAAGGGCTTTTTGCTGGGACAACAGGTTCATACGCGCCTGAAAGAACGGGACGATAAAAAACTGCGGCGAATAAAGTGCAAGGGCAATGGATGCGACAAGTGGTTTAATCCAGAACATGTAGCCCAGAACAAAAACCAAGGTGCCGATCTCAAACAACGGTCCGGAAATGGCGGACCCGGCAAAGCCGCCAAGTTTTTCAACCTCTGATGACAACATTGACACCACAGCGCCCTCGTCAACTTGATCAATATCTTGCAGTTTCTCGATTGGATGCAGCTTTGGTACAAAAGTATACATGCAATAAAAAACCGAACTGCGCAAAGATCGCACAATGCGTGCCGAGATCAGTTCGCGTTGGGTGCGCATAGCAAATTTGAAGCCCGCCGCAATAAACATTGTCAGCAGATACAACCCGCTTAACTTGAATAACAGGTCGGTATCGCCCTGTGCGACAGCGTTATCCAAAATACGCCGCTGCAGTTCCAGTGGAATGGGGGCAAGGGGCAATAAAATCAGGGCTAAACTGATTACAGTAATCTGTTGCCAGAAAGACTTGCTGAAAATATAGCTATATACAGAATGGGGCATTTTGTTAATGCAATGGTTGGTGGCATGATTGCAAATATGCGACAATCTAATTTGTCTTGTTCTGACAACCTTGTGATCGTTAAGCCTTAACCGATCCCAATTCACGGAACTGTGAAAAAAGTTTAAGATACACTACTTATTAGGGAGTGTATTCTAAGGATTAGGGACAGGTTTGCCTATATTACCTGTCTTGGCTTCTTTATCCCAATTCGAGGCCTTAAAAAATCTCCCTGATAGGCTTTGAGTCGTCTATCAGGGATATTTTTACCAATTAAATCAAAAATTAAGCGTGAATTGCTCCGTCGCCACAAGCAAGAGCTGCTTCGCGCACGGCTTCTGAAAATGTTGGGTGGGCATGGCATGTCAAAGCGATATCTTGCGCTGACGCACCAAACTCCATCGCTACACAAATTTCGTGAATAAGCTCACCTGCGGCGGGACCAATCAGGTGACAGCCTAGAATGCGGTCGGTTTTGGCGTCTGCCAAAATCTTCACAAAACCCTCGCCCTGAAACACGGCTTTGGCCCGCCCGTTGCCCATGAAGCTGAATTTGCCAACCTTGTAATCAACGCCCGCTTCTTTCAACTGTTCTTCGGTTTGTCCGACATTTGCCACTTCGGGGGAGGTGTAAATCACACCTGGGATCACGTCGTAATTCACATGGCCATGGTTGCCTGCGATTACATCAGCCACGGCCATGCCTTCATCCTCAGCTTTATGGGCCAGCATCGGGCCGTCGATGACGTCGCCGATGGCGTAAACGCCGCTCACGCTGGTGCGCCAGTGATCGTCGGTTTCAATCTGGCCGCGCGGTGATATCTTGCCGCCCACGGCTTCAAAACCTAAGCCGTCGGTGAAAGGTTTGCGGCCTGTGGCCAGCAGAACAATATCGGCGTCAAGGCTGGCTTCCGCATCACTTTTACGTAATTTATAGTTGACTTTTGCCTTGCCTTTGGAAGTGTCTACTGACTGAACAGCTGCGCCCATCACAAATTTAAGACCTTGTTTTTTAAGGGATCTTTGTAGTGTCTTACCAAGCTCTTTGTCCATGCCGGGTGTGATGTGGTCAAGGAATTCGACCACGGTCACTTCCGTACCTAAACGGGCGTAAACACTGCCCATTTCTAGCCCGATGACACCTGCACCAATAACCACAAGACTTCTGGGAACTTTGGACAAGGCCAGCGCACCTGTGGAGCTGACAACCACTTTTTCGTCGACCTCAACACCTGGTAAAGTTGAGGGTTCTGAACCCGAGGCGATGACGATGCTTTTGGCATTATGCACTTCATCCCCGACAGTGACCTGACCCGCGCCAGAGATTGTTCCCCAGCCTTTTATCCAGTCTATCTTG
>CAXMSA010000131.1:0-5365 GCA_964195605.1 uncultured Amylibacter sp.
TAAGCATTGTGGTGCAGGTCGTGGTGAAACTTCATAGTCTCGGCGGACATGCCGCCATCAGCAAGTGCATCATGGGCATAAGGTAGGTCGGGAAGTTCGAAAGCCATAAGGTGTATCCTCATCTGTTGGAAAGTTAATTTGGCATGAATATAACGTAAAGCCACGCCAAGGAAAGCGGGTTTTTTAATTAAACAGGTATTGCCACAATCGCCACACGGCGACCTTCGGACAACAGCACGTTATAAGTGCGACATGCCGTAGGCGTTGCCATCACCTCATAAGGCACTTCAGCCTTTTCCAGACGTTTTTTAGCTGCTGCGGGTAAATATGCGATCTGGGGACCCATGCCGACAAAAATCACGTCATATTCGGCGACAGCAGCAATCACAGCTGCCCAATCAGACAGCCCCTTCCAAGGCAATATACCACTAGGTAAAATGGCCAGCGGGCCGTCCTTTATCTGCTCATTCACCCTGAAAAACCCAGGGCCGTAAGCGTCGACAGGCGGTTGGCCCGCATATGTGATCTCATTCAGTTCCATAGGCGATTACTAGTCCCAAATCGGCAAGCCCGCAAGCGCACTAAAGGCAATCATCGCATAAGCGACGCGGCGGTAAATATGTTCTTTATCGGGGTTGAATATACGCTGCCCAAGCATTCCGGCAATGGCATATGGCACAGCCAGCAGCAGCCCGATTGCAATTGGCAGTGCCACCACTAAGCCTTTGATCACAAAAATAATAAACGCAAGTATATCAGCTAGAAACAGATACATGATCATATTGCCACGGATCACCTGAGGGCTGCGCGGGCTGGACATATAAGACATGATTACCGGTGGGCCTGGCAAGGCGGCGACACCGCATAAAAAACCGCTGATCACGCCAACGACAGCGGTCATCAGACCATTTAACGGATTGCGATAACGCCAGCCGCTGACCAGCAGAACCAACAGACTTAAGGCCAGAATAGAAATCATCCAGCGAAACACCACCGGATCAAGTTGGGTCAAAAGATACACCCCGAACGGCAGGCCGATAATGGCACCGATCCCCAGCAAACCCACATCACGCGGCTCACCATCACGCCACGCACGTGGCAACAGTGCAAGTGGGCCGAGCAGATCAAAGGCCAGCATCATCAAAATCGCGTGGATCGGTTCAACAACAAGGGCCGCAATGGGGACAAACACCATCGCAGTGCCAAAACCTGCAAACCCGCGCACCAGACCTGCGGCACTGACCGCCAAAATCAGAACCGGCAAGCCCTCAAACGATAAGGCTTGCCAGAGCATATTCATTTAGGCGTCAATATTGGCAAACTGTGTGCCCGCACGGCCATCATCAACCTTGTCCCAGTCGCGTTTCACGCCCAAGCGCAGCAAAATGGCAGAGGCGATAAACACCGATGAATAGGTGCCCACAACAACACCCCAGATCATCGCAAAAACAAAGCCACGGATCACATCACCACCCAAAACAAACAAGGAAACCAAAGCAATCAACGTGGTGACAGAGGTCATCACGGTGCGCGATAATGTTTCATTGATCGACAGGTTCAACACATCCACCAGCAATTTCTTTTTATATTTGCGCAGATTTTCACGCACCCGGTCAAACACCACCACGGTATCGTTCAACGAATAGCCCACAATGGTCAGCAAAGCAGCTATAATCGCCAGATCAAACTTGATCTGCAACAGACTAAAAATACCGATGGTCAGCACGACATCGTGGATCAACGCAGCAACCGCACCCACTGAGAACTGCCATTCAAAGCGCAGCCAGATATAGAACAATACAGCCGAAATCGCTAAAATAACCGCAAACACTGCGGTTTGGATCAGCTCCCCCGAGACTTTGGGGCCAACGCTGTCTATTTGCGGAAAGCTCATAGTTGGGTCAACCGCGGCCAATGCGGATTTAACCGCCTGCACCATATCAACCGTTGCCGCCTCTTCACCCTGTTGCGCTTCAATGCGAATTTGCGACACTGTCGGTGCAATACCTGCCAATTTATCCGCAGGATCAATCACTTCAGTAATAGATACATCGCCTAGGTTCAAAGGTTTCAGGGCCGCACGATATGCCGTAATATCTACCGCATTTTGCGCGTCTGTGCGGATGGTTGTACCACCCCTGAAATCAATACCGTAGTTCAGACCTATCATGAAGAACACAACCACAGAGCCAATCATTGCAAGCGCCGATAGACCTAGTGTTAATTTCGACAGTCGAAAAAAGTCAAACGTTGTTTCAGAGGGAACTAGTTTCAGTCTCATATGCTCTTCTCCTAAACTTCGATTGCATTAGGACGGCGACGCCCCATGTAGACGGATATTAACAACCGTGTCACCCAGATCGCGGTGAAAACGGATGTAATGATACCAATTCCAAGGGTCACAGCAAAGCCTTTTACTGGCCCTGCCCCCATTACAAACAGGATTACGGCGGCGATTAGCGTGGTGACATTGGCGTCAATGATGGCACTAAACGCGCGTTCATAACCCAGCTCAATAGATCGCATGGGGTTTTTACCAGCTTTCAGTTCTTCGCGGATACGCTCGAACACCAGCACATTTGCATCTACAGCCATCCCGATAGTCAAAACGATACCCGCAATGCCCGGCAGCGTTAGCGTAGCACCAATCAGTGACAACAGCCCAAAGATCAGGCCGACGTTGATGACCAGCGCGATATTCGCAAATATTCCGAACAGGCCATATGACAGCACCATAAAGATCAGCACTGCGGCAAAGGCCACAAGACAGGCCAAAGCACCTGCATCAATACTGTCTTGGCCCAATTCCGGCCCGATGGTGCGTTCTTCCAGATAAATCACCTTGGCAGGTAAAGCCCCCGCGCGCAGTTGAATTGCCAGCCGTGTGGTGCCTTCAATGTCAAATTGCCCGGTGATAATGCCTGAACCACCCGGAATATGGCTTTGGATGGTCGGGGCAGATAACACCTCAGCATCCAGCACAATGGCAAAAGCCTGACCGATGTTACTTGCGGTATATTCCCCGAAAATCCGCCCACCTGCGGGGTTCAAACGAAACGAGATAGCCGCCTGATTGTTCTGATCAAAACTTGGTTGCGCATCAACCAGATGATCACCATTGATTGTAGGCGATTTTTCCAGAATATAGAACAAACCCTCTTGTTCAGCATCAGGTAGTAATATCTGACGCCCCGTCACCTGCGCCTCAGCGTCAGAGGTGCGGCCCAATACCGGATGGAATGTCAACCTTGCGGTTTTACCGATCAGTATCTTCAACTCTTCCGCAGACCCGATGCCGGGAACCTGTATTAAAATACGCCGATCCCCCTGACGTTGGATCGTCGGTTCGCGTGTACCTGCCGCATCAATACGCCGCCGGATCACTTCTAGCGACTGTTCCATCGTGCGTTGATCTGTGGCCAGACGTTCAGCATCGGACAGACGGATAATAATATTCGCACCTTCAGCACTTACATCTATATCCGTTGCCCCCACCCCGGACAGGGTTTGAACCGGAGTTGCCAAGCTGCGCACTTTTGCAAGCGCCAAATCCATCGCTTCAGGCTTGGATATACGCACACGCAATTCAGCATCAGCACTATCTTGCCGGCGAATTGTGCCAATGGTTGCACGATCCGCGCGCAATGCATCACGCACTTCGGGCCAGTAGCTATCGACACGTTCAGCATAAACCTCTTCTACCTGCACTTCGGCCAACAAATGCGCACCACCACGCAAATCCAACCCCAAGTTTACCAGCAATGACGGCATCCATGTGGGCCAACCATCAACAAGTGCTGTCAGTTCAGGCGTTGCAGGGGTTCCCGCCTCCAGCGTGGCTTTGGCATCATTGGATTGTTCTACGGTTGCGTAAAACACATTTGGTATAGCCATCAAAATCCCAATAGCACAAACCGCCCAGATCAGGAATTTTTTGGTAAAAGAAAACTGAAGCATACGCCCGCCTTTAAGTTATTTTGCAGGTTCGGTTTTATTCACAACAGTCTGAATTGTATGCTGAATAATTTTCACTTTTACGCCAGTTGCGATTTGCACCTCAACTTCACCGTCAGAGCCGACTTTGGTCACTTTGCCCATGATACCACCAGCGGTAATGATCTGATCACCTTTGCGCAAAGCATCAACCATCGCGCGATGTAGCTTCACTTTCTTTTGTTGCGGGCGGATCATCAGAAAATACATGATCGCAAAGATCAGAATCAGAGGGATAAAACTTGTGATACCACCGGCACCACCTATGGCTTGTGCATAAGCTGGGCTTGTAAACATGGGGTTAGTCCTTTTGTCTTTCGGCGGGGTGTACCCGCCCATTTCAATCAGGGCGGACACTATCTTTAACATCTTCCAAAGACAAGCCGCGCAGATGTATTTTATCTGGTCTTTAAACCGCTCAATTCAAGCTTTTTATGGCGTCATCATAACATGCTGGTTTAATCTGCCCGAAACTTAAGTATAACGCGGGGAAGTACGACTCAACTGATCAGGTGATCCCATGCATGACATCCGCGCCATCCGCGAAAACCCCGAAGCCTTTGATGCAGCACTCGCAATGCGCAGGGCTACACCTATGTCTGCAAAAATTCTGGCAATAGACGAAAACCGCCGCGCCAAGATCACGCGGGCCGAACAGGCTTTGGCTGAACGAAATGCCGCATCCAAAGACATTGGCCGCGCTAAAGCACAAGGTCAGGATGAAGAGTTTGAGCGCCTACGCGCATTAGTAGCTAATAAAAAGACCGAGATTGCCGCATTGGAAGCCGAAGCCAAGGCCGAAGACGATAAATTGCAAGCCCTGCTGCTGGAACTGCCAAACAGCCCTTTTGAAGATACGCCATTGGGTAAAGACGAAGCTGACAATGTGGAAATTCACCGCTGGGGCATGCCGCTGTCTTTACATTTCACCCCAAAAGAACATTTCGAACTGCCTGCGGTGCAAAACCGTATGGACTTTGAAACCGCCGCCAAAATCAGCGGTTCACGCTTTGTGATCCTTTCAGGGGCTGTCGCACGTGTGCACCGCGTATTGGCACAGTTCATGCTTGATACCCACATCACCGAAAACAGTTTGACCGAAGTTAACACCCCCGTGCTGGTCCGCGATGAAGCCATGGTCGGCACCGGACAATTGCCAAAGTTTGCCGAAGACAGCTATCAGACCACCAACGGCTGGTGGCTGGTACCCACAGCCGAAGTGCCGCTGACAAACATCGTCGCCGATACCATTCAAGATGATGCCGCACTGCCGCGCCGCTTTGTCGCCCATTCCCTGTGCTTTCGCTCAGAAGCAGGCTCTGCAGGGCGAGACACATCAGGCATGCTGCGCCAGCACCAGTTTGAAAAAGTT
>CAXMSA010000132.1:0-5139 GCA_964195605.1 uncultured Amylibacter sp.
TCACCTGAGGCCTTTGCTATATCGGCTCACGATTTTCAGTCAAAGAACTGATCATCAGGTCACGACGAGGCAGCTTGTCATGGCACACCATAGCGAGGCGACGTGGCGGAGTGGTGACGCAGCGGATTGCAAATCCGTGTACACGAGTTCGATTCTCGTACTCGCCTCCAACATTTTCACTGATGAATAGTAGAAAGACGCCAATCATGAACCCTGTAGTCGCAGAATTTATCGAAAACCTTGCACCAAAAGTAAAAGGCATCCTTCAAGGCACCGCCAAGCTGGTCATCAAGGACGAAGGCAGTGTGATGTTGGACAGTGAAGGTGCACGCGCCGGTGATGACGCGGCCGATGTGGTGATGATCGCATCAGAAGACCTGTTTCGCGGCATTCTGGATGGTAGTCAGAATTCGGCTATGGCATTTATGTCGGGCAAGCTAAAGGTCGAAGGCAGCAGTATGCGCGCGATCAAGGTTAGCGAAATACTGACATCTTAAGCGTCTGTAACACCAGCTTCCGCAAAGGTAGCCATATCTGAATGGCAGGCAACAGCGGCTTTCATAACCCCAATAGCCAAAGCCGCCCCCGAAGCTTCACCAAGACGCAACCCCAATGATAAAATCGGATCTTTAGCCAATTTTTCCAGCAACAACTTATGTGCCCCTTCACTGGATAAATGCCCGGCAACCACATGATCCAGCGCGCCGTCTTTGGCAACGGCCAGACAGGCAGCGGCGGCAGAACAGATAAAGCCATCCATGATCACGGGAATGGATTTTGTGTGTGCGCAAGCAATCGCCCCTACCATCGCGGCCAATTCACGCCCGCCCAGACAGCGCAAAGCTTCCAGACCATTATTTTTGGCCTTTGGATTAGCCTGCAGGCCCGCTTTCACAACACGGGCTTTCAGGGCCAGGCCTGCGTCATCCACCCCGGTACCACGGCCAACCCAATCTTCTGGTTCTCCACCATATAGCGCATAGCAGATTGCCGCCGCCGATGTGGTATTACCAATGCCCATCTCACCCACAACCAGCAAATCAGCCGATGCATCCACCGCGTTCCAGCCAGCTTTCAAAGCGGTAATAACATCCTTTTCAGACATTGCGGGCCCTTTGGTGAAATCGTCTGTGGGCCTGTCTAATTCTAACGCATACACATCAAGCCCAGCGCCAAACGTCTTGCAAATCTGATTGATGGCAGCCCCGCCATGCTGAAAGTTCAACACCATTTGCGCGGTGACTTCTGCCGGAAACGCAGATACACCTTGCGCCGCAATCCCATGATTTCCTGCAAAAACAATTACTTGCGGCATATCCAGCTTTGGGGTCGCAGTTTTACGCCAGCCTGCATACCAAATCGCCAAATCCTCTAGCCGGCCCAAGGCACCTGACGGTTTGGTTAATTGTCCGTTACGGGCCACCGCATTCTCAACTGATGCATGATCCGCATGCGGTTGTGTCTTCAACAGGGCCATGAATTCAGTTAATGTGTGAAACGAAGCTGCAGACATAAGATTTTCCATCAGTTCTTGTGTTATTCTTCTCTACCCGCATTTTAGATGCGCGGAAACACCAATTACGAAGGCATATGACAGTGACCGACATGACCAACGAAAATGCAAATATCCACGAAGATATTCCCGCCGCTTTCAGCCTGTTAAGCCGCCTGCCTATTCCCGTTGATCATGAAGTCGCCGCTGAGCGTGCCGCGATCGCCACTTGGGCCTACCCGCTGGTTGGGGCTGTTTTGGGCTTGATCGCAGGTATCATAGGCAGCCTGTTACACTGGTTCGGGGCCCCGGCCCCTATGGCTGCGGTTGCCGCATTAGGGGCTTTGACCCTACTCACAGGGGGTATGCATGAAGATGGACTGGCCGATTGTGCGGATGGGTTTGGCGGGGCTTTTGATACAGAAAAACGTTTGAAAATTATGAAGGACAGCCGCATCGGGGCTTATGGAGCGATTGCGTTGATTTTGTTTTTATTGGCGCGTTTCAGCAATATGGAAACCTTGGTCAACACATCCTTTATACCTGCCCTGATTGCGGTTGGGACCGCCAGCCGGTTGCCCGTGGTCTTGGCCATGTATGCGATGCCAAATGCCCGCAGCAAGGGGCTTTCGGCCAGTGTCGGCAAACCACCCGAAACATCCCTTGGCATTGCGATTGTCATAACCTTGCTGATCTGCTTCATCTTCATCGGCTGGTCAGGTATATTCGTCTTTGGCTGGGCAATGATTGCCGCCACGATCATGGGGTTGATCGCAATGCGGTCTATTGACGGCCAAACCGGCGATGTTTTAGGGGCCATTCAGCAATGGGCTGAAGTGGGGGCACTTGGGGCAGCGGTTGCCGCCCTAAGTTAATCTGTTTGGTTAAACTACCGGTACAACGCGCGACAGTAACACTTCAGTGATTTCTTCTTGTGCCTGCATTTCGTCAACACCGTTGACCACAGCCACTTCGCGTGACAGGCGTTCTAAAGCCGCTTCATAAAGCTGACGCTCTGAGTAAGATTGTTCACGTTGTTCATCATTGCGGTGCAAATCGCGCACCACTTCAGCGATGGAAATCAGGTCACCGGAATTGATCTTGGCCTCATATTCCTGCGCACGACGTGACCACATTGCACGTTTCACCCGGGCGCGGCCATTTAAGGTTGTCATTGCTTTGGCCACCAGCTCTGGTGAAGACAACAGGCGCAGGCCAACAGATACCACTTTGGCGGTTGGTACGCGCAGGGTCATTTTGTCTTTTTCAAAATCAATCACAAAAAGTTCCAGCTTCACATCCAGAATATCTTGCTCTTCAGTGGCGGTAATTTTGCCGACACCATGCGACGGGTAGACAACATAATCGTTAATGCTGAATCCTGCGATCTTTTTAGCTTTGGCCATATTCATTAGTCCTTCATATTGGCACCCCACACATAACAATTACAGCACATATTCATGTGCCAAAAATGTTAGAATGTTCCAGGGATATTGTTATATTTTCAGCAATTATACTGAGGATATTGTTAGATTTTCAGTAACTATACTGATAGCGATCCTGATTAGGTTAGCTTTATTATATCACAAAAACTGACCTATTTCCAGAGCCTGATAAATCAGTGAAAAACCAATAAAACAAGGCATTAACAGTTTTAATAAAATAAAATGAAAACCCGTTGCGAATCGCGAGGTTACCCACCCTCGCCCGGGCTTGGTGAAAAGTACTTCTCTAGCTTACCTTCTTCTCCGTCACGTTCTTCGGCTTCAGGCATTTGGTCTTTCTTGGTGATGATCACAGGCCATTTTTCTGAGTATTCGCGATTGAACTCAACCCATTTTTCCATGTCAGGCTCAGTGTCAGGACGGATCGCATCTGCCGGGCATTCCGGTTCACACACACCGCAGTCAATGCATTCATCAGGATGGATCACCAACATGTTTTCACCCTCGTAGAAGCAATCCACAGGGCAAACCTCTACACAATCAGTGTATTTACAGGCAATACAGGCGTCGTTGACGATATATGTCATGGGTCAATCCAAGTCTTTGCTAGCATGGTCTTTACGTTCCTATATGGCTCGATTTAAGATCAATCAAGATACTTTGCATCAAAAGCGGCGGTCTGACGCCGTTCTTTGGCGTTAGGGCGACCTTTTCCTTCAAATTTCGGGTTTGGCGGAACAAATTCCCGCCGTGGGCGCGGTGGTGAATTATCTTCATAAAGCAATTGCGCCTCTGGGGCAGAGCCGCGCCTGGAACCCAAGTCCAAAACCTTGATCACGCGGGTTTGTTCTGCTTTCGCAAAGGTCAGCACATCGCCCATAACCAGCCCATGCGCGGGCTTGTTGATCTTTATGTCATTAACCCAGATTTTTCCCTCGGACACCTGTTTGGCGCATAGGCTGCGCGATTTATAGAACCGCGCATACCAAAGCCATTTATCAATGCGTTGGGTTTCTGCCACTTATGACTTATCTTTCAAAGCCATCAACGCCGCAAACGGATTGTCGGGATCAATTGGCTTTTCCTTGCGTGGCGGGTTTGCAGAGTGGTGTTGCGGTTTGCCTTTTGGCTTACCTTTGGCATTTTGTGCTTTGCCGCGCGGCTTTTGTTGGGGCCGTGCTGCTGGACGGGCTTTGGGTACCCATTTGAAGATGTAGAACACTTCTTTAGTGTCCTCTTCATCAGTTTTGGCGTCACCTTCTGTCTTAACTTCTGCCTGTTCAGAGGCAACCTCAACAGACGCTTCCGGTATTTCTTCAACAGCGGCGGTTTCTTGCGGCTTTGTCTCTACCACTGGTTTCACTTTGTCGCGTTCGCCTTTTTCTGCGGCATAACCCAAGCCTTGCATCAGATCAGCGAACTGTTCCAATGTCATGCCTGTGATTGACAGCATGTCAGGGTTGGCTTCAAACCCCGTTTTTACATCAAACCCACGGATCATATCTGCCAGACGTTCCAGCATATCAATACGAATAGCCCGTTCACCCGCAAGCCGGTAACCAGCGCGGGGGTAGTAGCCTTTGGGGGCATCAATAATAGCAGGCACCGTGACCAAACCCGCAGGCGGGGCTTCGGGAAACTCATCCAGACCTTCAAACAAAGACCACAACACCAAACGCAGGCGCGTGGGCGCCGGTTTCAGTATCAGATGGTGGAATATGGTGTATTGGCCAAAACGAATGCCATGTTTGCGCAAAGTGCCACGCTGATCTTGGTCCAGTGCCTTGATGTCAGTTGCAATCGCCGAACGCGGGATCACGCCCAGGCTTTCAGACAGACGAAACGCAACACCTTTGGCAAGGCCGGGCAGTGCTTCGTCATTTTTCATTGTAATCAGATGTTCAAAGGCCGCAGCAATTTTACGGTCGATGAAATGACCCAGACGCTTACGCACTTTGCCAGCAACGGCTTCACCCGCTTCATCATCGACAAAAACCTTGATCGCGGGAGACATGATATCATCGCCCTTCACCAGTTTGCCAATGGCGTGTTCGCCCCACATCAGGCCACCCTGTTCGGTGAAATCAAACTCAGTGTCAGGCGCATTGTAGAACCGGTCAGAGCGCAGGTTGAATTCCGGTTGCAACGCTTGGTAAGCTGCCGTTTTTAGCGTTTTCACCTGATCTGCATCCGCAGATTTAT
>CAXMSA010000133.1:0-5047 GCA_964195605.1 uncultured Amylibacter sp.
CTTGTACCGATATTTTGTTACCCAAACGATATCCTTCTCGGGCATATAATGCCCTGTCAGGCAATGGATAACGGTGACAAAACCTGCTATGGCTACCTGTAAAATAGATCATAATCTTATTACATATTGGGCAAAGTTTGTTGGTTTACTTGGTAAATAGCCAAATATATAGTTTTGAAACCAGTCCAAATCCGCAGGTCACAATAGCAAATCAGTTTCCTCTGACAATACCACTGCCAGAACTGCGTAATGATCCTATACAGGGCTGTAGCGCTTGTTGATTCCATCAGATAACCTATAAAAAGTCATGGGTTCATGCAAATACTGGTTGCTTTTGG
The DNA here is from genome assembly GCA_964195605.1 of uncultured Amylibacter sp. Lineage (GTDB taxonomy): Bacteria > Pseudomonadota > Alphaproteobacteria > Rhodobacterales > Rhodobacteraceae > Amylibacter. The sequence continues at coordinate 339 of CAXMSA010000133.1, forward strand.
ATGAAATTCATTTTTAGCTGAACCGTCAATCAACAAAAACACACTTATGGGAGAGACCTGATGATCAATTTCAAATCAACCGCTGCAAGCATTCTGGTGCTTGCGTCATTTGCCAGTGCTGCACAGGCTAACTGTGGAAAAGTCACGTTTTCAGATGTCGGCTGGACTGACATCACAGCGACAACCGCCACCACCAGCATCGTGCTGGATGCTTTAGGCTATGAAACGGATATCAAAGTATTGTCCGTACCAGTGACCTATATCTCGCTAGAACAAGGCGACGTCGACATATTTCTTGGCAACTGGATGCCGACTATGGAAGGTGACATTGCAAAATACCGCGAAGCGGGCACAGTTGATACTGTACGCGCCAACCTGAGCGGCACTGCCTATACCCTTGCCACCAATGCCGCAGGTGCCAAATTAGGCATCAAGACTTTTGCCGATATTGCCGCCAACGCTGATGCGCTTGATGGGAAAATTTATGGCATTGAGGCTGGCAATGACGGCAACCGCATCGTGATGGATCTAATTACTGCTGATACTTTTGGCCTAAGTAGTGTTGAGATGGTTGAAAGCTCCGAACAGGGCATGCTGGCACAGGTTGATCGCGCCAGCAGCAAAGACAAACCTATTGTCTTTCTTGGCTGGGCTCCGCATCCGATGAATTCTAATTTCAAAGTGACTTATCTGACCGGTGGTGAAGAATGGTTTGGCGCAGAGGGCGATGTTTATACAAACACCCGTGCCGGCTACGCTAAAGAATGTCCCAATGTGGGTGCTTTCCTTGGCAACCTAAGCTTCACTTTGGCTATGGAAAACCAAATCATGGGTGCAATCCTTGATGATGGCGAAGACGCGAATGACGCTGCAAAAACGTGGCTTAAAGCCAACCCCGATGCGATTAGCTCATGGCTGGAAGGTGTTACCACCAAAGACGGCGGTGATGCAGCAAGTGCAGTTTCCGCGGCATTGGACATGTAATTTAAAATCAAATTGGCCCTGACTAACACCGGGGCCAATTTTGTATCTGGAAAAGAAAATCGGGGGTAGATATGGAGTGGTTGACAGAGACAAAGATCCCAATTGGGAAAACCGCAAAATACGGTTTTGAATGGCTGCGCGACAATGCCGAATGGTTTTTTGAAAGCTTCGAAAACGGGCTGAGCTGGTTAATCGATACCGTCCTGTTTATCCTGAATTATCCCAATCCCCTGATTATAGTGGCATTATTTGTGGCTTTGACTTGGGTGCTGCAACGTAATTGGAAAACATGCCTGTTAAGTTTGTTCGGCTTCCTGTTCATCATCAATCAGGGCTATTGGGAAGAAACCATGGAAAGCCTGACACTTGTGGCCTTCGCATGCTTCAGCTGCATGGCCATTGGTGTACCCATCGGCATTGCCGCTGCACACCGTCCTCGGCTTTATAGTGCGATGAGTCCGGTACTAGATTTGATGCAGACACTGCCTACATTCGTCTACCTGATCCCGATGATCGTTTTCTTTGGCATTGGCATGGTTCCCGGACTAGTAGCCACAGTTATTTTTGTAGTCCCGGCCCCGATCCGCCTAACCTATCTGGGCATAAACGCCACGCCCAAACCGCTTTTGGAAGCGGTCGAAGCATTTGGGGCCACGCCACAACAAACCCTGTGGAAAGTTGAGTTACCTTACGCCCTGCCGCAAATCATGGCGGGCCTGAACCAGACGATTATGCTGTCGCTATCCATGGTAGTCATCGCAGCTCTGGTGGGTGCGGACGGGCTTGGTGTGCCAGTGGTGCGCGCCCTTAGTCAAGTAAACGCTGCCCTTGGATTTGAAAGCGGTTTGGTGATTGTGGTCGTCGCGATAATGCTTGACCGGATGCTACGTGTGGAGCGCAAATCATGAATGTCGCGGTAGAATTTGATAACGTTTCAATCGTTTTCGGCGATGACGCACAAAGTGCCCTGCCCTTGATGGACAAAGGGCTTGAACGCGCTGAAATCCAGAAAAAAACCGGCCAGATACTGGGGGTGCATGACTGTTCCATCTCGGTTCTCGAGGGTGAAATTCTTGTGCTTATGGGCTTATCCGGTTCTGGGAAATCAACGCTATTGCGTGCTGTAAACGGGCTAAATCCCGTGGCGCGTGGAGCAGTACATGTGAACGATGGCGATGCCATGGTGAATATCACCAAGACCTCTGCTGCGACGCTTCGCCATATGCGCCAGCACCGCGTTGCGATGGTATTTCAGCAATTCGGCTTATTACCTTGGCGTACAGTACGTGAAAACACCGGACTTGGACTGGAACTAGGCGGGATGCCCCGTGCCGAGCGCAACGCAAAGGTCGATGAGCAGCTAGCCCTTGTTGGCCTGTCAGACTGGGCCGAACGCAAGGTGGGCGAGCTTTCAGGCGGTATGCAGCAACGTGTAGGTCTGGCACGGGCCTTTGCAACCGATGCCCCGATCCTGCTGATGGACGAACCGTTTTCCGCCCTTGATCCGCTGATCCGCACCAAGCTTCAAGATGAATTGTTAGACTTGCAACGCAATCTACAACGCACGATCATATTTGTAAGCCACGATCTGGACGAGGCTTTCAAACTTGGTGACAGAATTGCGATCATGGAAGGTGGCCGCATTGTGCAATGTGGCACCCCGCAAGAGATTTATTCACAGCCCGCCAATGAATATGTCGCTGATTTTGTTGCCCATATGAACCCGTTGGGTGTGTTATGCGCCCGCGACGTGGCTGAACCTCTTCAAGGTAGTCCTGCAGTCACGGTCAGCCCTGACACGGATATTCGCGAAGTAATGGTAAAGATTGGCAAAACCGGTAAACCAGTTGGTGTGATCGATAATGGTGTTCTGATTGGTCAAATCACCAAAGAGCGTATTTTGGCAAAACTACTTGATCCCCGCAGTTAAGTAATTTTGCCACCCTACCTTGGCTAATTGGCAGCGCAACCTTCTTTGATCTGGTTCAAAAAAATATGGGTTAGATCAGGGCACCCCAATTTTACGGGCTAAATTTACCAACCCTTGCACTGAATTGGCTGGAATGGCCTTGGATTCCATAACTTCCTTTAACCAGATCTCAAGTTCCGGGTGCTGCATAAACTTGATATACAGATCACTATAAATATTAAAATTACATGCAAAAATCAGATGGAAATGTCTAACGTCTGCTTTATGGGCCCAAATAGTCCTATTTGATAAGGGAATGTTTTTGGCTCATCGGAGTGGAACATGAGACAGATAACTAAGGGCACAAAGGTAGAGGCAATGTATTTGATGAATTACTGCCTTGCGCATGATGTAATCATTGGCTGTATATGAAAATGCAGGTCAAAGGTGCTGTCAGACAAATTCGAACCAGTCTCAGTTTTCCTCGATATACCTAAAGCTATGCCGAGCAAAGCTGCCACCATTCGGTAAGAGCGGCGGTGCGGTTGCGTTTGAAATGATCTCGTTTAGATAGACTGCGCGCCCCCTCTCAGGCATGTAAACATACCCTGCCGGTCAAAGGATTGAAGTGTTTGTAGACTGAAGAGTGAATGGCGGTGAATTTTTGTAAACTTCGCATTCGGCGGAAGCGTAACATCGGCCTTTCTCGTCGTCGAAAAGGCCCCTTCTCATGGTTTGCAAACAAACCATTGTCAGGCAGGGGGTGTGAATTCTCCGCTCGATTATTTTGCCATCGACCGGCCTCTTGGCGCTTATCGTTGCCGGTGACTATCATTGCCGCATCATATGACCTTAGTTTGTGCCATTGCCAGTCTGGATAGGTACGCATCCGCCTGATCCGGCTTCTGTGGATTTCAGAGGCGAACAACGGGCCGAACCTGTTCCACCAAAGCCGAACCGTTTCATGGCTGATATTGATACCCGGTGCCAGTAGGGTTTTGCTTTGCAAAAGCCCGAAAGGGGTGCACATGCAGCAGATCTTCCACATTTTTTAGCGAAAGTGGAAAACGAATATAGAGCATCACTGCCAGACGGATGATGTCTGGACTGGTTTTGAAATAGCTAAATGGGTTGGTTTATGTCATTCGAAAACGCTACTTCACCGCTCCGCCCGTTTCAAGTAGGTTTCCTCTGACAGCACCGTCTGACGATAACAGATGAAAATGCGTAGATTAATAGGGTCACATAGCGAGGCCCAAAGACGGAAACTGGAAGAGGAATACTATTAGAATTAAAAAAGCTCTGCATCTTCTCTGGCAAGGTTAAAGGCCGACACCGAAGTAATACCCGCTCATTATTTTCTCGAGGATAAAGGATGCTTCCGCGGCGATACCCGCCCCATAATATTGATCACCCAACCAGACAGCCACTACTAAGAAAATTATGCCACAAAGAAACAAAAACAGATCCTTCAAAATTTACTCCTTTATGGCTTATCTACAGGCTCCACCTGAACGCTAAGATTACCATAAAGTGTACGCCAACTCAAACCTAAAGGTTACTTGTGCTGTACTCATAGCAACCTCATTGCCAATATCAGGGCCATCGCTAAAGCCATCACGCAATCGTCATGCTACCCTTTTGCGGGTACTGTCAGAGGAACTTTAACCAGTCTCAAAGCTTCCAATAAGCACATTTCTAGCGTGATCGGCCGCTGTGTGCTAAGCGATACTCAAGGCTTGGGACACATATTCATCCGACGATGGACACCTCAAATACAATCGGCCAGTGGTTTAAACCATAGCGCTGGTGCTGT
>CAXMSA010000134.1:0-4943 GCA_964195605.1 uncultured Amylibacter sp.
TAAGCCGCGGCGTAAAATACCTCCACGCGCCACTTCAAGGCATGCAATCTCCAGACGTGGATCGCGCAACAACATACGGGCACCACCCGGCCCAGAGTAATCCCCGTGGTCCAAGATATCGTCACCGACTTGCACAAAATCTGTTGATGTCAAACCCGCCGTTTTGCCCGAAGCCTTGGCGATAGCTGAGCACAAACGAGTGGTAGTAGTCTTACCATTGGTACCAGTTATAAGGGCGACCGGAATATTATATAGCTTATCCCAATCTACATCTTTGGGGTCGGGCAATTCGGTAACAGGCCAAGTCTGGGAACCCATACCGTGGCCCAAGGATACATCATCGTCGTCGCTAAGAATATCAATCCGGCGTTTATTGGCTTCATCCATCAACGCTATCAAACGAGGATTTGCTTCACGTTGCATCACCGACTTCAAATCATTGATCATCGACGTAAAATCGCTTGGCTCTTCACCAAGCAATTCGGCTGCACTGAAATGCCATGCGGTTTGGGCAACGAATATCGCAGAATACAATTGATCCATCGGTGCCGATATGGCCAAATTGGCGCCCCTGTCGAACTGCCGCTCTATGTGTGATTGGTCCAACCACCCCACAGCATCCAATACGTGCCTAACATTTTTCTGCCACACCAGAATTAGTGTATCTGGTGCTATACCATCGAAAAGCACGTCAAGCACAGCACCGGGATACTCCCACAGCAAGCCAGGGCCTGTTAAGCGTCGTGTATCGTCCAGCACCAGATGCTCCGAAGATGGGATCGGAATGGACAGCGCGTCTTCAATGTTTTCTATTGATACAACCATATGCAAGCTCCTAATCAGCGTCTTCACTGACATTTTTAGCCAGCCGAACGCCCCGCGCATCCCGGATCAGCGTATCACCTTCCCCAACAATGTCCTTCAATCCAAGAACCTCGGTTTCATCATTTGCAATTGTGGCTTTTGGCTCTGGTCGGTCTTCATCGTGAAAATAGATAATCTGCTTCCAACATCGTGCACTATCGTCACCAAACACCATCAGCAAATCACCTTCGGAAGCCATATTCAGCCCGTGTTCCAACGCTTCTATTTCTGAAGGAATTATTGAGATTGCATCCGCAGGTATGCCGTGCTTCAAAAGACCTTGCTCCAGCATTTTCGGTATCTCATCATGCCCGCGCTTTCGCCGGTTATCGTCAGCTTTAAGAATATAGTGGTCAAAATGCCCAGCAAATATTCCGGAAGCTTCAAACACATCTTCATCGCGCCGATCACCGGGTACCGATGCAACCACGATGCGTTTGCCCGAAACTTCCAATCGGTCAACCAAATCAACCATCGCACTGAAAGCCGCAGGATTATGGGCATAATCAAGGATCACTTTGAATGTGTGTTCGTCAAAGACGTTCGTACGTCCGGGGGCTTGGAAAAAGCTTGTGTCAAAAGTGCGTAACCCGTGTCGTATATTGTCAAGATCAACACCGAAACTGAATGCCATCCCAGCCGCAAACATGGCATTTTGCACGTTGAACATTGCCTTGCCTTCCATCGTGGCAGGGATCAAATGTGACCAAAGAACGGGCATGTGAGTGCCGTTATCATAGATCGTGATCATGTCGCCGTTCATCCCTTTTTCAAGGACAACGGCCCGGCCACCGGCACGGATGTGTTGTTTTACCAGCGCGTGTTCAGAATTCATCGTCACATAACAAATGTTGTCGGCATTGGAGAAATCAGCCATTCGCAAACAGTGCAGATCATCGGCATTTAGCACGACTGTATCGGTCGCAGACTCGACAACGACCCGTTTTACCACCGCCAGTTCGTCAACAGTATCGATCCCGCCCAACCCAAGGTGGTCAGCGGTTACATTCAAACAGGCCGCCACATCAGATCGTTGGTAACCCAATCCCGAACGTAGTAACCCACCGCGCGCAGTTTCCATAACGGCAAAATCCACCGAAGGATCACGTAACACAATCTGGGCAGAGGTCGGGCCGGTCATATCGCCCTTCACGCTCAGCTTACCGTCCACATAGACCCCATCGGTTGAAGTCATTCCAACGATTTTTCCGCTAGTTTTCATGATATGGCCCAACATGCGCGATGTGGTTGTCTTACCGTTGGTTCCGGTAATGGCACTGATTGGTATACGGGTGTTCGATCCCACAGGGAATAGCATATCAATCACCTTGCCCGACACATCACGCCCGGCGCCTTCACTGGGGGCTACGTGCATCCGGAACCCGGGTGCCGCGTTGACTTCAACAATGGCGCCACCGATTTCCTTGTAGGATTTTGTGATGTCATCGATCAGAAAATCAACCCCGCCAACATCAAGCCCAATGGCTTTGATCGCACGTTCCGCCATATCGCGGTTATCGGGATGCACCATATCTGTCATATCTATAGCGGTGCCACCCGTAGACAAATTGGCCGTTGAACGTAAATACAAAGCCTCGCCATCCGGCAGTACTGTATTCTCGGTCACGCCCGCCTCTTCCATCAAACGGTTGGCTTGATTGTCCAATTCCAGATTGGTCAGCACTTTTTCATGGCCGATGCCCCGACGAGGATCGCTGTTTACGATCTCAATTAACTCGGCAATTGTGCTTTTGCCGTCACCGACAATATGGCCGGGAACACGTTTGGCCACTGCCACCAACTCGTTGTTGACCACCAACATGCGGTGATCAAATCCAGTCACGAAGCTTTCGACCAGAATAGCGTTGCCGCTGCTGTGTTGTTTAGCTTCGGTAAAAGCGGTTTCAACCTGATTGTCTTCCGTGAGGTTGATGGACACGCCCCGCCCGTGATTTGCGTTAAGCGGCTTAAGAACAACTGGAAATCCGATGTGACGCGCCGCACGCACCGCAGCCTTGGGATTATAAATCATGCGCTGCTTGGGCACAGGCAGTCCAAGATCATTCAGCAAATTATGCGTATCTTCTTTGTCGCAGGAAATTTCTACCGCGATATGGCGGGTTTCAGATGTAATTGTTGCCTGAATACGTTGCTGATATTTGCCGTGGCCAAACTGAACAAGCGAATATTGATTAAGACGCAACCACGGAATGTCACGCTCTTCGGCAGCTTTGACCAGCGAACCTGTAGATGGCCCAAACTCACGTCTTTGCGCACTCAAAACGAAGTCTTTTAGCTCTTCTTCCCACTCAAATTCCGCGTCATAACTGTAATCTGTAAGTTCGCGCGCATTCTTCGGCAAAAGGTGCATCAACAACCGTAACGCCAGTTTGCAAGCATCCAATCCAACATCACGCTGACGATATGCATACACCATATTGTAATGTCCAACTTCACCGGTGCCGCGCGTACGGCCAAAAGTTACATCTGTACCTGCAACGCCTTGAATTTCAAGGGAACAATGTTCCAATATGTGTCCAAGCCATGTTCCTTCATCCTCATGTAGGCGCCGAATGAAGCCGCCCGGTTCGCGGTAGGAACACCCATGTTCCGCCAACCCCGGCAAAGCCTGCACCAACGCATCAATAAACCCAGTTCCAAGCTTGGCCGATGGCCAACCTTCTAACACCCCAAGATCGACAACATGGCGAATTACCGGAAATCCAGCCCAGACATTTGGGCCGACGTAGACATTGGTTGAAACTATTTTCATTTAGATACCTTCTGGGTTTATTCCCTATGCGTTCTGTTTGGCAGTATTGCTCTGGGCATACGCTTCATCACTTACAGCTGGAAGGCTGCAAAAAACTGTGTGTTCTTCTGGCGGGTAGGCTTGATGGTTGGTTAAATCATAACGACAGCCCTCACCCATCACGTGGATTTTCAGACCCAGCAGGCTAAGGGCCTCACCTCGGCCAGCTTGCCACATCGAAGAATAGGTCAGTGCACTGGCGTCAACCACAGTAACGGTGCCGCTACCAACAACTTCCAAGACATTGTCGGCACTGATAAACGCCGCCGTATCTTCATCAACTCCCAATCCGGTCAGAAATGGGTTATAGGACGCCGCTGCCAACAAACGACCCAGACGATTGCGCTGCGTAAAATGCTGATCAATGATCACTGCGTTTGTTAGGCCCATACCGGGTGCCAAGTTAACGCTATCTTCGGCAGGCGCTGCATTGCTGGCTCCGCCTGCTATCATATGTTCCGACATAATCGATGCACCAGCCGAGGTGCCGGCAACAGGCACACCTGCCGCATTCTGACGACGGATTTTTTGGGCAACAAGCGTACCGCCAAGGATCGTGGAAAGGCGTAATTGATTGCCACCCGTCATAAATATTCCCGTGGCTCGGTCCAGCATTTCAGCAAAATCAGGATTGTCACAGTCAGCGCGATTGGTAATCGGAAGGAATTCCACCTTGCCTGCACCCAGCTCGCGAAAGATATCATTATAGTCCGGACCTGTGTTTTCCAACTGAGAAGCCGTTGGGATTACCACAATATCCGCATCTGCCCCTCCGGAAAGTTCAACAAACTTGCGGTGAATTTGCATTTCTTTTACGCGGTCTTCACCGCCGCCAATGGGAATGATAAACCCCCTGGGTTCTGCATTACTTACAGGTGCTGGGCACATCTTTATAGTCAACTTTCTTAGTATTTTCGGATATCTATTGGGTGATATCCGATTGTTCGTTTTCGTAGATTTCAAACACCTTAACCTGCCCATCCCGAACATGCCAGCGGCCACGGGCCATAACGTCTTACACGCCACCTAGATCGCCTAAGACCAACAAATTAGCGCCCAAACCTGTCTGTACGCAACCTTTACGGAATAAATGCAACATACCTGACACTGTCGAAGTGAATGGCGGTAGGGCTTCTTCCATTGGAATTCCGTGCGCAACCAGTTTGATCAGAGACGAAGGTCAGCTTCGCTCATTGGGTGTTTAGCTCATTTTTTTCATGGGTCATTGTTACTCATCCGGGTCACGCTTCTCTCCGCAGTCTGGTTG
>CAXMSA010000135.1:0-4880 GCA_964195605.1 uncultured Amylibacter sp.
ACACCCAAGGCTGCCCAACGCGCCCCGAAATCTGGTTTCCACTGCAATTTTACCTTACCGCCTGTCACCGACGTGGTAATTTTCGTACCATCCTCATCATCAAAAGTGATCGTCCCGTCCGCTGCATTCACCTCTTTCATCGGCACATACAATACACGCCCCGTTGTGGGTGAAATCGGCAAAAACAGGCTATAGGTCTGTTGCCGTTCTTCACGCAAAGACGCCAGCATTACCTCCATAATCGCATCGTACTTTTCAACACAACTCAGCAATATCTCATCAAATGCGCCAGAACGGTAGAATTCGGTCGAGCTGTAAAAATCATACTCAAACTCGAACGTATCCAAGAACCGTAACAACATCGCGTTGTTATGCGCTCCAAAGCTGTCGTATTTCTCAAACGGGTCAGGCACATCACTTAACGGACGTTGCAAATGCTCATCCAACGCGCGCGGATTGGGCACATTGCCCGGCACTTTACGCATTCCGTCCAGATCATCGGAAAAACAAATCAGTTTTGTCGGAATATCCGAGATTACCTCAAACGCACGCCGGATCATCGTGGTGCGTGCAACCTCGCCAAAGGTGCCGATATGTGGCAGGCCAGAGGGGCCGTAACCTGTCTCAAACAACACATAGCCCTTCTCAGGCGCGCCCTTACTGAAACGCTTCAACAGCTTGCGGGCCTCTTCAAAAGGCCAAGCTTTGGATTTCATCGCAAGTTCGCGCACATCGGGCATGATTTTTTCCATCAATTTTATTTCGTCCCCTTCCCTATTGCCCCAAACGTGCAGGGTCAATATTGTGAAGCCTGAATTACATAAGAGAGTCGAGCAGATGACACAAATTCCCACCCCATGGAGCCCCGAAGACGCGCTTGTTGCCATGATGGTTGCCACCTCTGTTTCTGATGAAGCAATGAAAACCCTAGAGCTTCTGACCATAGAACGCATCATCAACAACCTGCCGGTTTTCGCCAATTACGATATAGATCGAATTAAAACCACCTCACAAACCGTGTTCGACCTGTTCGAAGAAGAAGACGGGCTGGACGCCCTGTTCGGTCTTGTCCGCGCGGCTCTGCCTGAAAAGCTTTATGAAACTGCCTACGCGCTATGTTGCGATATCGCTGCATCTGATGGCCGTTTGCGTGATGAAGAGTTGCGTTTCTTGCAAGAAACGCGTTACGAGCTAAGCCTTGGCCGTCTGCAAACTGCCGCCATTGAACGCGGGGCACGGGCGCGGCATATGACGCTCTGACTAACTAAGGTTCTAGGCATTATATTACCTGTAATCCATCTTGCTGTGTTTGATTTTTTATGTATAAAAAACCTATGGAACAGTTTGATTTAGGCACACATACGCGCCGCATTACAACCGATTCAGAACAGGCACAAAACTATTTCAATATAGGCCTGAACTGGTGTTTTGGCTTCAACCATGAAGAAGGCGCGAAATGCTTTCAACGGGTTTTGGAATTTGACCCGAACTGCGCCATGGCACATTGGGGCATCGCTTATGCATTAGGACCATTTTATAATCAACCATGGTGTGACCTGACCCATGAAGAAGCCGCCAATACCACAGAGGTCTGCTACTCACATGTCCAAAAATCTCTTAGCTTGGCTCATAGTTGTACTGAAGCCGAACAGGCATTGATCAACGCGTTAGCTGAGCGGTTTCAAAAATCGCACACAGTGCCGCAACAAGACTTTGACAACTGGGATGCTGCTTACGCCGACGCCATGCGCAAGGTCTACCAAAGCTGCCCTGACGATTTTGATGTCATGGCGCTATTCATCGAAGCCATGATGACCCGAACACCGTGGAAGTTGTGGAATGTAAAAACCAACACAGCAGCAGAAGGTGCCGATACTTTGGAAGCACTGGAAGTTTGCGAACGCGCCATCGAAATGGCCGATGCCAAGGGCATAACACAACACCCCGCAATTATACATTTGCATATCCACCTGACCGAGATGTCACTAACACCCGAACGCGCTATGCGCTCTGCCGATATTCTGGGCTCGCTTTGCCCTGATGCAGGCCATATGAACCATATGCCGGGCCACACATATGTGCTTTGCGGCGAGTATGAAAAAGCTAAAATCGCCAGTGAAAAAGCTATTCGCGCAGATGATATGTACAATGACTATGCTGGCCCGTTTAATTTCTATACCACCGCCAGATGTCATGATTTACACCTGATGATGTATACCTGTATGTTTCTGGGCCAATACCAGCCCGCAATAGTCGCTGCTGACAAAATTTGCGAAACCCTTTCCAAAGACGTGCTTAGCGTCAAAGGCCGCCCGCAGTTGGCAAGCACTATGGAGGGGTATTACGCCATGAAAATGCACGTCCTCATTCGGTTTGGCCGTTGGCAGGATATCGCAGATACCCCGATGCCAGATTACCCGGATTTATATTGCGTTTCCACTTCCATGCATCATTACGCAAAAGGCGTGGCCTTTGCCGCTTTGAAAAACTTTGACGCAGCCGAAGAACACCGTAAGCTTTTCCACAGCTCACTCAAAAATATTCCGAAAAACCGAAAATTTTTTAATAACAAAGCCTTAATCTCTTTGGGCATTGGTGAAAAAATGCTGGATGGCGAACTGGAATATCATAAGGGAAATTACGACCAGGCCTACGGCCATCTGCGTGAAAGCGTCAAACGTGATGATAATCTTGAATACAGCGAACCATGGGCATGGATGCACCCACCACGCCACGCACTGGCCGCCCTTTTACTGGAACAAGGCCATTATCATGAGGCCGAAGAGGTTTATCGCACAGACCTTGGGCTGAACGATAAACTGCAACGTTGCGCCCAACATCCCCGTAATGTCTGGGCCTTACACGGGTTGGTCGAATGCCTGCGCCATCGCGATGATACGTACGAATTACCCAAATATGAAAAGCAACTGGCAGAAGCGATGGCAAAAACCGATATTGCCATTACCTCATCCTGTCTTTGCCGCACAGACGTAGCCTGTTGCGGATAACCTAAAAAGGACTGATCACATGATTGCAAACCTGATGATGTACTGCCGCCCAGAGCTCGAAGATGCCAATAATCGCTATTGGGCACTGATCCGTAAAAACCTTGCGCAAGTGGGGATTGGCAGCCCCAAGAACCTGTCACAAGACGCCGAGGAATTTTCCGTCTGGAATAACCCCAACCTTGTCCTCAGCCAGACATGCGGCATGCCCTACCGGAAATGGTTACACCCAAATGTAACATTGATCGGAACCCCCGACTTCGGCCTTTTGGGCTGTCCGAAAGGCTATTATCGCAGCGCATTTATCGTACGCAAAAATGACCCACACAACGCGCTTACTGATTATAAAGACGCTAACTTCACTTATAATCAGGACTTTTCCCAGTCTGGTTACGCTGCCGCTTTTGCACATCTCAAACCTTTGGGGTTTTGGTTTAAAAACCGTAGTCAATCCCATCAGCATCTTGCTTCCGCCCGCGCGGTAGCAGAAAGCCGCGCAGATATTGCAGCCCTTGATGCTGTCACTTGGCGTTTGATAACAAAATACGAAGATTTTGCCCATAACCTGCGGGTTTTAACCTGGACAAAGCCCACGCCCGGCCTGCCCTATATCGCTGGCCCGAACGCTAATCAGGAACACTGCTTCAACGCAGTAAAAACCGCAATTTCCCAATTAAACGCAGATGATAGGGAATTGCTGGGTATCAAAGACTTAATCTATATCCCGCCAAGCGATTACCTGTCTGTAGCCAACCCTGAGTAGGTAGACCCACCATATATCAAAAAAATTGTAATAATACATTTCAACTGACAGGATGTTGTCAGTTGCCTTGGTTTAGTGTTTTGTTTCAACTAACAACAAAGGCATATAAAATGAACACGCATACAATCGAAACTGTCACCTTCAAACTGGCGTCTGGTGTCTCTCGGGCAGATTTCCTGAATACCGTCCCCGTATCAACCGATTTCATCAAAAGTCGCACAGGCTTTATATCCCGCCGTTTGTCATGCAGTGATGACGGCACTTGGGTCGAACAGATCGAATGGGCAAGCCTTGGGGATGCAAAATCCGCGGCAGAGGCCTTGATGCAAAACCAAAGCTTAATTCCATTCATGCAATGCATCGACGGGCCAAGTGCCGTCATGCGCCACAGCCAACTAGAGGTCTCTATCAGCTAAATGCGCAGAACCGACCGCCTTTTTGAAATAATGCAACTGTTCAGAGGCGGTCGGTTGTTACTTGGCCGCGATATCGCGGCAAAGCTAGAAGTATCCCTGCGCACCATATACCGCGATATCGAAACCCTGATCGCATCAGGCGTGCCCATAGAGGGCGAGCGCGGTCTCGGCTACATCTTGCGCGAACCGATATTCCTACCGCCTCTCACCTTGACCACATCCGAACTGGAAGCCCTGCATCTGGGCATGGAGGTGGTGCGCCAAACCGCAGACACTGAATTATCAGACGCCGCCGAACGGTTGTTAAATAAAGTCGAGGCTGTGCTGCCCAGTGATCGCAAAGGCCAGGCACATTTGAAGCACCTCTCAATCTACGCAGCCCATACACCGCCCACATTGGATCAGCTTGCCAACATCAGAACCGCCATCGCAAAACGTCAAATCATACAAATAATCTACAAAAGCCTTGCGGATGATATAACAGAGCGCCGCATCCGACCGTTGCAAACTGAATACTGGGGTCGGGCCTGGACATGCACAGCATGGTGCGAGACCCGTCAGGATTTTCGGGTTTTCCGTATCGATCACATTGTGACATGCAACAAAACCGGCGATCACTTTCGCCCCGAGAAAGGTAAAACCTATGCCGATTATATTGCGCAACTCACCCTTAAAGACAAAGATAGATAAATGCCG
>CAXMSA010000136.1:0-4833 GCA_964195605.1 uncultured Amylibacter sp.
CTTTACAGTCGGTTTGGGCGGGTTTTCGTTTACATACGCAGGCCAAACGGATGCGGATCTGCACTATGAAATAAACATAAATGAATTCAATCAAAACGGCAAAGAACGTTACTATGGCTGCACCGTTGGGGGCCAAAACGTGTCATCAAACGCATTAGAGGCCGCAATCCGCACCATATATAGTTTGCCTGATAAACCTGTTCTGGACCTAAAACAAACGAAGCTCCACCACCGTATGTGGCAACTTGGCGATAAAGCTGATCTCGGGAATATCATCCTGATCGGCTTGACTGACCCTGATAAACCATTGGCGATTGTCGCATACTTTAGCCAAGAGGTTCTTGAAGAATGACCCTTTCCTCTTGGCTTAGATCAATCACCTTTTCATGTGCTGTCACTCTTGCACTGGTACCTTATGCCAGCGCGCAAGATAAAGCCGCTCTTGTTGCGGAAACAGCTATGCTGCAATCGACAGACCACAATGCTTTGATGCGTGCGGCATCAGCTGCATGTATGCTGCACCCGACAGACCGCAAATCTATTCTGACACTGCTTGAAGGCGCAAAATGGATGATTGGTGGTGATGATGAATGGATCGAGGCGGATTTCAACGATGTCTGGATTACGCTGATGGGCAGCAATGACGATTTCTTTTGCGATGTTCAGGGCGATATTTCTCAGGCGACGGCTCTTGCAGTTATCAAAGACATGATAACGGCAACACATTGGGATAACTGGACAATCACACCGCAAGATGGCGAATGCCATAGCCTAAGCCATACGCAAGGCCTGGGTATCTACATTACTAGTGCCGGCAATGATCCCGTTTGCACCCCACAACCCCACAGCGCTATTCGCATTTCAGCTCAAGGAAACTAACCAACATATGGAAAACACAGCATCATCCATCAGGGCCTGCCCGAATTGCACCACAGATAAAACGACTTATCTACCTGCATATTCGCGCGGTGAATGGCGCGTGGTGGAATGTGAAAACTGCTCAATGGTCTACTTACAAAACCCGGCTGACTATGAAGCGCTGGAAGAAGAATTCGCATGGGAAAAAACCTATGTGGAAGAAGACGCTATGCGCCAACGCCGTAAATCATGGATCAAACGCGCCGCGCGTCAGATACGCATCTTAAGTTACAACCTAAGACGTGATGCAAACGATCATTATCTGGCCATATTAGGCGCTGGCAACATACTGGATGTAGGCTGCGGCAATGTCGTGCGCTGGCGCGCGCCCTTCATCCCCCACGGCATCGAAATCTCAATGGCCCTGCAAAAAAGCGCGGATGAACAAATGCGTGCATTGGGTGGCGAATGCCTGCACGGGGCCGGGGCCGAAGCGATCTGGGATTTCCCTGAAGATAAATTCGACAGCATCATGATGCATTCCTATCTTGAACACGAAGTGCAGGTTGGCAAAATTCTGGAAGGGGCCATGCGCTGCCTGAAACCAGGTGGCAAAGCTTTCATCCGTGTGCCGAACTACAACTCACTAAACCGCCACATATCAGGGCCAAAATGGCCAGGCTTTCGTTATCCTGACCATGTCAATTATTTCACCACAAAAACGCTAAAGGCGGCCGCCGCCAACGCTGGTTTCGATTTCAAACTCGTGAACCGTCATAAAATCTGGCTGGATGACAACATCCAAGCCCTTCTCATCAAACCAATAACCGCGTAAGGATCCAAACCCCATGTCAGTACTCGTAAACAAGAACACCAAAGTCATCTGCCAAGGTATCACCGGCTCACAAGGCACGTTTCACACCGAACAGGCCATCGCATATGGCACCAATATGGTTGGCGGCGTGACCCCCGGCAAAGGTGGCCAAACCCACCTTGACTTGCCAGTGTTCAACTCTGTGCATGAGGCCCGCCACATAACAGGTGCCAACGCCACCGTGATCTATGTACCACCGCCCTTCGCAGCCGACTCAATTCTGGAAGCGATCGATGCTGAAATGGAACTGATCGTCGCCATCACCGAAGGCATTCCTGTGCTGGACATGATGAAAGTTAAACGCGCCTTGGACGGCTCAAAATCCCGCCTGATCGGCCCGAACTGCCCGGGCATCATCACACCGGGTGAATGCAAAATCGGCATTATGCCGGGCCACATTCACAAACCAGGCACCTGCGGCGTGGTCTCACGCTCTGGCACACTGACTTATGAAGCCGTGAAACAAACCACAGACCTTGGCCTTGGCCAATCTACTGCCATCGGCATCGGCGGCGACCCGATCAAAGGCACCGAACATATCGACACGCTGGAAATGTTCATGGCAGACCCTGACACCCATTCCATCATCATGCTGGGCGAAATCGGCGGCACCGCTGAAGAAGACGCCGCGCAGTTTATTATTGATGAGGCTAAAGCAGGTCGCAAAAAACCCATCGCGGGCTTTATCGCAGGCATCACCGCCCCCCCCGGTCGGCGCATGGGCCACGCAGGTGCCATCGTTGCAGGTGGTAAAGGTGACGCTGCCAGTAAAATCGAAGCAATGAAAGCCGCAGGGATTGTGGTGGCGGATAGCCCTGCGTCACTGGGTGAGGCTGTTATGAAAGCAATCGGCTAATCACAAAACAATTGCCTCGCGCAATTCGCGCGCGGGGCTTCCACGTAATACCCTCAATAACAGGGGCAATCTGGGATCAAAAACATGACCGACCAATCGTCCAACGACCAATTTCACGCATCCTCCTTCCTGCAAGGCCACAATGCGGAATATATTGAACAGCTTCACGCCAATTACGTGAAAGACCCTGCCTCGGTTGACGAAAGCTGGGTCGCGTTTTTCAACGATTTGGGCGACGATAACACGGCCATTACCAAAGAGGCCGAAGGCGCATCTTGGGGCCGCGATGACTGGCCACCGATCCCGAACGATGATCTAACCGCCGCCCTTGACGGGCAATGGGCCGCAGACCCCGAAAAAGCCATCAAAGCCAAAGCCGCATCAGCAGGTGTCGGCCTGACCGACGATCAAATCCAACGTGCCGTGCTTGACAGTATCCGCGCCCTGATGGTCATCCGCGCATTTCGCATCCGTGGCCATCTGGCGGCTGATCTTGACCCACTGAATATGCGCAATACTGGCGAACACCCGGAACTTGAACCGAAGTTCTACGGCTTTAACGAAATCGACATGGATCGCCCGATATTCCTCGACAATGTACTGGGCATGCAATCCGCCACCATGCGCACCATCATCGCCAAACTGCGCAAAACCTATTGCGGCACATTCGCGCTGCAATACATGCACATCTCCGACCCCGAGCAAGCCGCTTGGTTGAAAGAACGGATTGAAGATTACGACAAAGAGCACTTTTTTACCAAGGTGGGCCGCAAAGCCATTTTGGCCAAAATGGTAGAGGCCGAAGGTTTTGAAAAATTCTGCCATGTCAAATATTCAGGTACCAAACGCTTTGGTCTGGACGGCGGCGAGGCACTTATCCCCGCCATGGAACAGGTCATCAAACGTGGCGGTGCCTTAGGTGTCGAAGACATCATTATCGGCATGCCGCACCGTGGCCGCTTGAACGTGCTCTCGAACGTTATGGGCAAACCGTTTCGCGCCATTTTCAACGAATTTTTCGGCGGTAGTTACAAACCCGATGATGTTGAAGGGTCTGGCGATGTGAAATACCATCTGGGGGCCTCATCTGACCGTGAATTTGACGGCAACAATGTGCACCTGTCACTCACTGCCAACCCATCACATCTGGAAGCGGTAAACCCCGTTGTTCTGGGCAAAGCCCGTGCCAAAGGTGATCAAAAGGGGCGTAATCGTAAAGCGGTTATGCCTATGTTGCTGCATGGTGACGCTGCCTTTGCCGGCCAAGGTGTAATCGCTGAATGTTTCGGCCTATCCGGCCTTAAGGGCCATATCGCAGGTGGCTGCATGCATATCGTGGTGAACAACCAAATCGGTTTCACTACTTCGCCGCATGACAGTCGTTCATCACCTTATCCCACTGATATTGCAATGATGGTGGAAGCACCAATTTTCCATGTAAACGGTGATGATCCCGAAGCTGTGGTGCACGCCGCTAAAATCGCCACAGAGTTCCGCCAGAAGTTCGAAAAAGACGTGGTTCTGGATATTTTCTGCTACCGCCGTTTTGGCCATAATGAGGGCGATGAACCGATGTTCACCCAGCCCGAAATGTATCGCAAAATCAAAACCCAAAAGACATCACTGGCAATTTACACTGAACGCCTGATCAAAGACGGATTAATCCCCGAGGGTGAGATCGAAGACATCAAAGCCGCATTTCAGGCCAAGCTGAATGAAGAATTTGAAGCCGGGAAAAACTACAAACCGAACAAGGCAGATTGGCTGGATGGCAAGTGGAAACATCTTGAAAGTAAAGACCCGGAATATCAACGCGGCAAGACCCACATCTCAAAAACACGCTTTAACGAAGTAGGTGCCGCACTGACCAAATTGCCCGACGGTTGGGCCGCACATAAAACCATTTTGCGCATACTGGATGCCAAGGCCCAAATGATAAAATCAGGCACAGGCATCGATTGGGCCACAGGCGAAGCCCTTGCATTCGGTTCATTGCAAGTTGAAGGTTTCCCGATCCGCCTATCAGGCCAGGACTGTACACGTGGCACATTCAGCCATCGCCATTCGGGCATTATGGATCAAAACACTTCCGTCAGATATTACCCCCTGAACAACATCCGTGAAGAACAGGCCCATTATGAGGTCATCGACAGCATGCTTTCAGAATACGCGGTACTGGGCTACGAATACGGCTACTCACTGGCCGAACCCAACGCATTGACCCTATGGGAAGCCCAGTTCGGTG
>CAXMSA010000137.1:0-4824 GCA_964195605.1 uncultured Amylibacter sp.
ACCGCCCTGGCTAAAGCCTGCCATCACACCGCAGGCTGACCAGTAATTACGCAGACCCAAAACGGGGCCGACCAGCGGGTTGCCATCGGGCGCAAATGTGAACGGGCCGTTGATGATGGTTTTGATGCCTGCGCGTTGCAAGACGGGGAAGCGGTTAAAGGCAAACTCAACGCTGTCTGAGATACGGTCGAGTTTGTTTTCCAACAGCTCATGGCCGAAATCCTTAGGGGTGCCGTTTACGGCCCAAAGATCACAGTTTTGTTCATAAAACCCAATGCAAATACCGCGGCCTTCCTGGCGCAGATAACTTTCACCGCCCGGGTCCATTACATGGGGCAGTTCCGTGTCGCGTTCATACACTTCGGGGGTTTCCTCGGTCACAAGGTACTGGTGTTCCATTGGGTGCAGCGGCAGATAAACACCTGCCATCGCACCTAATTCACGGGCCCATAGACCGCCTGCGTTAACAATATGTTCGGCGTGGATTGTGCCGTTTTTTGTCACTACATCCCAAGTGCCGTCTGCCCGTTGATTGGTTTCAATCACCGGATTATGCAGTACAATTTCCGCCCCGCCCATACGCGCGGCTTTGGCGTAAGCATGTGTGGTGCCAGAGGGGTCAAGGTGACCATCAAGCGGGTCATAAAGACCGCCGATGACGCCGTCCACATTGGTGATGGGTGATAGTTTTTTGATCTCTTCGGGGGTGACAATTTCAGTGTCCAGCCCCATGAAGCGGTGCTTGGCGCGTTCGGCCAGCATCATATCCATACGCTCGGGGGTATCAGCCAATGTTACGCCACCGACATGGTGTAGCCCGCAAGACATGCCGGTCAGTTCTTCTAGTTCTTTATAAAGACGGATGGTATAGCCTTGCAGAGCGGCCATATTGGTGTCGCCATTAAGCGTATGAAACCCGCCTGCCGCGTGCCAAGTAGAGCCCGATGTCAGTTCTGATCTTTCCACCAGCATCACATCTGACCAGCCCAGTTTTGTAAGGTGGTAAAGTACGGAACAGCCAACCACGCCGCCCCCTATGACACAGACTTTGGTGGTGGTTTTCATATGGTGGGTTCCTTTTTTTAAACAGTTACTTCGTGGGAATGGTTCCACGTTCGCGGTAAGGTGTGGTTTCGTATTGTGTGCGATAACATTTGGAAAAATGCGATGGGCTGGAAAAGCCGCAGGCAAGGGCCACATTAATCACCGACATATCGGTTTGCATCAGTAGATTGCGGGCCTTTTGCAGGCGCAGTTCCATGTAATAGCGTTTTGGTGAGCGGTCCAGGTACCGGCGAAACAGGCGTTCCAACTGGCGTGTGGACATGCTGACATCACTGGCAAGGGTGGAGGGCGATATCGGTTCTTCGATGTTTTTTTCCATCATCTGGATGACTTTGGACAGTTTAGGGTGGCGCACCCCAATACGGGTGGGAATGGACAAGCGCGGCTCATCATGTTCGGTGCGCATGGAGTTGTAGATCATCTGATCGGCAACCCAGTTTGTCAGTTCCTGTCCGTGGTTCTCTGAAAGAATTTTCAGCATCAGATCGACGGATGCCATGCCACCTGCGGCGGAAAACCTATTACCATCTTTGGTAAATACGCTTCTGACCAGTTCAATATCCGGAAACTCTTCTTCAAAACTGTCGTAGTTTTCCCAGTGAATGGTGCATTTTTTCCCCTGCAACAGGCCCGTGACCGCCAATGTATAGCTGGCCGTGCACAAGCCCCCCACTGTCAGGCCTTTGCGCACTTCGCGCCGCAACCAGTTCATGATCGGCTTGGTGGTATTTTCTTTCACATTCACGCCACCGCAAACGAAAATCACATCGTTGCGCTTTAGCTCGGTTAAACCCATATCAACCTTGACCTCAACCCCACTGGAGCTAACAGCCATTCCACCAGTTTCGTTGACAAGCGTCCATGTGTAATGGGCTTTTTTATGGTAACGATTGGCCAGCCGTAGCGGTTCAATCGCAGTTGTAAATGCAATCAAAGAAAACTGATCCAACAGCAAAAACACGAAGTGTTTTGTAGGCGCAGTGGTGTCAACTGGTGGCATTAGCATATATCCAAAAAGGGGCGGCGAATCAGCTTCCGCAAAAACTATTCTCATTACCATGATCAAAAACTTGTTTCGCAGGCAAGCATTTCTGTCTTATTTGCGAATTATTTTGGCAATTTACGACCGTATGCTGGGAAACAGGCTCTGGAAACTGCCAAGGTTTTGTTTTATGGGTGTTCTTCGATAGTTTTAACGGAGTCAGTCCCATGACAACAGCTTGGACAAAATCAGCCTGGCGCGCAATGCCGCGTATTCAGATGCCAGATTACCTTGATGCTGAGAAATTAGCAGAAGTTGAAGCGCGTCTAGGACGATATCCACCGTTGGTTTTTGCAGGAGAAGCCCGGTCTCTGAAGGCTAAACTGGGCGCGGCTTCACGTGGTGAAGCATTTTTGCTGCAAGGTGGTGATTGTGCCGAAAGTTTTGACGAATTCAGTGCTGACCTGATCCGCGATACCTACAAAGTAATGCTGCAAATGGCGGTTGTTTTGACGTATGGCGCGAAAGTGCCTGTGATTAAAATCGGCCGTGTGGCCGGGCAGTTTGCCAAGCCACGTTCCGCGGGAACCGAAACCATCGACGGGGTGGAATTGCCCAGTTACCGTGGTGACATCATCAACAAATTGGACTTTACGCCTGAATCGCGCATTCCAAACCCTGAAAACATGCTGCGGGCCTATACTCAGGCAGCGGCGTCGTTAAACCTGTTGCGGGCTTTCAGCCAGGGCGGTTACGCCGATATTCACCATGTGCATGAGTGGAACCTGGGCTTCGCCAATGCAGCGGGGGCAGCTGACAAGTACAAGCGTCTGGCCGATCGTATTTCCGACAGTCTGGACTTTATGAATGCCGCGGGCATCAATTCAGATAACACAAACGCGCTGCGCACAGTGAATTTCTACACTTCACACGAAGCACTGTTGCTGGAATATGAAGAGGCGCTTTGCCGTGTGGATACAACAACTGGGCTACCGATTGCAGGCTCGGGTCATCTGATCTGGATTGGGGATCGTACCCGTCAACCGGATGGTGCACATGTGGAGTTCTGCCGCGGGGTGCAAAATCCTATCGGTCTGAAATGCGGGCCGAGTATTACCACGGATGATTTGCTGAAGCTGATCGACAAGCTGAACCCGGACAATGAAGCGGGCCGTCTGACTTTGATCGCACGTTTTGGCGCGGGCAATGTGGGTGAATATTTACCCAAGCTAATCAAAGCGGTAGAAGCTGAAGGGCGCAATGTTCTTTGGACCTGTGACCCAATGCACGGCAATACGATCAAATCATCAACCGGTTACAAGACACGGCCATTTGACAGCATCCTGCGTGAAGTACGTGAGTTTTTCTCAGTGCATCAGGCTGAAGGTACCGTCCCGGGCGGTGTGCATTTTGAAATGACCGGCAAGGATGTAACCGAATGTACTGGTGGTGTGCGTGCGGTGACGGATGAGGATCTATCCAGCCGTTATCATACCGCATGTGATCCGCGCCTGAATGCGTCGCAATCACTGGAATTGGCATTTCTGGTTTCTGAAGAGCTGGAAGCGCGTCACCAGTCGCAACGCAAAGCCAGTTAAACTTTACTTTACAATATGTAAAAAGGGCGGCTTCTTAGAGGCCGCCTTTTTTCTGTCCGGGGCGCTCTTTTTCATAACATTTCTGTTCAAGATCAGAGGAATGATTTTCCCGCCAGTGACATTAAATTTTCCCATTTGGCCCTTCTGCTTCAATAACGTGTTAAATTTTTGGAGTATTATTGAGAAAGCTTGCAGAATTTGGTAACGCTTTGTTAATACTTCAATGTGGGCTTTTTTGCATAAAACTATCGAAGAAGAGAGGCAAAATTTAATAAATGGTTAATTCAATGACAGGGTTCGCGTCTAATGGCGGCGAACATCAAGGTGTAAACTGGGTATGGGAAATTCGCAGTGTGAACGGGCGCGGGCTTGATGTGCGCACACGCTTGCCAGAAGGTTATGAGGCGGTTGAGAAAGTTGTAAAAGCGGTTACGGCCCAAGCCTGTTCCCGGGGTTCGGTGAACATTGGATTGCGCGTAAAACATGGGACCGAAGGCGGGGTGCCTGTGTTGAACATATCCAATCTGGATGCGGTGATTGAGGCGGTGAAAACCGCAGAGGACCGGGCGATTGAGAAGGGCCTGTCACTGGCTGTGACGCGGGCGGCCGATCTGTTATCGGTGCGTGGTGTCATTGAAATGGCCCATGGGCAAAATGAGGATGATGCGGAATTAAACACAGCAATTACCGCAGGGTTTGAAACGGTTTTGACGGAATTCCTAGAGGCGCGTAATGCCGAAGGTGCAAGCTTGGCTGCGATCTTAAACAAGCAGGTCGATCAGATTGATGCGCTGACAAAACAATCCGCCGGGCTGATTGAGGGGCGTCTTGCGAAAACCGAAAAACAATTTCGCGCCAATATCCAAAAGATCATGGATAATACCGACGGGGTGGATGAGGCCCGTATCCGGCAAGAACTGGCGGTTATCGCGGTGAAATCAGATGTGATGGAAGAACTTGACCGTTTGCGCGCCCATATAAATGCGGCACGTGATTTACTGGCCGTTAAAGGCCCGATTGGGCGCAAGTTTGATTTCCTGACCCAGGAATTTAACCGGGAAGCCAATACATTATGCTCAAAATCCAACCATACCGCGTTGACGCAGGTGGGATTAGAGTTAAAGACGGTGATAGATCAAATGCGTGAACAAGTGCAGAATGTGGAATAGATATGGCCCA
>CAXMSA010000138.1:0-4815 GCA_964195605.1 uncultured Amylibacter sp.
AGCGGCCAATTGCATTGCCAAATCAGAAACCACAGAAGGCACCGCATCCATCACTAATGCCGCCTTGTCGGCCCATTCAGGCGGCGCGCCGTCTTCTTCTTTCAGTATCCATTTAACCTTGGCAGACGGATCTTGCTGCAATGCCGTCAAAGCATCTTGCGCAATATAAACCCCACGATAAACATCCTGAAGTGCCACACCATATAAGTGTTGCGGCAATGTATTGCGGTCATAAACCAGTCGCAGTGCTACATCCGCCTGACGTTTTGTCAGATTAACCAGATCGTAAGACGCCATGATTTGCAGCTCTATTTCGGGGTGTGTACGCGAAAATTCCGCCAGATCAGACATAAACAGATCAGTCGCAAACACGTTGGGCATGGCGATACGCAAGGTTCCGGTCAATTTTTGGTCCCGCGCGAAAACCCGGGTTTGCAAATCCGCTGAATTCTGTGCCATGCGTTCCGCATACTCCAGAATTTCCTCGCCCGCATTTGTCAGTTCATACCCTGTCGGCAGCTTATCAAAAAGCCGCGCGCCCAATTGCCCTTCCAATTGCGCCACATGCCGCAGCACAGTTGCATGGTTAACATTCAGCACAATTGCCGCCGCGCGCACCGATCCATTTTGTACCACTGCCAGAAAAAACCGAATATTATCCCAATGCTCCATGGTTAATATTTGCACCACCCTTCTGTAAGTTTCAAGAATTTATAGCGCGTCGACCTTCCTATATAACGCAATATAACGCAATATAACGCAATATAACGCAATAATACACTTCATAACGCAATAATACACTTCATGTGCAAATACGCACCACAAAAGGACATTAAAATGTTAGAACTCTATTCCGAAGCCACTCCCAATGGCTTGAAAATATCCATCGCGCTTGAGGAAATGGGGCTGGATTACACCACAAACCAAATTTACCTTGGCGGCATGCAAGCCACTCCTGAATTCACAGCACTTAATCCCAACCAGAAAATCCCGGTTCTAGTCGATGATGGTTTTGTGTTGACCGAGTCTGGTGCAATTTTGATCTATCTTGCCGAAAAAACTGGAAAATTCCTACCCAGCGATCCGAAATCTCGCACCAAAACCATTGAAGCACTGATGTTTCAAATGGGATCACTTGTCCCGATGTTTGGCCAATATCTGGTGTTTGCCGCCGCATGGGGCAACAAATTTCCCGATGTCACCAACCGGTATTTCTCGGAAGTCAGCCGCATTATGGGCGTGCTGAACACGCAGCTTGAAAATCAGGATTATCTGGCGGGCGATGACTATACAATTGCCGATATGGCGGTAGCACCCTGGATACGGCTTTGCACAATTCACCCTGCCTGTCTGGATTTACCGCTTGAGAAAAACGCCAATTTGAAAGCTTGGTGGGACCGCGTATCGGCACGCCCTGCCACGCAACGCGGTTTCGCTAACCCGGCCCCGTTCCCACCGGAAAAACAATTTGAAGGCTTTGTCAAAGCCGTCGTTGGATTGGGCGATATCCACCCAACAGTATAAGCCCATAAAAGGCGCGGCAAGAAAATGCCCGCGCCTTTTTCTTTGCCTGACGAGAAAAATAGCATAACCTTGGATTATATATTTTCATTTTCACCTATGGATGCTGGCAAATGACCGAAGATCCACTGATAATCGACGAAAGCATTAATGTTCTGGGCGAAACACTGCATCCTTGCTCGATCAAACCGATCACCGGTTTTTATCGTGATGGCTGTTGCAACACCGGGCCAGACGACAAAGGCCGACACACGGTTTGCATTGAAGTAACCGCAGCATTCCTTGAGTTTTCAAAGTCACGCGGCAATGATCTGTCCACCCCGCATCCCGAATTTGGCTTTGCAGGCCTGCAGCCCGGTGACCGTTGGTGCCTATGCGCTGAACGCTGGGCCGAGGCCGATGCATTTAAAGCCGCACCACATGTGATATTGCAAAGTACCCATATCAACACCCTTGAGATCATTCCCTTTGCTGTGCTGCGCGCCAAGGCGCTGGACATAAATTAACCAGCAAGAAACGGGCTGACATATCCCCAGATGACAGGCACTCAGGTTCCAGATTAACCAAAGGAACCTACAATATGCCCCTGACTTTCACAGCCATTCCAACCAAAGACGCCCGCGATGCCCAAAGCGGCAAGCCTGATGCTAATGGGCAGCTACCCGAACATGCGATCTCGGATGGCAACGGAAACCCTTGCCGTCATTGTCTGAAAGACATCCCAAAAGACGCACCGATGCTGATCCTTGCATATCGCCCATTTCCATCCGCACAACCCTATGCCGAAGTCGGCCCCATTTTCTTGTGCGCCACGCTTTGCAAACGTCATTCAGACAGCCAAGCCCTGCCTGATATGTTGAAAAACAACGCTGAATTGCTGCTACGCGGTTATGATGCGCAAAACCGCATTGTTTACGGCACAGGGAAAGTCACAAAAATCGATCAAATCGAGGACCGGCTCAACACCGGTTTTGATAATCCCAAGATCAGTTACTATCACCTGCGCTCTGCCAGCAATAACTGCTTTCAAGCAAAGGTGATACGCACGGGTTGATAGCAGTTTCACATTTTCCGAAACCGACAATTAAAACCCCGAAGTTGGTATTTATGGCCTGACAAAGCAGTTTTTCCCTGCCATCGTCAGGTCAAAGATTCCATCATTTCGGAGGTTCCCATGGATTATCTAGCCACAAACGACATTCAAGACATTGTTGAAGCCGATCGCGAACATGTCTGGCATCACTTGATCCAGCATAAACCGTTCGAGACCAATGAACCGCGCATCATGGTCGAAGGCAAAGGCATGCGGGTCTGGGATCAAAAGGGCAAAGAGCATCTTGATGCGGTCTCTGGCGGCGTCTGGACTGTCAATGTTGGCTATGGCCGCGAACGCATTGCCAATGCCGTGCGCGATCAATTGGTTAAGATGAACTATTTCTCACAATCCGCAGGCTCTATTCCAGGGGCTATTTACGCCGAAATGCTGCTGGATAAAATGCCTGGCATGAAGCGGGTTTATTATTCAAACTCTGGTTCTGAAGCCAATGAAAAAGTCTTCAAAATGGTGCGCCAGATCAGCCACAACACCCACGGTGGCAAGAAAAACAAAATCCTGTATCGCCACCGCGATTACCACGGCACAACCATTGCCACTTTGTCAGCAGGCGGTCAGGAAGAGCGCAACGCACAATACGGCCCATTGTTGCCCGGGTTTGTGGAAGTCCCGCATTGCCTTGAATACCGCAACCAGTTCGACAATGCCGAAGATTACGGTGCGGCCTGCGTCAAAGCCACCGAAGAGGTGATTTTGCGCGAGGGCCCTGACACCATCGGGTTGTTATGTCTGGAACCGATCACGGCAGGCGGTGGCGTTATTGTGCCACCAAAAGGCTATTGGGAAGGCATTCAGGAATTGTGCCGCAAATACGATATTCTGTTGCACATCGACGAAGTAGTTTGTGGTCTTGGCCGTACAGGCACATGGTTTGGCTATCAACATTATGACGTGAAACCTGACTTTGTGACAATGGCCAAAGGTGTAGCCTCTGGCTACGCAGCAATTTCATGTACCGTCACCACAGAAGCCGTGTTTGAGATGTTCAAAAACAACGCATCTGATCCGATGAACTATTTCCGCGATATTTCCACCTTTGGCGGCTGTACTGCAGGGCCTGCCGCGGCAATCGAGAACATGAAGATCATCGAAGAAGAGAACCTGCTGGAAAATTGCACCAAGATGGGCGAATACTGCCTTGGCCTGCTGGAAGACTTGAAATCCAAGCATAAGGTTATCGGTGAAGTACGCGGCAAAGGTCTGTTCCTTGGGGTCGAACTGGTCATAGATCGCGACAGCAAAGAGCCGATGGATGAAAAACGGGTGCAAGCCGTTGTTGGCGACTGTATGGCTAATGGCGTGATCATCGGGGCCACCAACCGTTCGGTGCCGGGCTTTAACAACACACTTTGCCTGTCACCCGCATTGATTTGCACCAAAGATGATCTGAACAAAATTGTCGGCGCAATTGACGCGGCCCTGACACGGGTTTTCGCTTAAAGCGCATCCAGAAGACAATAAGGCCCCGCATATATATAATCTGCGGGGCCTTTCTTATTTCCCCACCAGCGTTGTAAATATTTGTTGCGTTCCCCCCGAATAAGCACAAATATTAACAAAGGCGATCATAGGGGGGATAATATGAAAGCTATTTGGGTCTTTGCATCAGTGGTAATCGCCACTTTTTTCACGATAACTTCAGCACAAAGCGCGGAATTCACATTTGGCGGTGATACTGAAAGCAATTGCCTGTTCACCATGTCAGGCAGCATTGTTTCAGGCGATGCGGATCGGTTTAAATCCTTTGCGCGCAGCATCGGGAACCCCGACAACATTCCTGTCATCGGTCAGGTGAACGACGGCCAACAACGGTTTTTGTGCCTTGATAGCCCCGGTGGCAACTTGATGGAGGCCATTGAAATAATTGAATACCTTCTACAAAGCGATGAAGCATTATATGAAGGCAATGAACCCTTTTGGCTTCGAAACCTTGGCACTGCAGTTCCACGCGATGCCGTTTGCGCCAGTGCCTGTGCAATCATGTTTTTCGCAGGACAGCAAAGCGAAGGCGATTTTGGCCGTTATCCTGACCGCACGTTGCATGCCACAGCCAAGTTGGGGTTCCACTCTCCCAAGGCCAGCTTTAGTCAACAAAGCTATACCAACGCGGAAATGGAGGAAGCCTTTAACTTTGCGCTTGAAATCGTAACCCGGTTTTTCAAACTCAGCCCGGAAATGGA
>CAXMSA010000139.1:0-4779 GCA_964195605.1 uncultured Amylibacter sp.
TCAAACCTTGGATTTTCACGTGCGCCTGTTTCTGTTGTGGGTAGGCCTTGCGGGTCATGAGAAACATCCATGGTTCGCGGATCATAAAGAAAGGCGATTTCTTGTTGGGTGTCATTGGCAAACCCGATGATAGCTTTGGTTTGGCGCAATCGGAAGCGGGATGCGAAATTTTCCAACGCGGTAATTGTGGATTGATTATTACTGCTGTCCGGGGCCTCAATGATCATAATGCCATCCGCGTCAATCGCTTGGAACACCTTTCCCAAGGTATTGATTTGCATAGATTTAGTAACATTCCACTTGCCAGACCAACTACCGTTGTCAATCAGCTGATCATCTTGGTCAAACAGTTTCGAAAACCATTCAACATTATAGGTCGCAAGACGCATCAGACATCCTTGTGGGTTTCGTTGATCTCTTCCCAGGCATTGTTAATCGCAATCATCCGCTTGGTTGCCATGGTTATCGCTTCTTCAGGCAGGCCACGTGCCATCATCTGATCCGGGTGGGTCTCACGACTTTTTTGGCGCCAAGCGGTGCGGATTTGATCGAGTGAACAATCACGGGTTACCCCAAGCACATCATAGGCGTCGGGGGGCGTATTAGGTACGAAGCGGGTAAGAAAACTGCGGTAAGTGGCGTCATCAAGACCAAAAATATCGGCAACGCGGTGAACATAGTCATCTTCTTTGGGATGGTAATGCCCATCAGCTACAGCGATATAAAACAGACCCTCAATCAGGTCTTCCAACACGGCCTTTTCTGTTTTGAACATTTTGGCAATCTTAGCCGCATAGATATCATACCCCGCCACATCTTTGCGTGCCAGATTAAAGACTTTTGCGGCTTGCTTTGCATCGCGTTTCGGAATGTAAAATATCTGGCGAAAGGCGGCAACCTCATCCTTTGTGACCAACCCATCAGCTTTTGCCATCTTGGCACCCAGAGCGATCACTGAAATAGTGAACGTTATGCTTTTCTCGGGGTTTTTCTGGCGTGTTTCTAAAATACTGGACAAGGTTTCGCCGGTTGTAAGGGCGGAAAGTGTGTCTGAAATGCGTGACCAAATGGACATGTAATGATGCCTTTACGACTAGGTTTTCAGTATGGTTATAGCAGTTTTTGCATCATAACCAGATCATGCCAGCGGTCAAATTTAAAACCTGCCTGTTTTATGTTGGCAACTTGCGCATATCCAAGGTTTGCATGAAATTGAATGGCCCCTGTATTTTCGGCACTTAGGCCTGCAATGAAAGAATGTATGCCAGCCTTACGGGCGTGGTTTTCCAGTGTTTCGATCAGGGCTTTGCCAGTGCCTTGGCGTTTTGCTGCGGGTGCTAGAAACACGGAATGCTCCATTGTATGGGCATAACCCGGCCCATTGCGAAACGGGCCATAAGTGGCAAAACCCAGAAGCGTATTTGCATCTTGCACCACATAAAACCCGTGGTTCAGTCCGGCCCGTTCTGTGATCAATTTTTCTAGTTCAGGCACTGTTTTTTCTATGCTGGTAAAGGTCGTAATGGTTTCGCGGATCACAGGATTCCAGATATCAGCGATAAGGTTTGCATCATCTGAAATTGCCGGGCGGATATGCACTGTTCTGTCCTTGTTTTTGCTTTACATAGTCTAGTTATATATGGGTTTTGCAAGGTATAACTGTTTATTACTTGCTAAATCCAACCCTTGCTTTCACGTTGACTTCCCCCGAAATGTCACGTCCATATGCAGCCAAATTGGAGAGTTAGAATGAAGTATAATACTTTGGGAAGTACAGACCTGAAGGTGAGTGAGCTATGTTTGGGTTCGATGACCTGGGGCACGCAAAACACCACCGCTGAAGGCCATATGCAGATTGATATGGCACTGGACTACGGGGTGAATATGATCGATACGGCGGAAATGTATCCGGTGAATCCACTGACTAAAGAAACCCAAGGGGATACCGAGCGGGTGATTGGTGAATGGGTGGCCAGATCGGGAAAGCGCGGTGATGTGCTGATTGCGACCAAGGCGTCGGGTGCGGGCTATATGAATGTGCGCGACGGCGCGCCGATATCACCTGAAACCATCCAGATCGCGGTTGAGGCGTCACTGAAATCGCTGCAAACCGATTATATCGATCTTTACCAGCTGCATTGGCCTAACCGTGGCTCATATATGTTCCGCCAGAACTGGAATTTTGATCCTACAAATCAAAACAAACAAGAGGTTTTAGATCATATTGTTTCCGTATTGGAAACAATGCAAAGCCTTGTCGATGCTGGCAAAATCCGCCACTTTGGCCTGTCGAATGACAGCGCATGGGGCACGGCACAATGGTTGCGCATCGCAGATGAGCGCGGCTTGCCACGCGTGCAATCACTGCAAAATGAATACAGCCTATTATGCCGTCTGTTTGATACTGATCTGGCCGAATTATGCCACAATGAACAGGTTGGTTTGTTGTCATTTTCACCGCTGGCCACTGGGCTTCTGACAGGGAAATATCAAGGTGGTACTACCATTCCAGACGGCTCGCGCATGTCGCTTTCACCCGAATTAGGCGGGCGCATCACCCCCCAAGTCTGGCCTGCGGTTGCGGCTTATCAGACGATTGCAGATAAGCACGGGTTGAACCTTGCGCAAATGGCACTTGCATGGTGTTGTACACGGCCCTTTATGGCCTCTGCTATTTTTGGGGCGACCAAAATGGATCAATTGGAAATCGCGTTAAAATCAACCGAAATCAACCTTAGTGATGATGTTTTGGCGGAAATATCTGCCGCTCACAAAGCCCATCCGATGCCTTATTGATATGGCACTTTGGATCCCGATAACGATATTTGCAGCCTTCGCGCAAAATCTGCGTTTTATGCTGCAAAAACATCTGAAAGCCACCAAGTTAACCACAGGCGGGGCCACGTTTGCGCGATTCCTGTTCGCAGCCCCGATCGCGGTGTTTATGGTCGTGGCTTTAACATGGTTCGGCTGGGAAATCCCAACTGCCAGCCCACGTACAACCCTGTTCATAGTCATCGGAGGATTGACACAAATCACCGCCACAATGTTGGTGGTAGCCTTGTTCGCAGAACGCAATTTCGCAGTTGGTATCACTTTGAAAAAGACCGAGGCTATTTTGACGGCTATCGTCGGGTTCATCGTTCTGGGGGAAGGCATATCGCTGTGGGCGGTGCTGACTATTCTTGTCGGTATCATTGGCGTGATTTTGCTGTCTGATCCACCCCAATCGACAGGTGAGGGAGCGTGGTACAAACGCATATTCAACCGTGCGTCTGCTTATGGCATCGGGTCGGGTGCGATATTCGCGGTTTCGGCTACGTGTTACCGCGGTGCAAGCCTGTCATTAAGCTCTGGTGATTTCATCATTCGTGCCGCCTTTACACTGGCCTGTGTCACGACGTTTCAAACCATCGCGATGAGCCTATGGTTGCGTTTGCGTGAACCGGGTGAGATTAGCCGTGTGATACAGTCTTGGCGGGTGACAACGCTGGTGGGCATAACAGGGGTACTGGGATCATTGGGGTGGTTTATGGCGTTCACGTTGCAAAATGCGGCCTATGTGAAGGCTTTGGGGCAGATCGAATTGGTCTTCACTTTCATCGCATCTTATCTTATCTTCAAGGAGCGCAGCACCCCAAGGGAATTGCTGGGTATCACACTGGTGGTGATCAGCATCCTGTTGCTGATACTGGTGATCAGTTAACGCTTGTCATAATACAACCCAACCACATGCTCTGCCTCGGCAAAGAACAGCCAGCGGGCGGTAAACAGGCCGATGATGTGCAGGATCACGACCAGTAGGGCTGATATGTGGTTTAGATTGGCGAATGCCAAGATAACAATCGGAATCAATCCCAGACAAAATATTGCGATAATACGCAGTTTCAACGCATGCTTGCGCCCGACCACATATACCATTTCGCGGGTCAGATAGTTTTCGCCTGAATGTGGCGATTCCAGCAGGCGTACTTTGCCTAAAAAACCGAGGCCCGTTGCGGTTTCGATACTGTGCCCTGCTGTGGTAAAACTTATATCTCCGCGTAACCATGTCAGGATTTGCGTGATGGTTAAGGCAATCAACAAAAACAAGGCAAGCTCTATTTGCGTGGCTAGTAATGCCCCGCCTGCAAGCGCGTAGAGCAGGAACAAAACGGGTGTGACGCCCATGTTCCAACGTGGAACGGTTTTCAATTGGCCGTAGATCATTGAAGTGCAATAGACTGTTGCAATGCTTAATGCGCTACCCAACCAGCCGAGGGCGGTGACGCGGATGTCCAGAAAAATCAACAAAGCGGCATAAAGCCCCATGACCATAAGTGCAGCCACGGCTATCACGCCTTCACGGCTTAACCATGAGGTTCGCCATTGGCTGAACGCCTTCATTGCGCGTTGCGGATTACCCAAATGGAATGTGGATGCCAGCAAGCCGCCGACGGATAATGCAAACGCGATGAAGAAGAAGGCAAAAGCTGACCAGCCCGATACATGCGGGTAACCAAGCCCCAAAAAAGTCAGTAGGCCAAAGCCGAGGCCAGAGAGGGATGTGAATATTATGACGGATGCTGAGGGGTGCATATCAAAGGGCCTCCAATGCTTTATCGAGCAAACCAAGTAACCCCTTTGGTGTTTCGGCAACGGGTTCCAAGAATGGTGCCAGAATATCAATATCGCCGTCTGTTTGAATGTCCGCCTTGGGGCGGGGGGGCAGATAGCGGTTCACCGGTTTTGTGCCTTGTTCGGCCATCAAACGCATACCGCCACGCGCGGCTGACAGTT
>CAXMSA010000140.1:0-2140 GCA_964195605.1 uncultured Amylibacter sp.
TGGGCATCCTCGTCTTTTGCATGATCCCAGATCAAACGGTCAGCTCCGCTAAGACAGGTGAACCGCTTACCTTTCATACGCCCGATCAGGGTCAGGCCAACCTGATTGGCCAGTTCCACCCCCCAAGCGGTAAAGCCCGAGCGTGACACCAGTACTGGTATGCCCATTAGGGCAGTTTTGATCACCATTTCAGAGGTCAAACGGCCGGTTGTATATAGGATTTTATCGCTTGCATCTTGTCTCTCTGACAGCATCCAGCCAGAGATTTTATCAACCGCATTATGCCGCCCGACATCTTCCATATAGACCAAAGGGCGGTCATCTTGGCACAACACGGTTGCATGAACCGCACCCGCTGCCAGATACAGGCTGGGCGTGGTGTTGATCTTTTTGGAAAGCGTATAAAGCCAAGATGTTCGCACGGCCACCTTGGGCAGTTCAACCGCATCCAGACCATCCATAATATCGCCAAAAACGGTTCCAACGGCACAACCCGATGTGCGGGTTTTCTTTGACAGCTTTTCTTCAAAGTCGGTTTCAATCGCTGTGCGCACAACAACAGTTTCCAACTCTTCGTCATAATCGACACTTAAAATTTCTTCATCCGCACTCAGCATCTGCTGGTTGCGCAAAAAACCCAAAGCCAGATATTCAGGATAGTCGCCGATAGTCATCGCTGTTACAATTTCGCGGGAGTTTAGAAAAATTGTCAACGGGCGTTCTTCAATCACAGACATGTTGACCGCCATTCCCGCTTGATCCACCCCGTCAACTTTGCGCGTTAACCTTGTTGATGCCACATCAGGGGCGATAATCATTTCAGGCGGAGTATTTGAACTGGGCAATTGCGTCTCCTGCAAGGCTAGGTTATCGATCAGACGGTAAACTTTTTATCACCATTTTCCAAGAGCAACCTACCCCCCATGACTGCAGTAAATATCCATGTGAAAAATACCTTTTGGCGCGGCTTTCGTGATGGCCTGCCGTTTATACTGGTGGTTGTCCCCTTTGGCACTTTATTTGGCGTTGCTGCCACAGAAGCGGGCATGGATATTTTGCAAGTAATGTCATTTTCCATACTGGTCATTGCAGGGGCTGCACAATTCAGCGCCCTGACTTTACTGATAGAAGATGCGCCGATGATTATTATCTTGCTGACATCATTGGCTGTTAATCTGCGAATGGCGATGTATTCTGCCGCACTGGTACCGCATTTCGGGAAACTGCACACCGGTATGAAATTATTGATTTCATATTTTCTGGTTGATCAATCCTATGCCCTAGGGATCAGAGAGTATGAAGAACAACCTGAACAACCGGTTGAAAACAAAGTCGCTTATTTTTTTGGTGTTATGCTGATCATGACGCCTTTTTGGTATTTTTCCACCTATATCGGTGCTGTATTGGGGGCAGCGATCCCGGATGTGTTTTCGCTGGATTTTGCGGTTCCGATTTGTTTCATCGCTTTGATCGCCCCTATGTTACGCACGATCCCGCATATTATAACGGCAGTTGTTTCGGTGATCGCAGCACTGGCTTTGGCGTGGATACCCTACAGCCTTGGCCTGATCATTGCCGCTTTGCTTGCGGTGATGGCAGGCGCATATGCAGAACTGAAACTGGGGCGTAAAAAATGATCGTGGACCCCAGCAAAATCTGGCCTATCATTATTGGAATGGCGATAGGTACTTTCTTTATCCGTTATTCATTTCTGGGGCTTTTGGGTGATCGCACATTGCCCGAATGGTTTTTACGCCATTTACGTTATGTCGGGGTCGCCGTATTGCCGGGCCTGATCGCCCCTTTGATCCTATGGCCTGCAGCAACGGGCGGCACACCTGATCTGGCCCGTATTATGGCAACCATTGCCGCCGTAAGCATCGGCATTTGGAAAAAAAGCGTTATCGGTGCCGTAGTTTTGGGGTTCGGTACGCTTTATCTGGTGCAATATTTAAATGGGTAAAGCCGTGGTTTTAAACACGGTGCGCAATGCAAAATTTGACCGCAACTGCGCCACACCGGGCAGGCGCGACAGGTACCTGCGGTGAATACGCGCAAAATCCTCAGTGTCAGCGGCCACTACTTTCAAGACATAATCAGCTATGCCCGCCATTAAATGGCATTCCAGCACATCGGGGAT
>CAXMSA010000140.1:2167-4632 GCA_964195605.1 uncultured Amylibacter sp.
CACATCGTCGGCCTGACTGGACAATGTAATCTCTACAAACACAGTTGTTCTACGGTCGACCTCGCGTGCATCTAGCAAGGCAACATATTCTTTGATGATTTTCTTCTTTTCAAGCTGCTGCACACGACGATGGCAAGCAGAAGGTGATAGGTTCACCTTTTCAGCTAAATCCGCATTTGAAATACGCCCGGTGCGTTGCAGGCTGTTCAAGATTCGGCGGTCTATTTCGTCAATTTTCATTTCATGCAATCTTTCAGCGTAATATACATAATATACGTAGATTATTCTAAGGTACTTCCAATTACTAGCAATAACCTTATTTATTTTCGCAAATACCGCGTAATACTCCCTTATCTTTAACATAAGCTATACGGGAGTTGTCATGCTTATCGGTTGTCCTACAGAAATTAAAAACCAAGAATACCGCGTTGGAATGACGCCTGCCGCTGCATTAGAAGCAATTGGCAATGGCCATAGCGTTATCATCCAGAAATCCGCAGGCGATGGCGCCGGCTTTAGTGATGAGGCCTATACCAGTGCAGGTGCTGAAATCGTTGACACCGCGACAGAGATCTTTGCCCGTGCCGATATGGTTGTGAAAGTCAAAGAACCACAAGCGGTTGAGCGTAAACAACTGCGCGAAGGTCAGATTTTGTTCACATATCTGCACCTTGCACCTGATGCGCCGCAAACCGTCGACTTGCTGGAAAGCGGCGTAACTGCGATTGCCTATGAAACCGTAACAGACCGCAACGGCGCTTTGCCATTGCTGGCACCTATGTCCGAAGTGGCAGGCAAGCTGGCACCGCAAGTGGGTAGCTGGACATTGCAAAAAGCCAACGGCGGGCGCGGTGTTCTATTGGGCGGCATTCCGGGCATTGCCCCTGCCAAAGTCATTGTCAT
Source organism: uncultured Amylibacter sp. (assembly GCA_964195605.1). GTDB lineage: Bacteria > Pseudomonadota > Alphaproteobacteria > Rhodobacterales > Rhodobacteraceae > Amylibacter. Next base: position 3,071 of record CAXMSA010000140.1, read on the forward strand.
CGGTGGCGGTGTTGTTGGCACACATGCAGCCCGCGTCGCCGCTGGCATGGGCGCGGATGTGACCGTGCTGGACATGTCTTTGCCACGTATGCGTTATCTGGATGATGCGTTTAGCAGTGAATTCAAAACACGCTACGCATCAAAAGATAACACTGCCGAACTAATCACAAAGGCCGACATAGTTGTCGGTGCGGTTTTGATCCCGGGCGCCGCTGCCCCGACTTTGATTAGCCGTGCACAGCTTTCAACCATGAAGCCCGGCTCTGTTTTGGTCGATGTTGCCATTGACCAAGGTGGTTGTTTTGAAACCTCCAAAGCCACAACCCACGATGACCCGATCTACGATGTTGACGGCATTATGCACTATTGCGTGGCCAATATGCCAGGTGCCGTTGCCCGCACATCTACAATCGGTTTGGGCAATGCAACCATGCCATTTATGATTGCTTTGGCAAACAAAGGCTGGAAACAGGCCTGTGCGGATGATGTGCATTTGATGAATGGTCTGAACACTCATGCCGGCAAAATCACGTATGCAGCCGTCGGTAAAGCATTGGGTATGGATTACATTGATCCCCAAGCTGCTTTAAAAATATAATCCATAAAGGCCCGTCATTATGACGGGCCTTTTCATTTGCATAAGCTCTATTTCTTTTTCAAAGCCATCAAAATATCTGCCAGCAATTCATTATCTGTCGGCCCTGCAGGTGCAGACTTGACCACCTCTTCTTCAGCAGTTGCCGCATCTTTCGCTTTATTTACAAAGCGCACCAACATGAAAACAACGAATGCGATGATCAGGAAGTTGATGATTGCCATAACAAAACTACCCCAGGCAAATGCCGCAGCACCGGCTTCACGTGCGGCCTCTAATGACGCATATCCTGCCCCATTACCGCCGATGACAAAGAAATTGTTTACCAGATCAACACCGCCCATAAACAACCCAATAATCGGGTTGATCAAATCGGCAACAAGCGATTTTACAATCGCAGTGAACGCCGCGCCGATGATGATACCAACGGCCATGTCCATGACATTGCCCTTAGCGATGAAATCTTTGAATTCTTTAAGCATAATGATCCCCTGTTTTATTTCACCCGGTTATTCGTGGGTATATGACTGTATATTTGGCTACGTACACAGCTCTTTTCAAGAAAATAATCCGGTAAACCCATAATTAACTTGAAAAGCCTGATTTAAGACTAAATTATTCCCCAAATACTTGGAGAACACCAATGTCAGACTTATCATCTTTTAACATCACCAAACGCTGGCCTGCAGAAAACCCGGATTACATCCAGCTTTATTCACTGCCCACACCAAACGGCGTTAAAGCATCTATTATGCTTCAGGAAACTGGGCTGCCTTATGAAGCGCATCTGGTTAATTTCGCCACCGACGACCAAATGACGCCAGAATTTCTGTCGTTAAGTCCCAACAACAAAATCCCTGCAATCATTGACCCCGATGGGCCGGATGGCAAACCATTCCCACTTTGGGAAAGTGGTGCGATATTGCTTTACCTTGCTGAAAAAACCGGCCAACTTTTATCAAAAGAC
>CAXMSA010000141.1:0-4581 GCA_964195605.1 uncultured Amylibacter sp.
GCAGGGGATTTGGTGACGTTTGGTATTCAGCCTATACGGCCAGAAACCGGCTACGGGTATTTGGAATTGGAAGTGCAATCAAAAGATGGTGCAGCCGTGAAGTTGCGCCGCTTTGTGGAAAAGCCTGATCTGGCGACAGCACAAAACATGCTGGATGCGGGAAATTACCTTTGGAACGGCGGGATATTTCTATTCAAGGCTCAGACCATTGTGGATGCATTTTTGGCGCATAAGCCAGAATTGATAGACCCTGTGGGCAATGCGGTTAAAGACGCAGAAATAGATCTGGGGTTTTTACGCCTTGCCCCTGAGCCTTGGGGGCAAGCCGAGGATATATCTATTGATTATGCGGTGATGGAAACTGCAACAAATCTGTCTGTGGTACCGTTTGACGGCAGCTGGTCTGATCTGGGTGATTGGGACAGTGTCTGGCGCGAAACGAAAGCGGATGACAACGGGCTTGTAACCTCGGGTGCCGCGATAGGGATTGAATGTAAAAACACGTTATTACGATCAGAGGCCGCCGGGCAGGAAATTGTTGGGATCGGATTAGAGAACATTATTGCAATAGCAATGCCTGATGCTGTTTTGGTCGCAGATAAAACCCGCGCTCAGGACGTAAAGCTGGCAGTGCAGGCTTTAAAGGAAAAAAAAGCTACCCAGGCCGTACAACACCCGCGTGATCACCGGCCTTGGGGCAGCTTTGAATGTCTCTATCTGGGGCAGCGATTTCAGGTGAAGCGTATTGTTGTGAAACCGGGAGGTATCTTGAGTTTGCAAAGCCATGTGCACCGTTCTGAACACTGGATTGTAGTTGAGGGAACGGCCAAGGTCACGATCGGGGATGAGATTAAACTGGTCGGGGAAAACCAGTCGGTTTATATTCCTGTGGGTGAAAAACACCGGATGGAAAACCCTGGCAAAGTGCCGATGGTTTTAATCGAAGTGCAGACCGGCAGTTATCTGGGTGAAGACGATATTATGCGTTACGAAGACGTATATGCGCGTGAGTAAGAGAGCGGTTTTATGTCATCACCATCGCTATATGTAACCAATTTCAATAAGAATTTTACTGGCGTTTCGGCCACCGCTGCGGGTGTGGTGGGTGTGCAGCAAAAGCAGTTTGATATGCGGCTTGTGGGGCAGGCTTTGCCGAATTGCCCAACCCCGATTTCAAAACGCGCGGCTTATGATTTGTCAAAGATAGCACCTGATGGCAGGCCGTTTGCCATATGGCATGTGCGGCGAAACCCTGAAATGCGGGCAGCAATTTGGGCGCGTGATGTGTTGCGCCTACCTATTCGCATTGCGTTTACATCGTCGGCACAACGGCGTCATTCGCTTTATCCGCGTTGGCTGATTTCCAAGATGGATGCGGTTATTCCAACTACAGATGAAGCGATGTTTTTCGTGGATAATGTTTTTCGTGTTGTGCCCCACGGTGTTGATACGGCACGGTTCAAACCTGCGGTTAATCGCGAGGCTGCATGGCAAGCTTTGGGATATGGTGGCACACGCGCAGTGGCCGCAATAGGGCGGGTTCGGCCTGAAAAAGGCACGGATGTTTTTGTGGATACAATGTTACGTATTTTACCAAAACACCCTGATCTGGTGGCAATGGTTGTGGGCAAGGCGGCTAAAGAGCATCTTGGGTTTCAACAAAAACTACTGGATAAGATTGCCGCTGCAGGCCTGTCTGATCGTTTGCTATTTATTGGAGAAGTTGCAGCGGATGAAATGCCTGCCCTGATCCGTGCTTTAAGCCTGTTAGTTGCACTACCACGTTATGAAGGATATGGGATGACGCCGTTAGAGGGTTTGGCAAGCGGTGTGCCGTTTGTGGGATCACTTGTGGGTTATTTTGATACCTTTTCAAATGAGAACAGGCTTGGAAAAATTGTACCTGTTGGGGATGCAGGGCAAGCAGCTGCGGCGGTTGAGGCATGGTTATTGGATGAACAACAACTTTTGGGGGCATCTAAGTTGGCACCGGATTTTGTGAAACAACAGCACAGTATTGAAACTGAAGTTGCAGGCATAAATGCGGTTTATGAAGGGCTTTGGGAATATGGCTGAATACAAAACCTTTATTGTGCATCTGCAACGCGCAACGGGGCGCAAGGCGCAGGTGCAGGATTTAATATCGAAAGCGCCTTATGAAGCGCAAATCATTGATGCGGTAGATGGTACAAAACTGTCCAAGGCTGAGGTTGATGCATGTTACCAGGCTAAATCGTTAATGCAGCCTAGCTATCCGTTTACGCTGAATTTGGGTGAGATTGGTTGCTTCTTAAGCCACCGCAAAGTCTGGCAGCAGATAGTGGATCAGGGGCTTGATGGCAGCTTGATTTTTGAAGATGATGTTGAAATTGATCCCGCCCGCTTTATGCAAGCCTTGGCAATGGCAGAAAAACATGTGCGCGAACTGGGCTATATTCAGTTTCAGGTGCGCAAAGTTTTAGATACCAACACTGTGTTTGCGCAAGATGGCGATGTGATAATTGTGCAACCCATGGTGACACCGCTGCGAACATCCGCACAGTTTGTCAGTGCGGCGGCGGCGCAGGAATTGTTGGAACTAACCGAACGGTTTGATCGTCCGATTGACGGGGTGTTACAATTGTATTGGGAAACCGGGTTGCAACTAAGTTGTGTTGTGCCTTCTGGCGTGGCAGATCGCACGGCGGCGACGGGGGGTAGTACCTTGTCAGCGAAGCAACCGCTTAGCAAAAAGCTGGGTCGGGAGTTAAGGCGATATCGTTATAAGACGCAGATCAAAAAATATTCTAAGCGTACAGCTGGCGCGATTGGGTGAAACCCGTTATTGAGCGGCAAAGAAACAGGGAAAGACAAAATGTCTGGAGTATGGCGCGCATTAACTGCGGATGAATTAACGGGCGGTACGAAACATGAAGCGGCCCCCTTTGGCAAATTTGCGCCAAACGCTGTGCAGCGTTTGTTGATCTCTGTTGGCAAAAACACCGTTTTGAAACGCGGGGTTTTTCGAGGCGGATATACTGGGCTGATCTTGGCTTTGTCGAAAGGGCCGCTGGATATTTTTTTCCGGGACTGTGCTTATAGTATCTGGGGCGAGAATAACCTGATTGAATACGGGCTTTTACTGAACCCTGATTATAACCACATGGATTTGGACTTTTTGCTGAAAGATGCACCTGGAAACGCGAATTTTATCGATATGGGATCAAACATCGGACTTTATTCACAGCCGATGGCCAAAGCGGGGTATAAAGGGAAAACCATTTCCATTGATGCCAACCCGTTGATGGCGACACGATTGATGTTCAATGCTGCGGCCTCTGCTTTGAAAAACCTGACAATGGTGTCAGCGGCGGTCAGTGATACGGACGGGCAGGGGTCATTGGTTATTCGCAAAGATGATGTGGCGATTGTGGCGATTGAAGAAAGTACGGATGGCGATATTCCGATACGGACTTTGAAAGCTATTTTGGATGAGCATAAGGTCAAGAAAATTCATGGATTGAAAATAGATATTGAGGGCCATGAAGATAAAGCTTTAGTACCATTTTTGATGGATGCACCAAAGGTGCGTTTGCCTAAGAAGATCGTTATTGAACATCCAACGCCTGATGCTGATTATCCAGGTTGTACGAAAGCGTTTGCGAAGTTAAATTATAAGTTAGTTGGCCGTAGCCGTAACAATTCTTTTTATGAGTTGGCGTAGGTTAAAACACAAGAAGGTAGGAACTCAATGAGCACAAAGATAGCTTTAATCACAGGCGTAACAGGCCAAGATGGCGCCTATTTGGCAGAGTTTCTGCTGGCGAAAGGTTATGAAGTTCATGGCATGAAGCGGCGGACGTCGCTGTTTAATACTGCGCGTATTGACCATCTCTTTGAAGGCCCCGAAGGGCGTGAGGGGCGTTTTGTTTTACATCACGGGGATATGACGGATAGCACTAGCCTGATGAACATTCTGCAAAAGGTGCGCCCTGATGAAGTGTATAATCTGGCCGCCCAAAGCCATGTGGCCGTGTCTTTTGAAGAACCTGAATATACGGCAAACTCGGATGCTATAGGGGCGTTGCGGATTTTGGAAGCCATTCGGATTTTGGGCCTTGGGGAAAAATCTAAATTTTATCAGGCGTCTACGTCTGAATTATATGGTTTGGTGCAGGAAACCCCGCAATCTGAAACCACACCGTTTTACCCGCGCAGCCCTTATGCAGTGGCAAAGATGTATGCGTATTGGATTACGGTGAACTATCGTGAAGCTTACGGGCTTTATGCCTGCAATGGAATTTTATTTAATCATGAAAGCCCGAAACGCGGGGAAACTTTTGTGACACGTAAAATCACACGGGCTTTATCGCGGATTAAGCTGGGTGTTCAAAACACGCTGAAACTGGGCAATATGGACGCGAAACGCGACTGGGGTCATGCTCGTGATTATGTGGAAATGCAGTGGCTGATGTTGCAGCAGGACAAGCCTGAGGATTTTGTGATTGCCACTGGCATACAATATTCGGTGCGTGATTTTGTTTTGGCGGCTGCCAAAGAACTGGATATGACCATCATCTTTGAAGGTGAAGGGGTTGATGA
>CAXMSA010000142.1:0-4460 GCA_964195605.1 uncultured Amylibacter sp.
GGACACGCTTCTGGGCGTCATGGCACATTCCTCTTTAGCCGTGGGGTTGGTTGTGGTTTCATTCATCGAAGGGGCAGATATTGACCTGCATGATTACTTGTTTGGCGATATTTCCGCTGTCACCGGCACTGACCTTGCCATTATCTGGGCAGGGGCAATTGGCGTATTAGCCTTGGTCACATGGCGCTGGTCAGCCCTATTAACTGCTACACTTAATGAAGATCTGGCTTACGCCAGCGGCATCAACCCCAAACGCGAACAGCTTATTTTGACACTGGCTTTAGCTGTGGTCGTGGCCGTTGCCATCAAAATCACATGCTAATCATCCCTGCTGCAACCGCGCGGCCCTTCAGCAAAACCCCAGAGACAATGGCAATCATCGCCACCTTCATAGGCGCGTTCTCTGCCTTTGTCGGCATAGAGGCATCCCACATGTGGGACACGCCAACAGGGCCAACAATCGTTTGTGTTGCGGCCCTGTTGTTTGTTGTATCTAATCTGATGCGCTTAACTCGCCAAGCTGGGTAACCACAGCACAATCGACGGGAACGCAACCAGCAAAGCGATTGTCACACCGTCTGCAATAAAGAATGGTGTGACACCTTTGAACACATCTTGCACAGTTAGATCATCGCGCACGCCTGCCACCACGAAACAGTTCAGCCCGATGGGCGGGGTGATAAGGCAAAACTCCGCCATCTTGACCACCAATATTCCGAACCAGATCGCACACATTGGGCCACTCATACCAAAGGCACTGTCCGCAGCCGAAACCAGCTCACCCCCATTCAGGGCCATCACAGCAGGATAGGTAATCGGCAAGGTCAACAGAAGCATACCGATCGCATCCATGAACATTCCAAGCACCGCATAGGCTAACAAAATACACACCAGGATCAGCATCGGCGACATATCTAATGACGTGATCCATACAGCAAAGGCGTCTGGCAACTTGGCAAAGCCCAAAAACCGTACGTAGATCAACACGCTCCAAATAATTGTGAAAATCATCACCGTAAGTTTGGCCGTTTCTAACAGCGCCTCTTTCAATTGGCCCCACCGCATACCCCGGTAGAGTGCCACAAGAAAAACAATGAAAGCCCCGATCGCGCCCCCCTCTGTCGGCGTACCCCAGGCTTCGCCAAAAGGGTTGTAGACAAAGAAGATAATGATCACGACCACCGCCACAATCGGCAAAGCTGGTGGTAGTGACTCAAACCGTTGAGCCCAAGTGAACCCACGTACTGGTGGGCCGACATTTTTAAACGTCATCGCAATGCCGATGATCAACGCAGCATAGACCACGGCCGAAAACGCACCGGGAATAAAACCTGCCAGCAGCAGCTTACCCACGTCCTGCTCAACAATAATCGCATAGATCACAAGGATCGCCGAAGGCGGGATCAAAGACGCTAACGTGCCCCCTGCCGCAACAACACCGGCTGCGAACTGTTTGTTGTACCCAATCTTGAGCATCTCTGGGATTGCAATCCGCGCAAACACTGCCGCCGTAGCAACAGACGCGCCAGACACAGCCGCAAAACCAGCAGTAGCGAAAACAGTCGAGACCGCTAAACCACCTGGCACCCAAGCAAACCAACGTTTGCAAGCCTCAAACAAGGCCGTGGTTAGCTTGGCGTAATAAGCCAGATAGCCGATCAGAATAAATACAGGAATTAAGCTCAGCACATTCGCGCTAACCTTTGATTGTGGTGTTAGACCAGCAATCCGCACACTCACTGTGATCGCTTTGCCTAATTTTTCAGGGTCATAATCATACCCATTCCAACGCAGCCAGACTAACCCGGCAAACCCCGCTAAGCCCGCGGCAAAGGCAACCCGCATGCCCAGCAACACCATAACCAGCATACCACCGCTGGTCCACAATCCAATTGAAATACTATCCATCAGTCTGCCCCTTCCAGCGCTCGCGCTTCAATGGCAGCCTGCTCAGCTACAGTTAACGTCAACGGCACGGCCACAGGGTTCTCTAACCCCAAAACCAATGCCCGCCCATAACCCCAAGCCTGCAAAAGCAGCCGCAGCACAAGAATAAAGAAGGCCACGGGCACCACCAGCTTGGACGGCCACAATGGTAGATAAATATCCGTGGTACTGTCTTTACTGCAAAACGGGCGCGCGCAATCAAAGGAACGTTCAAAATGGTCCCACGCGCCCCATGTCAGCGCCATCATCAAGATCAGGATCAGCAGAACCGAAATCAGCTCAAAAAACCAAAGCGTCCGACCCTTTAGCTGGCTCACCAACATATCCATACGAATATGCGTGCCATCGCGCTGTACATAAGACACGCCCATGATTGCAATGAGCGGCATCAGCAGCTCAATGATATCCACATATCCCAACAACGGGCTACCAAAGAACTTGCGCCCAGTAACGGAATAAGCCGCCAAAAACATCAGTGAAAAAATAGCCAAACCACTCAACAACGCACAAAAGCGTTCAATCGGCAGCAAGGCGCGATCTAACCTGCTTAAAAGACTGGAATCTTCTAGAACCGCAGCTGATCCTGCCATGGCCTCACCCCTCAATAAATTATTATTATTATTTCAGATATAAAAAGGGCCGCCCACGTATTAGGAGCAGCCCTATTTATTTAGTTGGACGCTTTGGCGTCTGCCAATGTTGTAACAACAAGATCATACAGTTCTTGTCCCGGCAGGCCTTGTGCTTCCATGCTTTTGATCCATTCATCACGGATAGGATCAGCGGCTTTGGCCCGGAATTCTGCGATCACATCGTCAGCGATCTCAACTTTCTTCACACCCTTTTCTTCCAGAACTGCGTCCCAACGGTTCAGCAGTTCACCGTAGTTGGCCAGATAGTGGTCCAAGGCTTCGGGGATAGAGCTGTCCAGAGCTTCACGCTCGGCATTAGACAGAGCCTCATAGGCGTCGATGTTGGCAACCACAGGGCAGTTAACGGTGCCTGGGTTCAGGTTTGCCGTCCACCACGTTGCTTGGTTAATAGTGCCAAAGGACAGGTGTGCGTGCTGTGCAAAAGCAACCGTGTCTACCAAACCACCCTCCATCGCCTGATAGGCTTCGGTTGCAGTTACAGATGTCGGAATACCGCCAACAGCTGAGAAAGCTTTACCGATACCGCCTGTGGCGCGGACGCGCATGCCTTTAAAATCAGCCAAAGTCATTCGAGGCTCGCCTGTACCAACCAGATTGTATTGTGGCATTGGTGAGGTCATCAACAGTTTTGCATTCCACTGCGCCATTTCTTCTATAGCAGCAGGATGCGCATAAACTGCACGTGACACAGCCACTTCTTGCGCAAGCGTTTCAACGCCCAAGAACGGTAGTTCCAGAACGGTTATAACGCGGTTTTTATCACGGTGGTAGCCCGCACAGAATTGCGCCATCTCAAACGCGCCGATGCTAATGCCATCAAGGTTTTCTTTGTTCTTGGACAAACCGCCATAGCTAATGTTCATAATGAATTCGCCATTGGTTTTAGCAGAAACCAACTCAGCCAGCTTTTCGACGTGCTCAGTAAACGCACGGCGCTTACCCCAAACAGAAACGTTCCACTCAACAGCCAAAGCCTCACCAGCAAATGCAGTTGCCACTGTTGCCATTGCCAGCATTTTAAAATTAAACTTCATGTTTTCCTCCCAGAAAATCCAATACGATCCCCAAGGGGGGAATCGACCCATAGGCACAGGCTACACTAAGTGTACCTGTTTTGAGTATGAGTATTTTTGTGCCAATCCCGCGGTCTGCCCTGCGGATTTCCGCAGGCCACACTTAAAGCAGTTTTTCCTTGTCCAACCCAAGTTTGACGATTTTCTCGTTCAAGGTGCGCCGCCCGATGCCCAATGCCTCGGCCGCATCATCCATACGCCCACGATGTGCCTGAATAGCCCGTCCGATCAGCTGCTTTTCAAACGCTGCCAGTGCGCCGCGTAGGTTTTCGGGCATATCATCACTGTCATCCGCAATGCGCAAAGCATCCGTCACGGCACCGCCGCCGCGCCGCGCCGCCAAAACACAGCGTTCGGCCACATTGCGTAATTCGCGTATATTTCCTGCCCAATCATGTGACAGCAATGCGGATATGTCTGCCGACGATTGTTTCGGTGGATCAATTTCATAAACTTCGGCATGTCGCCCGATGAAATGCTCAAACAACAGGACAATATCGTCCTTGCGATCCTGCAAAGTGGGCAGTTCCAAAATCAACGTATTCAGACGATGATACAGATCCTTACGCAAAACCCCTTGATCAATCACATCATCAATATTTTCGTTGGTTGCCGAAATAAACCGTATATTCAGCTGCATCTGATCCCCGGTCACAGCTGAGGTTATTTCCTGCGTTTCCACTATCCGCAGCAACATCGTCTGTACTTCTATTGAAGCGGCGGTGAATTCATCCAAAAACAATGTCCCGCCATTGGCTTTAACAAAAATACCATCAAACCTTGCAGG
>CAXMSA010000143.1:0-4435 GCA_964195605.1 uncultured Amylibacter sp.
AATCCACAAAGATCAACATTTCCGGTATAAGAATATTGGCATGACCTGCATGGGCGCACCGATCTTTAATATTGAGGGCAAGATCATGGCGGTGCTGGATGTCTCAAGCGCGCGCAATGATCTGGATCGTGATTTTGCACAAGTGATCGCGTCTTTCGTCACCGATATCGCAACCCGTATAGAGGCCGAGTTCTTTCGCGCATCATTCGCGGGTGCGCAGATTATTGTGGCTGACGGTTATAGCTCTAGCGGCACGCCACTTTTGGCTTCTGACCGTGATGATCTGGTGATTGGGGCCAATCGTGCGGCGCGACGTATGCTATCTTTGCAAGATGAAACCTTTGCCACACCGATCCCGCGCAGTGATCTGCTTTCCACATCACATGGGGTTACGGGGCTAATCGCGGCAGAACGCGCCGAAGTGCGCAAAGCCATCGCACGCACCAAGGGCAATATGTCTGCTGCGGCCAAAGATTTAGGTGTTAGCCGCGCGACGCTTTATCGATTGTTAAACAAGCATGGGTTGGGCGGGTCGTTTTAATAACGGCACCGCCTAATCTAATGGGTGCTGCCTTCAAAACCTTTCACAAGGTTCCAAACGTTTTTGTAGCCAGCATTGATTGATGGGATAACAACCGCAGATCCCGTTGAAATGGCGGGGCGGTTGTTGGCTGATGATGTGCGGATTATGAGTTTTAACACACCCGTGATTATAGGGGAATAACACCGCGTTCTTGTGGTAAAAAGAACGTTGCCACAAGAACGACCCCTGCCAATATGGCAAGGGCGATGAATTGAACTTCAAACCCGTATCCCGCTTTGTGCATGATCGCGATCAACGGTACCGTGGCTGATCCCATGCCAAGCGACAAGGTATATTCAACCGATACAGCGCGCGCGCAAGTTTGATCTGACATAGCGGCTTAACAGCCAGCTTGTGATAGGGATTTCGGCAAACATCATTATCACCAGTAAAAGCGCCAGCCCCAATGCCAGCATTCCCGTTGCTTGTGACATAAGCAGTAATAAAATGATCTGCCCGATCAGCAGGACGATCAATATCGGGCGTGCGCCGTATTTATCCAGCAGCTCACCCACGGGAAGTTGTGCGAAAGCCGCGATGGCAAATACCGCACCGGTTGAGGCACCGATCCAACTAAGATCACCTGATACACCGATCAACCGTTCATCAAAAAACTTGGGCAGCGAAATAGTGATCGCGTTGAAAACCACGCCTCCAAACAGAGCGGCTATACAGATCACACCGAACACCACAAACTGAACCCTGCGCTGGGTGGTGACAAGGTTGTCTTGTTTTAATGCGGGTTGGTTGGTAACTGATTTACTGTGCTGCAGGTTGCGCCAGTACATTAGTGCTGCAATTGCGATTGAGACCACGCCGGGCAATGCAAATGCGGCTTGCCAGCCTAGGGTCTTGGCTGAAATGCCCGTGGTGATTGCAGCCCCCGCCAATCCCATGTTGCCCCAAACCCCGTTGATCGCCAAAGCACGTCCCGTGCGTTTGCCGATATCGGTAACATGGGCCAAACCAATGGGGTGATACATTGATGCAAATAGACCAAGCAGACCAAGCCCGAACATAAGTGCCATCGGCACGTTGGCGAATGCGATCAGCAAGCTTGATATGCCACAGCCAAGGAAAAAAATCATGATCAGTTTCAGGCGATCAACCCAGTCACCAAGCCAGCCAGAGGGCAGGGTACCTATGGCAAAGGTGACGTAAAGCGGCGTACCCATCAATAAGATCTGCGCATAGCTCATGTCCCACGCAGGTGCGATAGCCAGCGCCGCTGTCGGGAATATCAGCAAAAAGAAATGGTCAAAGAAATGCGCTATATTGATGAAGTGTAGGGATTCATTGCGCGACATGTTGTGTTCCAGTTTACATAAGTCCCCTTGAGTATCGCCGAAACCTTTATTATTATCTGTCGTTATAATGACAGATAATATCGACAAAGTGACAAAAGCGATCTTGATTGAAGGTTTAGCAACCCATTACGCGGCAGGAATGTTTATTCCTGAGCATTCACATGAATTACATCAGATTGCCCATGCTATCAGCGGTGCCATGCGGGTAGAGGTCAGCGACGCGACATGGATTGTGCCTTCGGGGCGGGCATTGTGGATACCTGCAAATATGCCGCATAGTATTCAATGTTCGGGCCATGTGGACATGCGAACTGTTTACCTTAGCGGTGATCTTGCATCTGTGCGCACAAATGTTGCGGTTATTGGCGTATCACCCTTGTTGCGTGAAGTGCTGGTGCGATTGTCGGAAGGTTGCCCTGCCCAACAAACCCCGCATCTTGTATCATTACTGCTGATCGAGATGGCTGTGGTGGATGAGAAGCATTTACAACCGTTGATCCCTAAAGATACCCGCATTGCACGGCTTGTCGCCGCCATGCTGGAACAGCCTGCCGATCAGACCACGCTTGGGATTTGGGCACAACGCTTAGGGTTTTCCCAACGTAATCTGATCCGTTATATCCGCAGCGAAACCGGCATGTCCTTTCGGGAACTCAGGCGGCAAATAAGGGTGATTGCGGCAATAGAAAAGCTGTCGGACGGGCAATCTGTCACCAACGTAGCACTGGATGTCGGGTTTGAGACGCCAAGTGCATTTATTCACGCATTCCGCCTGATCACGGGTGTGACGCCGGGAAAGTATATTTCGTAATATCTGTTATTGGTTGAATACCTGATTGAAGCACTGCTTTAGGGCAGTATTATTCCCGATGCAGGTTCAATTAAAAACCGCTATTTACCACGTATAATGCCTGTGCTGTCTGTGCGTTATCAAAAGATGAAAGCTATTTGCTACAATATCAATTCCACGCCACGTAAATGTCTTGGATACAGGACGCCAGTTGAAGTATCCCGAAAAAATGTGCAACAATTTCAAGGAATAGGAAATTGATGGCACACCGAAAGCAGTCATCTGAGTAAAATTGTCAGATGACGGGTTTGAGCATAAATTGGACCTTTAAAGGCACGGTTTTGCGCCCAATAGACAAAATCATTATACCCTTTGCGCCGCCTGCGGTGTAAAGGGCCTTCCACTCACCTGACCAATCCGCTACTGTTAGCATTATGACCGACGAAAATAACTATGATGCCTACAAGCCGGCGAAGATCGCAGTGCTGGTAGAAAGCGTTGGGGTCAAGAAGGCGCAGCTCCCCCCATTACAGATGTTTGTGCTCGCGATCCTTGCCGGAGCGTTCATAGGTTTCGGAGCGGCAGCTTACACCATGGTGATGACCGGAGCAGATGCCTCCTTTGGACCTGCAAGGCTGCTTGGTGGCATTGTGTTTTCACTTGGCCTTATTCTAGTAATTATCGGCGGGGCAGAATTATTCACCGGAAATGCGCTGATGGTAATGGCACTTGTCGATCGAAAGATCACCAAGGGCCTGTTGTTGCGAAGTTGGGCCATCGTCTACATTGGGAACCTTGTAGGGGCAGTGGGGCTTGCGATTGCTTTTGGTTTAACCGGCCTTCTGGATGGCTCCATGGGCATTACGGCAGCAGAAATCCCACGGGCCAAGGCCGCTTTGCTACCGTTTGAGGCCTTCATGCGCGGCGCTTTGTGCAATGCGTTGGTGTGCCTTGCACTTTGGCTGTCGTTTGCTGCACGGACCGCAGCAGGAAAAGTCATGGCGATCATCTGGCCAATCAGTGTTTTCGTATTACTTGGCCTCGAACATTCCGTTGCGAATATGTACTTCTTTCCACAGGGGTGGTTGGCCGCATCTGAGGTTACGTTTATTGATGCTTTAGGCAACTTGATTTGGGTCACCTTCGGGAATGTTGTGGGTGGCGCAGGCGGTGTCGCCCTAGCATATCGTTTTGCCTATCTTGGCTCATCCATTCGCTGATAGAACAACGGCAGGTTGCCCGCTTAGCTGCCAGTTGAGGATATCATTGAATGGCCTTTTTGCCTCTCATAAACCTCTCCTCCCCGCATGCCTGTTCTGCTCTTCGATCCTTACGTCTCGGAGCGGCCCAGTCATACTGCAGTTGCGAATGTGATATTTAAAGTGTCGCAACTGACCTTGAAACATCATTTGTAGCTTTCTATAATCAGATTGTATTGTGCTGGTGTTGGCAAACATTATTCGAAAATTGCCGCCAAAGGCCTAATGTTATTTTTTATAAATTTGTAATTTCAATAGGTTAAGGTGCTGTCCTATTTGGGACATCTGAATAGTTTGCACTACAATATGGCCGCGATGATATTATTCCACCAATATATCATGTAAGTATATGTTATTAAAGTTATAATTAATAGCACCCTTATATGGGCCCACATTCAGACCCACATTAGGTGTGGGCTTAAGTGATACTACATGCGACGGTGTGAAATAAGGTTCTCTATATGCACCCACGTATGGTTTTAATAACAACATGTTA
>CAXMSA010000144.1:0-4299 GCA_964195605.1 uncultured Amylibacter sp.
GATTATTGGCGTTTTGACGTTAAACTCGATCGGATTGATCCAAAATATATAGCACTGCTGATTGCTTATGAAGATAAACGGTTTTACCGCCATAATGGCGTGGATGTAAGGGCGATGTTTCGGGCTGTGGGGCAGTTTATTGCAAACCGTAAAATTGTCTCTGGCGGCTCGACAATAACGATGCAGGTGGCACGCCTGACAGAACGGTTATCGACTAGGTCTTTTGGGGGTAAGCTTCGGCAGATACGTGTGGCTTTGGCATTGGAACGGCAATTAGGCAAAGATGAAATTCTGCGTCTTTACATGAAACTTGCCCCCTTTGGCGGCAATGTTGAAGGCGTGTCTGCGGCCAGCTATTCCTATTTGGGTAAAGCCCCTAAACGCCTGACCACAGCAGAGGCCGCACTTTTGGTGGCGATCCCGCAATCGCCCAATAAACGCCGCCCTGACCGTCAAGCCGAACAGGCCCAACGGGCACGAGATAAGGTGCTTCGGCGGGCTTTTAAAGAAGCTGTGATCGATATGGGCGATCTGCAAGCAGCCCTGAGCGAGGATGTTCCAACCGCATTAAAACCAATGCCGCGCTTTGCGCTGCATTTGGCAAGTAAGTACCGTAAGCACACAACCTCCCTAACGCTTGATCTGAATGTACAGCGCAGAGCTGAGGCCCTGTTTTCACGCAAGTTGCAAAATATCGGGAAGGATATTTCTGGGGCGGTTATTATAGCAGATTATACCACGGGCGAGGTGTTAAGCTATATCGGTTCACCTGATTTCACGAGCGAGGCACGCAAGGGTTATATCGATATGGCAAAGGCAATCCGCTCACCCGGATCAACCCTAAAACCCTTTGTCTATGCCAAGGCTTTTGCCGATGGTATATTGCACCCACAAACCCTGATTGCCGATATGCCCGCACGTTTCGGTCAATATGAGCCTTCGAATTTTGATGGTGAGTTCAGGGGAATGATGACAGCCCATGACGCACTGGTGGGCTCGCGTAATATTCCTGCTGTTGCGATCTTGAACAAAGTTGGCACCAACCAGTTTTCGGCGGTGTTAACCCGTGCGGGTATAGATTTGACCTTGCCACAAGACCGTGACCCCGGTCTTGCGATTGTCCTTGGCGGGGTCGGGGTTTCTTTGCGGCAGATGGTGCAGGCATATGGTGGCCTAGCGCATAACGGTCAAGCAATATCTTTGCATGAACAGGTTCAGAATACTGCGGAAGGGGTGCAGTTTATCAACCCAACTGCTGCCACTATGGTGGCAGAGATTTTGCGTACCATGCCCGCACCATCTACAACACGTGCAGGTTATGTTGCTTATAAAACCGGTACATCTTATGGCCATCGCGATAGCTGGGCCATTGGTTATGATGGGCGGCATGTTATCGGTGTTCTCTTGGGACGCGCTGATAATACGGCTATTCCAGGGGCTTTTGGCGCGGCCCTTGCTACGCCCATATTGTTTCAGATGTTTGATATTGTTGGCATCGAACGGCCATCGCGCCCATTGTCACAAAATGCGGCACTGACAGTTTTGCCACCGCATTTAAAGCAGTTTGCAATGCCTGAAGAGCGTGGTGATCGTGTCAGTATTGTTTTCCCGCCTGAAGGGGCGACCGTTGAAATATGCCCGCCCGGCCTTGCGGTGAAAATCAGCGGTGGTATCGCGCCTTACCGCTTGGTTTTGAATGATAGGTTAGCATCAGAGTTGTATTATGCCCGTGCATTAATAATTCCTGTTCAAGACGATGGTTTTTATACCCTGTCGATCATTGATGCCCGTGCAGATGTGTCTAGCCAACGGTTTTTATCGTCGACAAAAAACAAAGTATGTATGGATTGAAATCCAGGGCAAGCCTATTGGGCAAAGTTGAGAATCAAATAAGAAACCCATTAAAGCTGTATAAATATTGGGGTATATTTGGTGAGCCGGCCGGGATCCGAACCCGGGACCTACTGATTAAAAGTCAGTTGCTCTACCAACTGAGCTACCGGCCCACCATTGCGCGGGTATTATGCGCCTGCGGCATGCGGGTCAAGTGTTTATATACAAGTAATTGCTGCATCTGGATTGATTGTTCTGCATGGTCTATACGGTGCCCATGACTCATACAGATACACATACCAAGGGTCTGCCTTTTTTGAAGATGCACGGGCTTGGCAATGATTTTGTTATCATTGATGCCCGTAAGGCGGAAAACCCAGTGACAGCGGCTATGGCCAAGGCTATTGGCAGCCGTTTTTTTGGTGTGGGCTTTGATCAATTGGCGGTTTTGCGTGAAACACCGAATGCTGATGTTGCGGTGGATTTTTGGAATTCCGACGGTTCAAAAGCGGATGCCTGTGGCAATGCTAGCCGCTGTGTGGCGCGTTTGGTTATGGAAGAGACGGGGCGCGATTCTATTGCGATCAAAACCGGCTTTGGGATTTTGCCCGTGGTGCGTGAGGACGCGGATAATTTCAGCGTCAATATGGGGCAGCCGCAACTGACGTGGGATCAGGTGCCTTTGGCGCGTGATGTAGATCTAAACGTTTTGCCAATAGAGGGCGCGCCGGGTGCCGCAGGTATGGGCAATCCGCATTGTGTATTTGTGGTGGATGATGCTGAGGCGATTGATTTGCCTATAATAGGGCCGCAAATAGAGCACCACACATTATATCCTGAGCGCACCAATGTGGAGTTTATCCATATTATCAATCGCAACCATATCCGGATGCGGGTTTGGGAACGTGGCGGGATGATTACACTGGCCTGCGGCTCTGGTGCTTGTGCTGCTGTGGTAGTGGCACATCGCAAAGGGCTGACAGAGCGCGCGGTGCGGGTTGATTTGGATGGCGGCACGCTGCACATTGACTGGCGGACGGACGGTGTCTGGATGACAGGGCCAACAGCGCTGGTATTTTCGGGCGAATTAAGCCCTGAGTTTCTAAGCAGCATCAATGGTTAAACCCCCGATATTTGCCACCTTCGGATGCCGGCTGAACGCCTATGAAACCGAAGCGATGAAAGAGCTGTCTTTGCAGGCGGGGCTGGATGGCGCGGTGATTGTGAATACCTGTGCGGTGACGGCGGAAGCGGTGCGTTCATCAAAGCAGCGTATCCGCAAATTGCGCCGTGAAAACCCTGATGCGAAACTGATCGTGACGGGGTGTGCCGCGCAAACCGAACCTGAAACCTATGCCGAAATGGCAGAGGTTGATCTGGTTATGGGCAACATCCAAAAGATGCAGGCGGACACTTGGAATGCGCTTGCCAAAGGCCCCGATTTTATTGGTGAGGCTGAGAAGGTTCAGATCGACGATATTATGTCGGTCACTGAAACCGCGGGCCATCTGATTGACGGGTTCGGCACCCGTGCGCGGGCCTATGTGCAGGTGCAAAACGGCTGCGATCATCGTTGTACGTTTTGTATTATTCCTTATGGCCGTGGTAACTCGCGGTCCGTGGCCGCGGGTGTTGTGGTGGAACAGATTAAAAGGCTGGTTGATAAGGGCTACCAAGAGATTGTGCTGACTGGCGTTGATATGACAAGCTGGGGGGCTGATCTGCCTATGAGCCCGAAGTTGGGCGATCTGGTGCAGCGTATTTTGAAACTTGTACCCGATCTGCCGCGCCTGCGGATTTCATCGATCGACTCGATTGAGGCGGATCCCGCTTTGATTGATGCGATTGCGACGGAAAAACGTTTGATGCCGCATCTGCATTTGTCGCTGCAAGCGGGAGATAATATGATCTTGAAACGCATGAAACGGCGGCATTCGCGTGACGATGCGATTGTGTTTTGTGAGGATATGCGCAAAGCACGGCCCGACATTATTTATGGCGCGGATATTATCGCGGGCTTTCCTACTGAAACTGAAGAGATGTTTGAAAATTCATTGCGGCTGGTGGAAGATTGTGGGCTGACATGGTTGCATGTTTTTCCGTACTCATCGCGGGAGGGTACGCCTGCTGCACGGATGCCGCAACTGGATCGCGGGATTATCAAAGAACGGGCAGCGCGGTTGCGAGCTGCGGGGGTGGGCCGTGTGGCTGAACACCTGATGTCCCAGATAGGAAAAATACATAACATACTGATAGAAAATGAAAATATGGGCAGAACTGAGGGTTTTACCGAAGTGAGTTTTGTTGCGCCGCAGCCTGTTGGCCAAATTGTACAGGCACAGATTAAAGGCTGCTCTGATACGCAGTTGATGGCTTAATATGACCCGCCCGATCCTGTATTCATTCCGGCGTTGCCCCTACGCGATGCGGGCGCGTCTGGCGTTGGAGGCGGGTGCCATTGAGGTG
>CAXMSA010000145.1:0-1862 GCA_964195605.1 uncultured Amylibacter sp.
ACGCCATGCGTTCATCCCATGCAGCCGCGGCAGCCTCATCTGTTTCACGTGCCGCCAATAGTGCTTTGGCCAATCCATAAATTTCTGGCACATAATTCCCCCAAACATTTATATATGCCTTAAGGGCCTCTACCGAACTTGTTGCAGACAACACAGTTTGCAACCGTTCATCCAAACCTTTCACAACATCCACATAACTGGCCGTCGCACGCATCAGTTCCGTGCGCGTATCAAAATGCAGATAAATCGCCTGCCGCGAAATTCCGGCGGCTTTGGCAATATCGCTCATCCTCACACCCATACCACGGCGTTCAACCATCAATTTCCAGGTTGCTTCCAAAATTTTAGTGCGGGTGTTTTTCTCAAGACTTGACATAGTGTAAAGTATAACTTACGACGCCGCAGGAAGTCAATTGACATGGTGTCAAGTAAGGATCCGTAATCATGAACATTACAATCTTCGGTGCAACAGGCCAGGTCGGCCAACACCTAACGACGCAATCCCTAGAACAGGGGCACCATGTAACCGCATTCACGCGCAGCCTGACCTAGCTGATTTTATGCTGAAACAGCTGGAAAGTAAGACTTACCTGCAAAAAACATCCTGCATTTCATACTAGGTCACTTGCGATCTTTGAAAGTAATATCAGACATCATCTGGTTTATATCGCCACCTGATACAGCCCTGTCCGAATAAGTGTAAGTTCCCAAGTCTTTCACTTCTTGCGCGGCCTGCATGAATTCCCCCAATGCGGCCCGCGCAAACGACCCGCCAACACTGATGCGTTTCACCCCAACGTCAGATAATGCCTGCACCGAATAATTCACGCCCTGCAACCCCATCACTACATTCACAGGTTTATCCACCTCTTGGCAAACCGTTCTGATCGCGTCCAGATCAGGCAGACCGGGGGCATATAACACATCCGCCCCCGCCTCTGAAAACAATTGCAAGCGCTTGATTGTGTCAGCCAAATCAGGCCGCCCCCAAAGATAGTTCTCGGCCCGCGCCGTCAGCAAAAAACCTTGTCCACGCGCTGCTTGAACTGCGGCCTTAATCCTGTCCACAGCCTGCTCAACCCCGTAAATAGGGTTATCAGCATCACCCGTTGCATCCTCGATCGAGCCACCCACCAGCCCCACCTGAACCGCTTGGTTAATGGTTTCGGCACAATCCTCCGGCGCTGCCCCAAACCCGTCTTCCAGATCAGCCGACACCGGCAAATCTGTGGCCTCTACAATGGCGCGGGCATTTTCCAGCAGCTCATCACGCCCAAGCCCTGCCTGCGAATCCCTGCGCCCGACCGAAAATGCATAACCCGCACTTGTGGTCGCAAGGGCTTCAAACCCCAAAGCTGTCAAAATCCGCGCCGTTCCCGCATCCCATGGGTTAGGGATAACAAAGGCACCATCGCCCTGATGCAACACCTTGAAACATTCAAACTTCTTTTGCCGTTGATCATCCATCATTTCATACGTCCTTTATCAAGAATACCCGTTGGGGCCCCATCAATGCTTACCACATTTTTCTTGCGCCAATAGGCATCAACACCCACCGCACCCATTTTAGCATACCAAGACACAAGCTCTGTCTCGGCACGTTGCCGCACATATGTCATTTCCGGAACCCCAGTGCCGCAAGAGGTTGTGACCAGATCAATATCCAGCTGAAATATATTACGCGCCCCCGCATAATCAGGAAACAAATCATAAAGTGCGCCCCACGCGTCATCATGGGGATAAATCACTTGGGCCGTCCCATAGGTGCGCAAGGTAAAAGCATCGCCTTCAAATGCACAAAACATCAAGGTCATGCGCGGATCCTGCAATACATGTGCTGCGGTTTCATTGCCACTGCCCGT
>CAXMSA010000145.1:1872-4277 GCA_964195605.1 uncultured Amylibacter sp.
ACTCAGCCAGATAATTTGGCTGTCATTCACAATCTTCAGGCTATCCAAGCCCTTGGGCGATAGATTAACCCGCCCACTTGGCCCCGCCGTTGCCACAAAAAACAGGCTCTGCTTCTCAATAAACCGTCTGAACGACCTGTTCAGTTTTGATGTTTGAATACCCATAATAATCCCCGATAATAGTTGTTTGACCGTAAAGCTAACACAGCCCTGCTGACAACGTACTGTCAGCAGTCAACGGAGGAAGAAGCCTACGCAAAAAGAATAACCGGCAATCGGTTCGATTTCATCACCAACCACTGATTGTTTAGCGCTACAGCCCCTTAGCCAAGCGATCGTGCGCTGACAGTTTTTCAATCAAGACCCGCATCTGATCTACAGGGATCATGTTCGGCCCGTCACTTGGCGCATTATCAGGGTCTTCATGCGTTTCAATGAATATCGCCGCCACCCCTATTGCTGCCGCCGCAGTCGCCAAAGGCGGCACAAACTCACGTTTACCCCCCGATGAACTGCCCTGCCCGCCCGGCATTTGCACAGAGTGCGTCGCATCAAACACCACCGGATAACCGGTTTCAGCCATAATCGGAATGCACCTGAAATCACTGACCAGCATGTTATAACCAAAGCTGGTACCACGGTCACACAGCATAATGTTTTGATTACCGGTCGAGGCAACTTTTTCTGCCACGTTCTTCATATCGTTTGGCGCCAGAAACTGGCCCTTTTTAACATTGATACATTTGCCAGTTTCACCCGCGGCCAACAGCAGATCGGTCTGGCGGCATAAAAACGCAGGAATTTGCAATATATCCGCCACTTCCGCAGCTTTCGCACAGTGCCAGTTTTCATGCACATCCGTCACCACCGGCACGTTATATTCGTCTTTGATCGCCGCAAGAATTTCCAAACCCTTTTCCATCCCCAGCCCGCGCATACCCTTCAGGCTGGTGCGGTTGGCTTTGTCATAGCTGGCTTTGAATACATAGGGCGTATTGGTGGTTGAACAGGCCTCTAGGGTACGTTCGCATAACATCCGCGCGTGATCCAGACTTTCCAGCTGGCAAGGCCCTGCCAATAGCGTGAAAGGCATTGTATTGCTGATCTTCAGATTACCCGCTTTAACCGTTTTCATGCACTTCATCCTTCGTTCAAAACCGCTTCAATACGCGGCACATCTTCGGGGTTATTCAATTCCCAGAACACCCTGCCCTTACCTTCAACTTCAACACAGCGCACAGGTACACCACGTTCCATAAACCGCAACTGTTCCAAACCTTCAAGCGTCTCTAACGGACCCGCTGCCCAATCGGCATATTCCCGCAGGGCTTTGGGGCGATACGCATAAACCCCCACATGGTGGAATACCGGAATTTCGGCGCCTTCAACCAAATCAGCCCCCACATAAGGGATCACCTCTTTTGAGAAATACATCCCGTTCATATGGGCATCAAACACCGCCGTAGTACCACCCACGCGGCCATGTTTGCGATCTTCAACAAAGTTTTTATAAGTCTGCAAATCAGAACGCAAAACCGGCGTGGTCACATGCACGCCCCTGTCTTTTTCAAATCCCGCTATCAAATCGGATACAAACCAAGCTGGCGTCAAAGGCGCATCGCCTTGCAAGTTCACCACCAAATCAGGTTCCCAATCCATTACATCCAAAGCCGCGGCACAGCGTTCCGTGCCATTGGCGCAGCTTGATGGCGTTATCAAAACCTGCGCCCCGAACGCTTCAGACGCCGCTTTGATGCGCTCGTCATCTGTAGCCACATAAACCGCATCCACGCACGGAACGGCCATTGCTGCTTCCCAACTGCGCTGGATCAAAGATTTGGCCCCGTCGGGCCCATTCAGAACAACCAAAGGTTTACCGGGATAACGCGTTGACGCAAATCGCGCCGGAATTACGATAACTGTTTTCATACTACACCTGCCCGTAAAATATCATGGATATGCACCAACCCTTGCAAGGCCCCTGCACCGTCCACCACCATCAGGGCGGAAATGGTTCTACGGTTCATAATCCCCAAGGCCTCGGACGCCAGCATGTCAAGTGTCGCCGTTGACGGCCCCATTGTGGCAACAAACCCGGCTGTGTGATCCATCAGCCCGTCCATGTTGCGCCTTAAATCCCCATCGGTGATAATGCCCAGCAATTGCCCGTCAGCTACCACAGCGGCCACACCAAAACCTTTGGCGGTCATTTCCAGCAAAGCCTCACTCATGGCCGTATCTTCATTCACTACAGGCAAAGCCGCCCCAGTGTGCATAATGCTTTCAACCTTCAGCAGCTGCGCCCCCAGCTTGCCGCCGGGGTGATTAACCAGAAAACTATCGCGATCAAACCCGTGCAGCCGCATCAAAGCCACCGATAACGCATCCCCCAATGCCAATTGCAT
>CAXMSA010000146.1:0-4235 GCA_964195605.1 uncultured Amylibacter sp.
AAGCCCAGTTGTAATCGATTTGAATTGCATTTTTATTTCCTCATTGGCTTGCGGTCGCTTATTTTGCCAGATAGCTTCAACGCCCAGCATGCATCGTAATTATGTGCCTAAATATTACATTAAAAACCTATGATTGCCTACCGGAAAACGCCTTGATATCTGGTTTTAAAATGGACATTTTGTCCAATTCTTACAGGTTACTTGTGTTTAAACGGCTTTAAGAATTAACCACAGTTACACTTGCGGTAAAACTATAGCCAATCCCGTGAATGGTGTTGATGATTTCCGGCTCTGAGGGATCAAGCAGTTGGTTGTGATCAAAAACGATATTCGTGTTTGATACAAATACATGCAATATTTCAAACTCTGTCGTTGTCAGAACCATCGGAACACCAGAACGCGTATTTATCAGCGAACGCGTGTCATAGTTAAATAGCCAATCCCCAAATTTGTAGCTTGGTGAACGCTGTCATTGGCGGTTGGTCTTGGTACTGCTTTAATGTGGATGTCAAAGACATCCATTGTTATGGCGACCCGCCGCCGCATATATTCAGGCAATAAGATCTACCCCGCTGCTGATCCAGCTTTACGTGATTTACTGCGGCTTTCCGGTGTTCCCCGTTATTGGCCGCCTGAACGAGCTTGAATGTGGCGTTCTTGCGCTTGGCCTGAATGCGAGGGCCTATATGAGCGAAATAATCCGTTCGGGCATTGAATCCATTCCCAAAGGACAGGTCGAAGCGGCACAATCGGTTGGTATGACCTAATTGCAACGCATGACGAATGTTGTTCTACCGTAAGTATTTGCCCGGATCGCCCCCACATTAATGGGAAAAACCGCCGTACTGTTCAAAGACAGCTCTTTAGTCAGTTTCATCAGTCTGTTTGAGCTGATGTCAGCCGGTTTGAAACTATATGACGAGAGTCTAAAACCCAATGAGGCTTATTTGACCGTTGGTATGCTCTATCTGGTCATATATTTCGTCATGCTTGGTTTGACTAACATCGTACAACGCCGCCTTGGCGGAACAGCAGCATAGGAGAGACACATGTTTGACCTTATTCAATCCACCCTGCCTTTCCTGTTACAAGGGCTTTAGGTAACATTCAAAATACCCCTTATAACGATTTTCTTCGGTTCTATTCTGGGTGGCATCATTGGTATGCTGCGCACATTGGACAAGTTCTGGATAAACTTCCCGCTGAGTGTCTACATTCACACTTTGCGCGGCACACCGTTTCTGATCTACCTGTTCGTGATTTACTTCATTTTACCATCTACGGGCGTTTCCTGGTTGCAACTGGATGCATATCCCGCAGCGATTATCGCACTGAGCATGTATACCTCTACCTACGTAGCTGAAAATGTACACGCCGCGGTTCAAGCCGTGCCGCGCGGTCAAGCCGAGGCTGCGCGTTCAACCGGAATGACCACCTTGCAAGCCATGTGGTATGTGGTTCTACCGCAAGCCCTGAAATTGATGATCCCGCCCATGGGCGGCGTCTATGTGATCATCATCAAAGGCACCTCAATCGTATCGGTAATCGGCATATCAGAGCTGGTGCGTGCAGGTGTAAACGCCACCCAACGCCATCCACGTGATCTGATGTTTATCTACGGTATGACCGCACTTTTATATTTCGCTTATTGTTATCCGGTTTTGCGTCTGGCCAAGTGGGCTGAAACAAAATACGGCTCGGTTGGCATTGAAGACTAAGCTTGTAAAAGCTATCAGGGATAATTTTACGGTTGGTAGATATGAAGATTGTTACCTATAATATCCAGTTCGGGTTGGGCAAAGACGGTCGGTTTGATCTGGAACGCATCACAGATGCCGTTGATGGTGCCGATATCATCACACTCCAACAGGTCGAACGGAACTGGCAGCACAGCGGCTATGTTGATCAACCAAAAGAGCTGGGGCGGCTCTTGAGCCAGTATTACTGGGTCTATGGCCCGTATTTTGACGTTGATGCCAGCACCCGCAACCCGGATGGTACGGTTAACAACAAACGCAGGCAATTTGGCACCATGACCCTGTCGAAAACCCCGATTGTGTCCAGCAGGTTGTTTCCGTTGCCAAAATCAATTATCAATGATCGCCGAAATATGGTAGTCGGGATGCTTGAAACGGTAATTGATCAGGGGGAAGGAAACGCATTGCGGGTTTATAATGTTCATCTTTCGGCAAAATCAAAGGCAGACCGAATAGCGCAAATCCATAGCATTCTTAACCATACTCATGCGGCACCTTATCAGGGTGGTGCATGGACCGGGGTTGGATTACCCCCACTTTGGGCCGAAGATAAGAATACGCCCCCTATGCCCGATGAATTCGTCTTGCTGGGGGATTTTAATCTTTCGCCACAAGACCCGGAATATCAGCACCTTATAGATACTAAGGAAAACCAGTGTGATCTGGTGGATACATGGATGCTTGGCGGAAATCAAATAGATCAAGGCATTACCTTTCCGGCCAATGCGGATGCACATACCGAGATAGGCCAACGGCTTGATTTTGCATGGGTTGACGAGGCAATGAAAAAACTGGTTTTGACAGCACGGATTGATAACGCGGCTAGCGGATCAAACCACCAACCCTATTGGATCACGTTTGATGATGTCATATCCGATTAAACCCGTGTCCCTGCCCGAACCCCTGCCGCCGGAAATAACCGATGAAAGTCGTTTTGTGCCTGCGGGCGCTGCATTTTACGATTTGGGCTATAGGGCCGGTACGATAGATTATTATTTCATTCTGTTGCCGAAAATGACCATGTTAGCGTTCAGTTCCACAGTAGAGCCTTTGCGGTTGGCAAACCAACTGACAGGCCAATGCCTGTATCGCTGGTTTCTACTTTCAGAAGATGGCGGGCCGATATTATGCTCAAACAGTATTTCAATAAACGTTGACAGTGCGCTGTTGCCGGTGCGTCGCCAAGATGCGATTATCGTCTGCTCTGGCCATGACGGTTATCAGGCGGCGGGGCCTAAAACCTTGGACATGTTACGATTACATTACCGCAAAGGTGGGCAAGTTGGCGGTGTCTGTACCGGGGCCTACACATTAGCACGTGCAGGGCTTCTGGAGGGCAAAAATTTTACAATGCATTGGGATAATCAACCCGCCTTTATTGAACGTTTTCCTGAGCTTGCGGTCTCGACACATATTTTCAAGAAAGACGGCAATATTATTACCTGTGGCGGTGGGGCCGCAGGCACGGATATGATGTTATCGGCCATTGAAACCCACCACGGCCATGGCCTATCGCAACTGGTGACGGATATGTGTGTTCATGGCACGCAACGGCAGGCTGATGTTGGCCAACAATCATCAATTGCAACCGCTATCAACAGCCGCAATCAACGCCTTATCAAGCTGGTACGTCAGATGCACGACAACATCGAAGAACCGCTTAGCTTTGATGAGTTGACAGCACTTGCAGGTATTTCAAAACGCCAGATGGAACGGCTTTTCCAACGATATCTGGATGTTTCACCTGCGCAATATTACAAAAATATTCGGGTAGATTATGGGCGCAACTTAATTGCAGAAACCGATATGTCGATAACAGAAATAGCCTTTGCCTGCGGGTTCACAAGCCAATCAAATTTTTCAAGAGCGTATAAGCAACGGTTTGGAAATAATCCAAGCACCTTCATTGGAACTATCCGTCGCAGGTAAATTTTCACGGCGGATAGAGCGGACAGAACAGATAACTTTGGCAGGGGCTGAGAGATTCCCACTATTGCGAAGAAATCCATCGAAATCACCGCACGATCCAGCACTCTGGGGCAGTTTCCGGGGCCTTTTGCTGATGTTTCAGGATGTTGCGTGCGGGTGCTGCGGGTGCCCGGGGGAGAGGTCAGGGCGTGGGTGTGCCAAGGGAGCTGCCATATTCAAATAGCCCACTCAGTTAAGTTACTGAACCGAAAATTTTGTAAAGATATCGTCGATATCTTGAAAGGTCTCAGGTTTCTCCTTAAGCGCTAAAGAGATATAAAGGTTCTTTAGCCGTCCTGGCTGCATTTCGGCTGCTGCGCAAAACTGAGCAAATACTTGATTAGCTGGTATATATGATGTCCAGGCTTGTCCGTCATTCAGCTTCGCCTCTACATCAACATACGCGCACTCAAAGCACGAACGCACTTCATCTTGGTTGAGGACGGACTGTACCCGCGACAGTTCAGCCGACGCTATTTTACATGCTTCATCCAACATTTGCTCTTTGCG
>CAXMSA010000147.1:0-256 GCA_964195605.1 uncultured Amylibacter sp.
CCCAAATAAATTGCAAGAACAGCAACTGCGATTAAAAATCCGATAAATTTTTCGACGCCTTTGCCAGTATATTCAAACCCGTGACCGCCTAAAGTAAATGCAGACCAGAAATAGCGCCGCAAACGGGTACGGGCCCAGAACCGGTAAATACCCAATGTTACCAGTGTCAGTAAGGTTGTGACAATCGCTAAGCCACGTAATTGCGCGGTATTGCCATTATAGGAAACAGTGCCTTCATGCGGTTCTTCGGTCATAT
>CAXMSA010000147.1:266-4229 GCA_964195605.1 uncultured Amylibacter sp.
ACCGCGCGGGGCCATACGCCCTGCTGATGCACGTTTACCTATCCATTCAGCCAGTTCTGTTTCGGTACGGGTACGTCCCGCCGGGTCTAGCCAGCTTAAGCCTTCGGCCAGATTAAATGTTGTGGCATCATTCAGACCACCATCTTTATATTTTTGCAAGCGCACCCCTTTGCCACGACCCATTTCTGGCAACTCAGCAACCGGGAAGATCAGCACTTTGCGGTTTTCGCCGACGCAGGCAATATGATCACCCTGAACAGGGTGGCAGACATGCGCCTTAACATCCCCCCTGACATTCAAAACCTGTTTACCACTGCGGGTTTGGGCCAGAACATCATCTTCATTAACTACAAATCCGTCGCCAGCCGAAGAGGCCAGCAGCAGTTTTTGCCCTGCTTTATGGATGAACATGTCAACCATTTCGGCTTCATTGGGCAAATCAACAATCAGGCGAATGGGCTCACCCATGCCACGCCCACCTGGCAACTGACTACACGGCAATGTGTAAAACCGCCCGTTGCCGCCCAGCAATAACAACCTATCTGTAGTTTCCGCATGGAAAATAAAGCGGCTTTCATCACCGTCTTTAAATTTCAGCTCCTGCCCCAGATCAATATGGCCTTTCATCGCCCTGATCCAGCCCATAGCAGAACAGACCACAGTGATCGGCTCTTTTTCGATCATCGCCTCAATAGGCACATCTTCTACATCAGGCGCATCCGCCAATTCAGTGCGCCGTGCGCCACCTTCAGCACCCTTGCCGAATTGTTTGCGGGTTTCACGTAATTGATCGGCAATGCGGCCCCATTGCAACCCCTCATCCGCCAGCAGATCATCCAGATCGGCACGTTCAACCAACAGATCATCACGTTCACGGCGCAATTCCATTTCTTCCAGCTTACGCAAATTGCGCAGGCGCATATTCAAAACGGCTTCGGCCTGTACATCTGTCAGTTCAAACTCGGCAACCAGAACCGATTTTGGCTCTTCCTCATACCGGATAATTTCAATCACACGATCAAGATTCAGGAAGGCAACTATATAACCTTCCAGCACTTCCAGACGGCGGTCTATTTTACCAAGTCTGTATTTAGAACGCCGTTGCAACACCTCACGGCGGTGATCAAGAAAGGCGCGCAACACCTCTTTCATTGAGCAGACCTTGGGCGTGCGCCCATCAATCAAAACATTCATATTCAGATTGAAACGGATTTCCAGATCGCAAAGCTTAAATAGGGTTTCCATCAAGACAGCAGGATCAACAGTTTTGGCGCGTGGCTCTAACACAAGGCGTACATCCTCGGCACTTTCATCACGCACATCACCCAGTATCGGGATGCGTTTTTGATTAATCAACTCGGCAATTTTCTCAATCAATTTGGACTTTTGCACCTGATAGGGAATTTCAGTGACAACGATTTGCCACTGACCACGGCTTAGTTGCTCTAACTCCCAACGCGCCCGCAAGCGGAATGCACCACGACCGGTTTTATAGGCTTGCAGTATATTTTCACGCGGCTCCACCAGAATACCACCGGTTGGAAAGTCGGGGCCGGGAACATAATCCATCAAAGTTTCATCGCGCGCATTCGGGGCTTTGATCAGATGAATAGCTGCATCACACAACTCGCCCAGATTATGCGGGGCAATGTTTGTGGCCATACCCACGGCAATACCGGATGATCCATTTGCCAACAGGTTCGGATATGTGGCAGGCAGCACCTCTGGCTCTGTTTCAGAGCCATCATAGTTCGGGTTAAAATTAACCGCATCCTCTGACAAGCCAACCATCAGCGCCTGGGCCGCTTCGGTCATGCGCGCTTCAGTATAACGCGGGGCCGCAGGGTTATCACCGTCAATATTGCCAAAGTTCCCTTGCCCGTCGACCAGCGGATAACGGACGTTGAAATCCTGCGCCAGCCGCGCAAGCGCATCATAAATCGCCTGATCACCGTGGGGATGATAATTACCCATTACCTCACCCACAATCTTGGCGCATTTCTTGTAAGCACCATTGGGGTCAAGCTTCAGGCCGCGCATCGCGTAAAGGATGCGCCGATGCACAGGTTTCAACCCATCTCGCGCATCCGGCAAGGCACGCCCCATAATGGTGGAGAGCGCATAAGTCAGGTAGCGGCCACCAATTGCGCGGCGCAGCGGTTCAGAGGTGGTCAGGCCACCATCATCGGGTATGTTGTTGTCATCTATCAAATCAGCCATAGATGATGTGTAATCGGTCGCATAAGAAGGGTCTAGGGGTTTGACCCATTTTCAAGACTTTTTCTTGAAGGACGTAAGGTCTTTATCGCCTCGCTTGAAATACTAAACTAGTTTACTGGTTTAATCCAACGTACACGCAGGCATACACATGACCCAAAAATCCATCCTAATCACTGGCTGTTCATCTGGCATCGGCTATGATGCAGCCCATACATTGCACAAACGCGGTTGGCGGGTTTTTGCGACCTGCCGCAATTTAAAAGATTGCAAGCGGTTACGCGATGAAGGGCTGGAAAGTTTCAAGCTAGACTATGAAGATGAATCCAGCGTCAAAAGGGCTGTGAAAGAAACCCTGAAACGCACAGGCGGCACGTTGGACGCGCTATATAACAATGGGGCATACGCGATCCCTGCCTTGACTCAAGATTATCCACGCGATGCTTTGCGGGCGATTTTTGAAGCAAATTTCTTTGGGTATTTCGATCTCATCAATCAAATATTACCCGTGATGTTCAAACAGGGCCACGGGCGCATTATCAACTGTTCATCCGTTTTGGGGATCACAGCGTTGAAAGGGCGCGGGGCCTATAATGCCACCAAGTTTGCAATGGAAGGTTTGACCGATACTTTGCGTCTGGAATTGCACAACCAACCGATTGATATCATTCTGGTGGAACCCGGCCCGATTACCACCGACATCAGACAAAATGCACAAATTCAATTCGAAAAATGGATTGATTGGGAAAATTCACTTGCCCGTAAAGTCTATGAAAACACCATGATGCCACGTCTTTTTGCAAAGGATGCAAAGCTTGATCGCGGCGAATTGCCATCTTCGGCAGTAACGGCAAAACTGATCCACGCACTGGAAAGTAAACGCCCGAAACCGCGTTATTATGTGACAACGCCCACATATGTCGCAGGTTTTCTGAAACGCATCTTATCGACACGGGGGCTGGATTACTTCTATAGTCGCCTATAGCTTGCTCGCAAAGGAAACATAATGTCGTCAGCTCCACTTTATTTTCTTGTTGTAGCCGCGGTTCTGGTTGTTCTGGTCATTTTGATGATCGGGCTTGGCGCCTTTACCAAAGGTGGCGAGTTTAACCGCAAATATTCCAACAAACTTATGCGGTTGCGGATCATTGCACAGGCCATCGCGGTTGGTCTGATCCTGCTTTATGCGGTTATTCGCGGCAATGGTGCCTGATATGGTCGTTCTGAATAAGATTTACACCCGCACCGGCGACAAAGGCGAAACTGCTTTGGGGAACGGGACGCGTGTAGCCAAAGATAGTGCACGGGTTGACGCTTACGGCACTGTGGATGAGACCAATGCCACCGTAGGGCTTGCACGTCTTCATGCAGACGGCGAAATGGATTTGGCCCTTGCCCGCATTCAAAACGATCTGTTCGATTTAGGTGCCGACCTTTGCCGCCCTGACATGGCAAAAGACACGGTTGCCGAATATACGCCTTTGCGTATTCTGGCTATTCAGGTTGATCGGTTAGAGAGCGAAATAGATACGATGAACGCAAACATAAAACCCTTGCGCAGCTTTGTCCTGCCCGGCGGCTCCCCTCTTGCGGCCCACCTGCATCTTTGCCGCACAGTATCGCGCCGCGCAGAACGTTTGGTGGTCACGCTTACAGGGCAAGAGGATATTAACGCTTTGGCAGTGAAATATCTGAACCGCCTATCTGACTGGTTTTTTGTCGCATCCCGCACTGCGAACAATAATG
>CAXMSA010000148.1:0-4218 GCA_964195605.1 uncultured Amylibacter sp.
TTGAGGCAGGGGCTGATGATGTGGAAAGCTCTGAAGACGGCCATGATATCTATTGTGGCGACACCGATCTGAACGACGTGTCCACAGCACTTGAAACTGTATTGGGCGAGTCTACATCGACCAAACTGATCTGGAAACCGACGATCACCACAGAGCTTGATCTGGATGGTGCCGAAAAGCTTATGAAGCTGATTGAAGCATTGGAAGATGATGACGATGTGCAAACCGTCACCACCAATGTTGAATTGTCAGATGAGGTTATGGCGCAGCTTTAACGACGCGAATAATCGGCGGGGCAATCATCATTCCTGCCAGCATAGCTGCCAGAAACACCATCCCGCCTGTGCCACCGAAGGTGGATGAGGCCAAAGCGGGGCCGGGGCAAAACCCTGACAGGCCCCAACCTGCGCCGAACAACACTGCACCGATGATCAGTGAACGATCCAGCTCGGTTTTTGGTGCTAACGGAATCAATCCGCCCAATATCGATTTTCTGCGAATAGCGGCGATGCGCCATGCGACGAACATCGGGATGATGGCACCCCCCAGCACAAATACAAGTGTCGGGTTCCAAGCGCCAAAGAAATCCAGAAATCCTTGAACTTTCAACGTGTCAGTCATGCCTGACACAAGCAGACCAAGGCCAAATAATGTGCCGCAAAACAGGGTGACCAGATTTTTCATGACAGCACTCCCAATGTGCGCGCGATGACAATAATAGCGGCACCGGCACCGATATAGACAAGCGTTGCAATGATCGAACGCACCGACAGGCGTGAGATACCGCAAACCCCGTGACCGCTGGTGCAGCCTGATCCCAACCGTGTGCCAATGCCCACCAAAAGGCCTGCCACAATCAGCAATTCTATGTTATTTGTGACGTTGGTTTCAGGCAGTTTGGTGAACAAACCCAACAGTGCAGGGGCGCCAACAAGACCCGCTATAAAAAGCAATCGCTCACCCCACGTGTTGCGCCCCGAGCCGTCAACCAGCCCACCGACAATGCCGCTGGCCCCCATGATTTTACCGTTGAACAGCAGAAAAATCGCAGCCGCACTGCCGATCATCAACCCGCCAAGCAACCCGTAGCCCCAAGTCGTATAATCCATGGTTTTCCTGTTTCTGTTATTGGTTGCATTCAATACGATGTGCCGCCATGGTAACAGCGAATATTCTTATTGGAAACACAACGCATGCAATTTATTGAATGAGTATTCGTGTTTATGGTCGGAATGCCGCATGATGTTTTAGTTATCCAAATGGTAGGCTGAATAATTGTGTATAAATTTGTCGATTCTCACATTGATCGGCAACGCTTGAACAAGGGGAGATTTGTCATGCGCATTGGAACTCCAAAAGAGATCTACCCAGGGGAGACCCGCGTGGCAATGACGCCCGCATCTGCCTTGGAATTACAAAAACTTGGCTATGAGTGCGTCATTGAGAAAGGCGCAGGTGTTGCTTCGCGTTTTTCCGATCAGGATTATAAGGATGCGGGCGTTAAAATCGTGGCCACGGCGGCGGCTTTATATAAAACCGCTGATATTGTCTGCAAAGTACGCCCGCCTGAAGATATCGAGGTGAAACGTTTGCGCACAGGCCAAACGCTGGTCTCGTTCTTCTATCCGGCCCAGAATGAAAAACTGATGGATGCCGCCAATAAAAAAGGTGCGCATGTCATTGCCATGGATATGGTGCCACGTATCAGCCGTGCACAAAAAATGGACGCGCTTTCTTCGATGGCCAATATCGCGGGTTATCGTGCGGTCACAGAAGCTGCCAACAACTTTGAACGGTTTTTCACCGGACAAATCACGGCCGCTGGCAAAATGCCACCTGCCAAGATTTTGGTTGTGGGCGCTGGGGTTGCGGGTCTGGCGGCCATTGGTGCTGCACAATCCATGGGGGCGATGGTTTTCGCCTTTGATGTACGCCCCGAAGTGGCTGAACAGATCGAAAGCATGGGTGCCGAATTTGTGTATCTTGAGTTCGAGGAAGAACAACAGGACGGTGCCCAAACTGGTGGCTATGCCGCCCCTTCAAGCCCGATATTCCGTGAAAAACAATTGGAAAAATTCCGCGAACTTGCGCCGGATATAGACATTGTCATCACCACCGCCCTGATCCCGGGCCGTGATGCGCCAAAACTGTGGCTGGAAGATATGGTCGCGGCCATGAAGCCCGGCTCGGTGATCGTCGATCTGGCGGCCGAGCGTGGTGGTAATTGTGATTTGACTGTTGCAGACGAAAAGATTGTAACCGACAACGGTGTGACTATCATCGGTTACACCGATCTGCCCGCACGTATGGCGGCACAATCCTCAACGCTTTATGCCACGAACATCCGCCATATGATGACCGACCTTACGCCTAAGAAGGACGGTAAGTTAAAGCATGATATGAAAGATGATGTTATTCGCGGTGCCACAGCCACCCACAAAGGCAAAATCACTTTCCCGCCACCGCCGCCAAAAATTCATGCGATTGCTATACAGAAACCGAAAGCCCCTGAAAAGACGGCTGAGGAAATTAAAGCGGAAGAGGCTACTGCCGTACTGAAAGCAGGCAAACAACAAACCTTGCTGTTGATTGTCGGTGGCCTGTTTATGCTGTTTATCGGGGCCTATGCGCCCGCATCGTTTATGCAACATTTCATCGTTTTCGTGCTGGCCTGTTTCATCGGTTTTCAAGTTATCTGGAATGTCAGCCACGCGCTGCACACGCCATTGATGGCGATCACCAATGCGATCTCGGGCATCATCATTCTGGGTGCCTTGCTGCAAATCGGCGGCCACGGCTTTATTGTGACCGTGCTGGCAGGCATTAGTATTCTAATTGCAACCATCAATATCGTCGGCGGCTTTATGGTCACGCGGCGCATGTTGCAAATGTTCCAAAAGTCTTGAGGGTGATGATATGAGCGCAGGAATTGTAACGGCAGCCTATATCGCTGCATCCGTATTGTTCATCCTTGCACTGGGCGGGCTAAGTAATCAGGAAAAAGCCAAACGCGCGGTTTGGTTCGGCATTGTCGGCATGGCCATCGCGGTGTTTGCCACTATCTTTGGTCCGGGCGTTGGTGGCTGGTCATACATGCTGTTGATCCCTTTGATGGGGGTAGGTGCATTCTTGGGTGCAGTTGTTGCCAAACGGGTGGAAATGACCGAAATGCCGCAATTGGTGGCCGCATTGCACAGCTTTGTCGGTTTGGCCGCGGTGTTTATCGGTCTGAATTCCGACATTGTTGGCACTCACGGACTGGTCGGGGCCGAAGTATCGATCCATGAGGTCGAGATTTTCCTTGGTGTCTTTATTGGTGCGATCACCTTTACCGGCTCGATCATCGCTTACGGCAAACTGGCCGGTAAACTCGACGGTAAAGCTCTGATCCTGCCCGCACGCCACGCGTTGAATGCAGGTGGGGCCATCCTTAGCTTTATCCTGCTGATCATGTATATGGGCGGCTCTGGCAGTTGGACATTATACTTGATGATGATCATCGCATTTGCCATTGGCGCGCATCTGGTGGCCGCCATTGGTGGCGCGGATATGCCCGTGGTTGTGTCTATGCTTAACAGCTATTCAGGCTGGGCTGCAGCTGCAACCGGCTTTTTGCTGGGCAACGATCTGTTGATCGTAACCGGGGCTTTGGTTGGCTCTTCAGGTGCGATCCTGTCCTACATCATGTGCAAAGCGATGAACCGCAGTTTCATATCAGTCATACTTGGCGGGTTTGGCGGTTCAACCGGCCCCACGATGGAAATCGAGGGCGAGATGGTGGCAACCGATGCAGGCACAGTGGCCGCGCAATTGGAAGAGGCCTCATCTGTGATCATCGTGCCAGGGTACGGTATGGCGGTTGCACAAGCCCAGCAGTCTGTTTCTGAACTGACACGCCGCTTGCGGGCCAAAGGCAAAGAGGTGCGTTTCGGTATTCACCCGGTTGCTGGCCGTTTGCCAGGTCACATGAATGTGCTACTGGCTGAAGCCAAAGTGCCTTATGACATTGTGCTGGAAATGGATGAGATCAACGACGATTTACCTGAAACCGACGTGGTGATGATCATTGGGTCAAACGACATCGTAAACCCCGCCGCACAAGAAGACCCCAACAGCCCGATTGCAGGCATGCCGGTGCTGGAAGTGTGGAAAGCCAAAACTGTGATCGTATCCAAGCGTGGTCAGGGAACTGGCTATTCTGGAATTGAGAACCCGTTG
>CAXMSA010000149.1:0-4183 GCA_964195605.1 uncultured Amylibacter sp.
TTTGCTGCCAGAAAAGTTCCAGAAAAGCCTGATATATCTGCGCACGGCCGTTAGTGTTGACCCAAAGGGCTGGGCAAAGTTTGATTACGTCAAAATGCCTGATTACCGCTGGGGTATCCTTTTGGCCCCTGCTGTGGAAGACCGTAAAATCCCGTTTGGGGAACATGCGGGCGAACCTGCATGGCAAGAAGTACCCGGCGAATATCGTTCGATACTGCGTCGCCTGATTGTTATTCAGGGCGATACCGAACCTGCGTCTGTAGAGCAGCAGCGGTTTTTGGGTCTCACCGCCCCGTCTTTATATGATATGCGTAATCTTTTTCAGGTGAATGTTGAAGAAGGCCGCCACCTGTGGGCGATGGTTTATTTACTGCATAAGTATTTTGGCAAAGATGGCCGTGAAGAGGCCGATGATCTGTTGCTGCGTTCTTCAGGATCAGAAGATGCACCGCGTATGCTGGGTGCATTTAATGAAGAAACGCCTGATTGGTTGTCGTTTTTTATGTTCACATATTTCACTGACAGAGATGGGAAAATGCAACTGGAAAGCCTAGCGCAATCTGGTTTTGACCCGATGTCACGCACTTGCCGTTTCATGCTGACCGAAGAAGCCCACCATATGTTTGTTGGCGAAACCGGTGTTGGCCGCACTATTCAGCGTACTTGTGAAGCGATGAAAGAAGCAGGCATTGATGACCCTTATGATATCGACAAAATCCGTGCACTTGGGGTGATTGACCTGCCTACAATTAAGAAGAAGCTGAACCTGCATTATACGTTGTCCTTGGATTTATTTGGCCGTGAGGTATCTACAAATGCAGCCAACGCGTTCAACGCGGGCATAAAAGGGCGCTATATGGAGACCCGTATAGAGGATGATCATAAACTGAATGATGCGACCTATCAGGTGCGCAGTGTTGTGGGTGACAAGATCGTTATGGAAGAAGTACCGGCCCTGACCGCTATTAATATGCGGTTGCGTGATGATTATGTGCGCGATGCCGCAGGTGGTGTAGGGCGCTGGAATAAGATCATCGCCAAGCTTGGTGTGCAATTTGAAATGGCTTTGCCCCATGAAGGATTTCACCGGCAAATCGGTGTGTTTTCATCTGTAGCAGCAGACCCTGATGGCAATATCATCAGTAAGGAAGAATGGGATGCAAAGGTAAAAGATTGGCTGCCAACCAAGGCAGATGGGGATTTTATTCAATCCCTGATGGTGCCGTGTACTGACCCCGAAAGCTTTGCCGGATGGATTGCACCGCCTAAGGTGGGCATCAATAACCAGCCCGGTGATTTTGAATATGTGAAACTGCACATGGCCTAACGAGGCCATCTTTCAAGGATGTTATCAATGAACACACAAAGCAAACTGCAAAAATACCCCTGCCTTCAAGAAGAGTGTTTTGGCTGTGCGAATTGTACTGGCATTTGCCATGCACTTATTGAGTTTCTGGTTGTTCCTGATGCGGTCATCAAGTCTGGACAAGTTCGAAATGACTGACCCGCAAAAACAGCATCTGATCGATCCGGAAATCTGCATTCGTTGTTACACATGTGAAATGACATGCACCATCGGGGCCATCACACATGATGATACTAATGTAGTTGTGGATGCCGATATCTGTGGGTTTTGCATGGATTGCATATCTGTGTGTCCGACAGGGTCAATCGACGAATGGCGCATTGTGGAAACACCCTATTCGATTGAAGAACAGTTCAGCTGGGAGGATTTGCCAGAGCAGGTGGAGATACAATCCACTGTGGGGGATACTGAAACTGTTCTGGAAGCCCATGATGAAGCAATGGCTGCCCTTTTAGCCGAGGCACATAAAGGCGGCGGTAAAACCAAAGCACCCGCTAGTGCAGCAAAACCTTCTATTAACCTTTATACGCTGACCAAGCCTGCCGTGGTGACAGTACAGGGTAATTACAGGTTGACGGCCGAAGACAGTGAAACGGATGTGCGCCATATCATACTTGATTTAGGCGGGCAGGCATTTCCGGTTCTTGAGGGGCAAAGCCTGGGCATTTTGCCACCCGGGGTTGCGGCGGATGGTAAACCCCATCTGCCAAGGTTATATTCTGTATCCAGCCCACGCGATGGTGAGCGGCCAAATTTTAATAATCTGTCCTTGACGGTTAAGCGTGAAGAACACGGTGTTTGTTCAAACTATATTTGCGATTTGGAAAGGGGCGATCAGGTAAATCTGACAGGCCCGTTTGGTGCGACTTTTCTGCTGCCTTCTGATGGACAAGCCAAGTTGTTGATGGTTTGCACCGGCACGGGTTCTGCACCGTTTCGGGGTTTTACAATGCGCCGCCAGCGTGAAAACCCCGGGCTGAAAGATGCAATGACCTTGGTGTTTGGTGCGCGTAAGCCCGAAGAATTACCGTATTTTGGCCCTTTGAATAAAATACCAGACAGCTTTATGAAAACCCTGTTTGCCTTTAGCCGAATGGATGATGCGCCCAAGCAATATGTCCAAGACCAGTTGGTCAATGAACAAGATCATATTGCCAAACTGTTGCATGACCCTGACGCCTATATTTACATTTGCGGCCTTAAAGCAATGGAACAGGGTGTTGATGAAGCGCTGACGGGTATTGCACAGTCTGCGGGTCTTGACTGGGGTAATGTGCGGGATGAAATGCGCAAAAGCGGTCGTTATCACGTAGAGACGTATTAATGGGCCAGGGCATTCAAATTGATGAAACGAAGGCTTCTAACCTGATCACCCGCACAGGAAAACGCATTCGAGAAGCAAGACAGCGCAAAGGTATGTCGCGTCAACTTTTATCAAAAATATCAGCCGTTTCGCCTAGATATTTGGCGCAACTGGAAACCGGTAACGGCAACATTTCCATTAGTTTGCTGCAACGGGTTGCGGATGCATTAGAGTATCGGATTGAGTGGCTGATCGGGCAAGATGACCCATTTCGTTCTGATGTGATTAGGGTTTCTGAAAAATTCAGAACGGCCAGCGTGCAGGCTCAAGGGCAAGTTCTGGATGCATTAGACTTGGACCCGCGCAAGACAACACGTGCGCAACGGATTTGTCTTACCGGGTTGCGTGGGGCTGGAAAATCGACGCTTGGGGCTGGTGTTGCAAAAACATTGGATATCCCTTTTGTCGAGTTAAATCGGGAAATAGAAGCAAAAAGCGGCATGCCTGTGGCCGAGGTTATGGCGCTTTATGGGCAAGAGGGTTATCGCGATTTAGAGGCGCAAGCTTTGACCCGTATTGTTGAGAAACATGACAAGATGATCCTGGCTGTTTCAGGTGGCATTGTTGCTACGTCTGAGACCTATAATGTGCTGTTAAGAAATTTCCATACAATCTGGATTAAAGCCCTACCGGAAGAACATATGTCGCGCGTTCGCGCCCAAGAGGATGAACGGCCTATGGCAGGAAACCCAGAGGCTATGACACAATTGAAATCCATATTATCAGCGCGAGAAGTATTATATGAGAAAGCATTACTTCAGCTGGATACGTCACAAAAATCTGTGGATACTTCGTTAAAAGAATTGGTCGCATTAATAGATAAGCATCGTATTTTGACGGGTTAACAAGGCAATTCACAGATACATTATTTCTGCCTGTCATTATTTTAATTACATTGATGGTGGGCACTATCTTCAATTCTTATCAGAACCTTATAAAGAAAAGGCAGCACTGGAATTGACCCTTACGAAGTGATTAAGCAGACATAGCGTATTAGTTTGATGCCGCATTGCGGACATTGGTTCAAACAGCAGCAGTTGTGTTGGCTGTTAAGTAATTTGCGGTCCAATGATGAATATTTGTTGCTACATGTAAAACAACGCGGAACGAAGGCGTTTATGATTCTCGTGTAGTTCGATTTGCCGTATCAACAGTTATCGTGGTTGAGTGTATTTAAAATAGTATCTATGCGGCGGGCTTTTGTTTTTCAACTGCACTGGTTTTCAGGTCAAAGTAAAAAGTTGTGCCTTTCCCAACTTCACTGGTAAAACCGATGTTCCCACCCAGTCCATTGATGATTGATCTGGCAATGCTCAGCCCAAGACCCGTTCCACCCTTTTGTCGTTGATCTGACGTAAGGTTTTGGCGGGATTCACCCGACACCGTGATCCAGGTGATCAAATTCGCCACGTCGACCGGAAGTATCTGAACAACCGGATCGAGGGGGATCATTC
>CAXMSA010000150.1:0-4026 GCA_964195605.1 uncultured Amylibacter sp.
TATATCGTGAAGACCTGATCCCGCTTCTTCCAGTGCAGACTTGATGGTCAAACAGTGGGCGTCGGCGATGTATTTCTTCAAACTAAACAGTGCTTTGAGATCATCAAGTCTGCACTGGAAGAAGCGGGATCAGGTCTTCACGATATAGTTCGTACGCGTGTGATCCTGACAGACATCGACAACTGGAAGCAAGCCATCGAAGCGCGGAAATTATACTGCCAAGATGTACGCCCTGTGGACACTATCATGGCAATCGACCGCTTCGTGAACCCCGAATGGCTTGTTGAGATTGAGGTCGATGCAGTGGTTGCGGACTGACGGTAATATGGGCTCAGAGCGGACATTGGTAAAAACCCAAACCACACTGTCACTCCGCTGACGCCCACCCTTGGCACACCCAGCCCTGACCCGCCCCCTGGGCACCCGCAGCACCCCCAGGATCGTCCGGTCGGCCTCCCGTAAACCTAGATCCAGCGTACCGAAAGGCCCCGGAAACTGCCCCAGAGTTCGGGATCGGACGGGGGTTTCGTTGGGTTTCTTCGGAGTACTGGTTATCCTACCGTCCCAGCCAGTATCTTTCAGAAAAAACTGTCGATGATTTCTTCGGTGCCCTCGCGGGGGCCGCCAGAAACTGCCCCGGCACCAGTGCCCCCAGAACGGCCAGTGCGCGTCCTGAGGGTGTTGCGGGTGTCATGTTGAGCAGTCAGCAGTAGCCTGTGCCAAGCGGTGTAGCCTAGAACGTCACCCCACCAGCCTCCCGGTGGCTTGTTCTCTTGAAGGGGTTTCTTGGGTAGTGGGGGTAATAGGTACTAGTAATGGGTAAGAGCAGGGAGAAGAAAGACAATCATTGGTAGGAAGAGGTGACTGGAAGTCTGAAATGTCGAAATTTTACTTTGAACCGTTAAATCGTGTATACTGATACAGACGCATAAATGGGGGCTAAGATGACACTGCTTTGGCTGGGGTCTTTGGTCGGTGCTTTGCTTGGAATAGCTCATGCAGCTTACGTGTTTCGAATTGTTGCAAACAGTGCACCGTTGAATACGCCACAAAATTACTTAAGGGCCGTTTACTACGCAATATGGACTCTCGGTCTGTGGCTCCTGTTTGGGACTTATATACTGGTGCTGTGGGGTATTAGTGTATTCTTTTACCTGATATTCAAGGCATCCCGGTAATGGAGTTCAATCAGGTTAAAACAGTGGCTATTATTGGCGCAGGGGTTGCAGGATTGTCCGCAGCCCGCAGCATGATCGCCCTTGGGCTGGACTGCAAGATATTTGAGCGAAACCCGGTATTGGGCGGTGTCTGGTCCGATGGTTACTTGAATTTTGGTGCCCAAGTACAAAGAGAACTTTACGAGTTTCCTGACTGGCCATTGCCCGAAGGGACACCTGATTTCACTCAGGGGCCTATCATAGAGAAATATCTTGCTGAATTTTCCGATCATTTTGGCATTACTCCCCATATAGAGTTCAATACGAAAGTGACCAATATTGCTGAGGGGAAAAGTCCAAAGACCGGATGGATAATAGAGTCCACATGCAACAATAAGGAAAAGACAGAAACGTTTGATCTGGTCGTCGTCTGCATTGGCCTTTATTCTAACGTGCCAAACATTGTTGAATTTCCAGACAAGAAAATTTTCAGCGGGTCAGTGATCCACAATTCAAAACTGAAATCAATTGAACAACTCAAAGGCAAACGTGTAGCTGTGGTCGGTTTTGGCAAAAGCGCCACCGATGCAGCACTTGAAGCTGCAGGGGTTGCTTCTAAAACGCATATTATTTTCCGGACACCGCATTGGCCCGTTCCACAAAAGCTGGCCGGAATTCTTCCATTTAAATGGGGTATGCTACACCGGATGAGCAGTACATTGATCCCGCCTTATCAGTACAAAACTGCGACTGAAAAGATTATTCACGGACTGGGCCGACCGCTGGTCTGGTTCTATTGGCGGCTTGTTGAAACATTGTTGTATTTTCAGTGTCAGCTGGGGTCGCGTTTTGGATCAAGGGTTGGTTTGGCGCCCGACAAACCAATTGAGATCGATGCTTTTGGTGAATCAACCATGATACCAAAAGCGGCTTTCTATAAACGGGCCCGAAAAGGTGACATAAATCTTCACAAAACTACGGTGGAAAAATACACTCCGACCGGTGTGAAACTTGCCGATGGCACTTCAATTGATCTTGATCTGGTTATTCTGGCCACCGGTTGGAAAACCGATTACAGTTTTATTTCGCCCGATGTCTGGAAACACCTTGAGCCTGAAAATGATGGATTTTATCTATATAGGCATATCCTACATCCAAACACCCCAGGGTTGGTTTTCATCGGACGCGCTTCATCAATATCAAGCATTTTGACATATAGCTTACAGGCGCACTGGTTAGGTGAATTGATAAAAGGAAGAGTGTCATTACCTGAAATTGGTGAAATGAAAGCCAATATAAATGAGATGAAAGCATGGAAGCGAGCCTGGATGCCTTTTAGTGCGGCACGTAGTGCTAGGCTAATTGTTCATACTCAACACTACCATGATGAACTTCTTCGTGATTTTGACGCCAACCCATTGCGCAAAACGGGCGCCTTTGCACCACTGAAAGAATTATTAGCGCCGTATGATGCCAAAGATTATTCATCGCTTTTTTCCGGGTGAAATAGCGTGCCAGTTAGATATCTGTGCAAATCAACGCAACAAATAGATACAGGAACACTCCTTTATTTATATTCTCAAGTTTGTCCAATAGGCGCTGACCTAAGATAAGAGGAGTTTCACATGAGCAAAACGCAACTGAGCAACCTGCCACCAGATCTAGCTGTGTTGGATGGCGCAGAGGTTTTCGTTTTAATCGACAATGTCAGCGATGGTTTGTCGTCCGTTCCGGAAGGCGTAACAAACGAAATGGACAACATCATGGAAGCCGGCGCACCATGCTTCTCGGGCGAAAGCCTGTGTTTTGCCTGTTTTGGCCTATCGCTGGTGTTGACCGCAAAGCTTGGCGACACGGCTCATACTCTTTTGTTTGACGGCGGACCGAACGGGAAGGCCGTCGAGCACAACGTGCCTTTGTTGGGCATAAGCATGGGTATGATCGAAGCGGCCGTACTGTCGCATGGTCATACCGATCACGCCAGCGGATTGCCGACAGCGATCAATCTGATTACACAGGACAATGGTGGTCACGCCATTCCTGTCCACGTCAACCCCGACATGTTTAGGCAACGCGGTGAACAACTCGATAATGGCGAGATATATCCGCATATCAATATACCCACGATCACAGAACTGGAGCAAGCTGGCGGACAAGTTGTAAACTCTCCCGAGGCGCGCCTGCTCTTGGATGATATGTTTTATCTAAGCGGTGAAATCCCCCGGACAACATCCTACGAGAAAGGCATTCCGGTTCACTTCAGACGTAACGCGACGGATACCGACTGGGAACCGGACCCGTTACTGATGGACGAACGCTATCTGGCCTTCAACCTGAAAGACAAGGGGATCATGGTCTTCACAGCCTGTTCACATGCCGGGTTAATCAACGTTCTGCGCGATGCAAGGGACAAATTTTCGCCGACGCCGCTTTACGGGGTCATGGGCGGTTTTCACTTAGCCGGAGGCCTATTCGAGCCGATTATACCTGACACCGTTCAAGACCTTAAAGAATTCGACCTTAGCGTGATCCTGCCCGGTCACTGCACAGGCTGGCGTGCCGTAAACAGCCTGTTGAACGCATTCGGTGAGGATATCGTAATGCCTTCCGCTGTTGGTCGTCGACATCGGTTTTGACTGTAACCTAGACATTAACACAGAACTTGATGCTCTTGTGCCGACTAACCGCAGCTAGCTGCCTTTCACTGAGCCTATTACAGATGCGGTGTGGTTCCCCAAAGCCGTCGTTCGGCAAGACGCAACACTTTCAGCATTGAAAGTCTGCTGTGCGGACAAAGCTGCCCTTAACGATTTTTTGAGACGGTGTGACTGGATTACTCTGCGAATTTTCTTAATTTATTCCAAAGTGT
>CAXMSA010000151.1:0-3929 GCA_964195605.1 uncultured Amylibacter sp.
GAAAAATGCCGGGAAGGTAGTGAGTGAAATCTTGCATAATATGCCTCGTATGGTTCAATAATGTTCACACTATGTTCCAAGGCGCCAGTCTTGGCAATCAAATTATTCAACACTCAATTTGGCCCGTACTTAAATGACAATTTCGTCCGCAGAGTTGCCATTCATATTACTGATTCCAAATATACATTTCCGGTTCAGAAAATGAATTTAGTCTAGGATGACTGCTAC
Source organism: uncultured Amylibacter sp. (assembly GCA_964195605.1). GTDB lineage: Bacteria > Pseudomonadota > Alphaproteobacteria > Rhodobacterales > Rhodobacteraceae > Amylibacter. The sequence continues at coordinate 229 of CAXMSA010000151.1, forward strand.
AAAGGAAATCTCACGTGAAAAAAGCCAAACTGTCTTACCCAACAAACGCTTTCTCAACCACATACTCCGCAGGCGCAGAGTTCGAGCCTTCGGTCAAGCCAGCCGCTTCACAGATCGCTTTCACGTCATTGTTTAGCCCCATAGAGCCGCAGATCATTACGCGGTCGGTTTCGGGGTTCAGCGGTGGCAGGCCCAGATCAGCGGCCAATACGCCGTTTCCTAGCAATGTGGTGACGCGGCCCGTTTTTGGGCTATCTTCACGGGTGGTGGTTGGGTAGTAGCGCAGTTTGTCGCCGATAAATTCACCAATCAGCGGATCGTCGGCAAGGGACGCCACTAAATCAGCACCGTATTTCAGTTCGGCCACATCGCGCGTGGTGTGGCACATGATAACCTCTTCATAGCGTTCATAAAGCTCAGGGTCGCGCATCAGGGATGCAAAGGGTGCGATGCCTGTGCCTGTGGCGATGAAATACATCCGTTTGGCTGGTAGTAGCGCGTCCAGCACCAGCGTGCCCACGGGTTTCGGGCGCAAGATTACCTGATCTCCAACCTTCAGATGTTGCAGTTTTGACGTTAGCGGGCCGTCTTGTACTTTGATCGAGTAAAACTCCAATTCCTCATCCCAAGATGGGGATGCAATGGAATAGGCGCGCAGCAGCGGTTTGCCATTATCGCCCATCAGGCCGATCATGACGAACTCGCCCGAACGGAACCGTAAGGATTGCGGGCGGGTCAGGCGGAATGCGAACAAACGGTCAGTGTAATGTGTCACAGATGTCACGGTTTGTGCATCAGGTAATACGGGTTTGGCTTTGGTCGTGGTCACGGGGGATTGCTCTGTCATCAGTTTATCTTTCGAAGGCTATCTATAGCGGGAATGTGGGGGGCGCAAGTCAAGCGGATTGGCGCAGGCGCGACTGGTAGTTGAAATCTTTCCAGTTGGCGCGGTACAGCCATTGCGGTTCAGGTTGGCGGGCGGCCAGCGCATCACTGATCTCAACTTCGTCAATGCCGCAGCGGCGTGCCATGGCATATTGATCAGCCAGAACAGCCCCATGAGCGCGGATACGACCAGTATAGCCGATCAGGCGCAAGTGCCGTGCTATGGAAAAGCCGCGACCGTCGTGAGAGGACGGGAAATTGATACGAATGAGGGCTACTTGATTGAAATAAGGCTTGATCTGTTCAGCCCCGACCGTATTTGGCACATCCATCGCATAGCCTGCGTCGGTTGCGTAAGAAGAAGAGGTCACGGCTTCCCAGTCACGAAAGCCAGCAATCCAGTCGTCGGCCACAAAGCCCGTGTCATTGATCAATTGTGCCATTTTATTGCTCCGCGTGTTCATGCATTGGGGTGCCGTCCAGAAAATGGATACCACATTCAACTTTATCGGCCCCGCGCCAGCGACCGGCACGTTCATCTTCGCCGTCTTTCACAGCAGTTGTACAAGGTGCACAACCGATAGACGGAAAACCTTTGGCAACAAGCGGGTGGCGCGGCAGGTTGTTATTGATGATATAGTCCTGCAAATCGGGTTTACGCCAATGCGCCAGCGGGTTGATTTTTATGCGTTTGTCTTCTTCGTTTTCAAACAGATCAAGCGCCACACGGGTGCCTGCCTGAAAGCGTTTGCGTCCGGTGATCCAAGCGTCAAACTCTGACAGGGCATTTTCCAGCGGTTCCAGCTTGCGCAGGGAACAACATGCGTCAGGATTGGCAAGATGCAGGCGGCCGAACGGGTCGCGTTCTTTGATTGCGGCCTCATCGGCCTTGATAATGCGCACATCCTTAAGCCCTAGCTTTTCGCTAACTTCCAGCTGATATTCTAAAGTTTCAGGAAACAGCATTTCAGTGTCGATAAAGATTACAGGCGTTTCAGGTTTTATGACCGATACCATATGCAACAACACCACAGACTCGGCTCCAAAAGATGACACAAGGGCCGTGTTGCCTACGATGGGATCGTTCAACGCTTGGCGTAAAACCGGAATGGCGGCGTGGTGACGGTAAAACCCGTTGAGCATTTCAACGCGTTCATTAACGGTTACACTTGAGGTTTCAAAAGGCATAATACTTACTCCGCTGCTATGCTGGTTTCGGGGTAAAGAACGGCTTTAAACGGCTCTAACCCCAAACGGCGATAGGTTTCAAGAAAGGTTTCGTGTGCAGTTTGGCGCATGTCCAAGTAGGCGTAAATCAGGCGTTCAATCGCAGGCACAATTTCCGTGTAGGAAAACCCACGACCGGCACTTTTACCGATAGTGGCCGTTTGTGTTCCGTCACCGCCAAGGGTGATCTGGTAGCTTTCAACGCCCGCGCGATCCAGCCCAAGAATACCGATGTGGCCGACATGGTGATGGCCACAGGCATTGATACAGCCCGAGATTTTGATCTGTAATGGCCCGATGTCATGTTCCAGTTTCAACGCCTCAAATCGTGTGGCAATTTGCTGGGCGATGGGAATGGAACGCGCTGTGGCCAAAGCACAGTAATCCATACCTGGGCAGGCTATAATATCTGAGATCAAGCCGATATTTGCAGTGGCCAATCCGACTTTACGTAATTCCGCATAGATCGCAGGCACATGTGATTTATGCACATGCGGCAGGATGACGTTTTGGGCGTGGCTGATACGCAGCTCATCATGGCCGTATTTTTCCGCCAGATCAGCCATGACGCGCATCTGTTCAGATGTCGCATCCCCTGGTGTTTGCCCGTGCTTTTTAATCGAGATCGAGATAATCGCGTAATCAGGGTTCTTATGTGTAGACAAGTTCGTATCGACAAAAGAACGGAACGCAGGGTCAGACTTTAAGCTGGCTTCAAACCCGTCCGTATAAGCGTTGATATAGTCGGGTGCTACAAAAGCGTCTTTGATATCGGCAAACAACACCTGATCATACCCGCCAAAGGCCGCGCGCTGGATGATAAAGCGTTCTTCAACCAGTTCTTTGATCTTTTCGATGCCGTTTTCATGCACAGTGATCTTGATCCGGGCCTTGTATTTATTGTCACGTCGTCCCAGCGCGTTGTAGACCTGCATAATGGCTTCGCAATAGGGCAGCAAGTCTGCGCGCGGAAGAAATTCGCGCAACACTTTACCGATCATAGGTGTACGACCAAGGCCGCCACCGACAATGACTTCATAACCGATCTCACCCGCTTCATTGCGCAAGATACGCAGGCCTACATCATGGGCTTTAATCACCGCACGGTCATTTTCAGAGCCTGTAACTGCAAATTTGAATTTACGCCCCAGAAAAGCAAACTCGGGGTGATCGGTTGACCATTGGCGCAGTAATTCGGCTGTTGGGCGTGGGTCTTCAACTTCATCCGCCGCAGCCCCCGCGAAATGGTCAGCGGTGACGTTTCGGATACAATTGCCAGAGGTCTGAATGGCGTGCATATCAACATCAGACAAAGCTTGCAGCATGTCTGGCACATCCGACAGGATCGGCCAGTTATATTGGATGTTCTGGCGCGTGGTGAAATGGCCATAACCCTTGTCCCACTTATCGGCAATGAATGCCAACTGGCGCATTTTAGCACCGTTCAGGGTGCCATAAGGAATGGCCACACGCAGCATATAGGCATGCAGTTGCAGATAAAGACCGTTCATCAGGCGTAAAGGCTTGAACTCATCCTCGGTCAGACTGCCGTCCACACGGCGTTCCACTTGCGCGCGAAACTGGTGCAC
>CAXMSA010000152.1:0-3916 GCA_964195605.1 uncultured Amylibacter sp.
ATATCGACAGCGGCCTTGCCGCCCTTTTGATGGGCATCGCCCCGGTTGTGACCGTTCTGCTGGCCCCACTCATTCACCCCGACGAGGTGCTGAACCGCAAGATGATTGCAGGCATCACAATCGGTTTTCTGGGTCTTATCGTTCTCATCGGCCCCGGCGCATTAGGGGGCCTTGGCGCCCATGTTACAGGCCAGTTATCGGTATTTGCCGCCGCCCTATGCTATGCGTTCACCACGCTTTTTGCCCGCAAATACGCGCGCCTTCCCGCATTGGTCATGGCCGCAGGCTCGATGTTGATCGGCACGCTTATCATCACCCCCGCCGCTTTTATTTTTGAAAGCCCACTGCAAAGCATCACTGCAGACCGCTCATTCATCGCCGCGATTTACCTTGGCCTGTTCCCCACGGCTCTGGCCACATTGATCTATTTCTACCTTGTACCAAAAATAGGCGCCGCACGCATGTCGCAGGTAAATTTCGTGGTCCCCGTGGCAGGTGCTCTTATCGGTGTGGTTTTCCTAAAAGAGATCATCACCCCCCAAATGATCGCAGCCTTATTTCTGATCCTGCTCGCAGTGTTTTTAGTAACTTATAGGGGTATGAAAAAATCCGAACCAACCCTAGACGCGGCCCCCAAGCCCCGCTAAACCCATGGCCAAACCAAGGGCCATACAAATGTCAGAACCAGAAGAAAAACAAACCCCGCAGATTTACCTGATCACACCGGCCACGTTTGAGCTTGGTGCTTTCAGCAAGCAACTGGCCGCCATTCTTGACGCCCATGACGTTGCCTGTGTGCGCCTGTCACTGGCTAGCACCGACGCGCGTGACATCAGCACAGCGGCCGATCAACTGCGCGAGGTATGTCACGCCCGCGATGTGGCCATCGTCATCGAAAGCCATTTCCGCCTTGTGGAAACCCACGGGCTGGACGGGGTGCATTTACCCGACAGTTCACGCCAAGTACGCGATGTGCGCGAGGCCTTGGGCCAAGATGCCATTGTTGGCACCTATTGCGGCGCATCACGTCATGCAGGCATGACATCGGGCGAAATCGGGGCCGATTACATCTCTTTCGGCCCGGTGGTGGAAACCGCCCTAGGTAACGGAAAAACCGCCCCCTATGATCTGTTTGAATGGTGGTCACAAACTGTTGAGGTACCGATTGTCGCCGAAGGCAATATCACGCTCGAAGCCGCAAGCACCCTTGCCCCAGTGGTAGATTTCTTTGCCCTTGGTGATGAAATATGGAGCGCGGACGACCCAAGTGCCACACTCGGCGATTACATCAAACGTATCAGCTAATTCGGCAACAGAAACGGCATCCCGTCGGCCACAGCCTTGTAGGCTGCCTCGGCCAAAGCTTTGCGATCAGTGAAATCCGCGATTTTCAGCGGCGCGTGAAAAACCAACTCAACATGGCCTTGTTTCGGTTGCGAAATGACGTGAAGCATATGCTCCAGCATCTCCATCTCGCCCCAATAGCCATAAAAATCAGCACGTTTCCCAGCAGGTGCGTAATACAGTACCGTCACCGGTTGCACCCACATCAGATCAGCCAGATCAGGGGTGAAAAATGCCTGAAACAGCGATGACCGGAACGGCAAAACATGGCAGCCGTCGGTGCTGGTCCCTTCGGGGAAAAACAACAGCTTATGGCCCTTTGCCACATGATCCAGAAACAGATCGTGTTGTCGTTTTGCGTCCCCGCGCTTGCGCCGGATAAACACCGTTCCCACCGCACGTGCCATAGTGCCGATACCAGCCCAGTTGCGCACTTCGTCTTTGGCGACAAAGAACACCCGCTGGCTGGCATTCAACGTCAGAATATCAAGCCACGATGAATGATTGGCCACCACAACACCTGCGTGTTGCATCGGCCTGCCTTTGGTAATCAGCGGAAGCCCAATGATCTTTAAACAAATCCAGCAGGCCAAACACACCACAAACTGGCCCGCACGCCACTGACCTGTGACACGCAATAAAACCAGCGGGATCATCAAGACCATGATAGCAAGAACACAAGGAATAAACTTTAAAACGACACGCAGCCAAGCGCCACGTGTGGGCCGATCCAAGCTTTCCTCATGTCCTGCGTCCCAGCCAGTCATGCAGCACTGGATCGCGTATAAAAATCTTTATATTTTTGTGCCATACGCAATGTATCCATCACCAGACACACATCAATCGTATTAAAACCATTATCAATAAATGCCCCATCCCCAACAGCGCCGCCCAGACGCAGATAAGATTTAATCAAAGGCGGGATTTGCAACAAAGCCGTTCGTCTGTCAGTTTCTTTTTGGGATAAAATATCCATCGCGATAGCATCCGTGCCATGGGCTGCTACCCGCAAATCTTCTTGTGCACGGTGGTTATGATGCAGGAACGATAACGCATGTGATATTGCCGCAGGATCAGTGCCGTGGAATGACGCCACCCCGAACAAGATCTCAATCTCGTGGGTGGCGACATAATCCGCCAGCCCTTGCCATAAAAGATGCATCGCCACGCCGTTACGGTAGCGTTTATCCACACAAGAGCGGCCCAGTTCGACAGCATTTCTGCCGCAATTGCTGATTTTATCCAAACGAAACTCACCCGCAGCATAAAACCCGATCCCCTTATGCGCCATATCACTGCGCAATAACCGATAAGCCCCTATGACATTTTCACCCGCAGGCAAGCTGTGATCTTGCAAGATCAGATGGTCAAAATCGGCGTCATATACATCACGTTCAACGCCCAACAAAGCCGAGGCACGATCGGTTGATCCACCCAGTTCCGTGACAAAAACACGATACCGCAATCGCTGTGCTGCACGCAATTCCGCCGATGTCTCTGCCAGCTTAATCGAAAAATCTGTGCCGTTGGCGATCATGGCTTTGCCTGTTTCATCTGGTTTTGCGCAGGTCATAAGCGTTTTTGGGTTTATTTGCAAACATCGCTTTCGGTAATTCTTGCCAAAAACAACTACTGGTTGTATATTTTCTTAACTATAATTTAACTAATTTCATTTCTGTTCAATACCATAACCAGTTCAACCCGTGAGCCCTCAATGACCACCTTCCCCGTATGTTCAAAATTAACCGTTATTTTTCCGTTAATCACTGATTGCACCTGCCCCAGCCCCCAATCCGATTGCACCGGATGGCGCACAAAATCGCCAGGTGCCAAAAAATCATTCACGCCTGTAGCCTTTCCCGATAGTAGACCAGATGCTTAACAAACAAACCGATATCGCTACCCTGATCAGTTCGCGCATCTGTCACGACATGATCAGCCCTATCGAGGCTATCAGCAATGGGCTTGAATTGCTAGCCCTGATGGGTATGCCCTTTGGCCCTGAATGGACGTTGATCCGTGACAGTGTTGATGCGGCAAGTGCCAAGTTGCGGTTTTTACGCATTGCTTTTGGCGAAGCCCAAAGCGGCAGTATGATCAGTGCCACAGAAATTGCAGATATTCTGGCGGGCTATTACAATACCCCGCAAAACAAACTGAACTGGGCCATCAACGCGGCTGTTGAGCGGCTTGATCTGCAGTTATTGTTCCTGATACTTTTATGCACCGAAAAAATGGCCCCATATGGCGGGCACACAGTGGTGGAAAAGATAAACACTGGCTTTATCATCAGTGTCACCGTGAAAGAGCTGAAAACCGACGGGTTTCTGGATATACACCGCACAGGTTTCAACCCCAAAGCACCCCGCTCATGATCCAGTTCAATTTGGCACAAATCAAGATTGACCAGCTGTGGCGCAAAATGACATTGGCCCAGACAGCCACGCAACTAAGCATCACAATCGCGGTTTAAACCTCTTTCAGCCCGTCGCGAAAACGGCGCATATTTTCCTGATAATGCAGCGCTGATTGTGCAAGCCCCGCAATCGCTTGCGCATCCAATGCACGGATC
>CAXMSA010000153.1:0-3839 GCA_964195605.1 uncultured Amylibacter sp.
TAGCCTTCGGCCTGATATCGGCGGCAGACCTCTTCGGGGGGCAACACGCCGTCCGAATTTGTGGAATGGGTGTGTAAATTTCCGCGATGAAATCTACCGGCAGCGGTGAAAAATTTTGTGGGCATGGTGCAGGCTTTCAATTGGTTTAATTTGTGGTTAGGTCAGGTTGGTTAAGAAAACTCTTCATCGAGTTGAGCTTTGTGCCAGTATGCATTTGATGTATCTGGGTTAATCAATCGGTGCGAAAAAGGCCGCATCCCGATTGGTCACTTCCGCCCATAGCCGGTCACCATAGGAAAAATGCCACCATTCATCGGGATAATTTACCATTCCAGTGGCATGCATTGCCGTAACTAGCATGTCGCGATTTTTACGAATTTCAGGCGAGACAGGCCAGTTGGTTGGCGCAACGCCTGTGAGCCCTTTCATTAGCCCGCCAAAATCCAGTTCTGTTCGATCCGTATGTGCCAGTTTCAGGTCAACTGCTGCACCTGCTTGATGGCCACTGCCGAAACCGTCTGGCGGGGAAACCCAGCGCGAAGCTTCAGTGTAAACCTGCGCTTCGCTCCAACTGGGGTTGTTCTGGGTAATGTTGGCAATAACCGGATTCCACAATTCCCACTGACGTGCCCGTGAACGGAATGCTTCAAATACCATCAGACACAACCCGTCGGGTAATGCTTCAGAACACGCGGCCACCTTTTCGTGGATAACCCGCCTGATACGCCAGTCATTGGTTTCCAATGGGTTGAGAAACAGCTTGCTCGTTTCAACAAATGTTACCATATCAACCGGGTTTTCGCGTTCAGTAACTTTGATCATATTGCAGAAACCTCGGGTCAAAAACTACAGGTGTTAGCGTTTTAAAGTATCTGGCTCAGGAACTTTTGCGTGCGCTCATGCTCTGGATTGCCAAAGAATTCTTCCGGGTTGTTGCGCTCAACAATGTCGCCTTCATCCATGAAGATCACCTCATCAGCGATGGTTTTGGCAAAGCCCATTTCATGTGTCACCACGATCATGGTCATACCTGTTTCCGCCAAATCAACCATGGTGTCCAACACCTCTTTGATCATTTCAGGGTCCAATGCGGATGTAGGTTCATCAAACAGCATAATTTTGGGACTCATGCACAAAGAGCGTGCGATCGCCACACGCTGTTGCTGGCCGCCAGACATCTGGCCGGGGTACTTGTCGGCCTGTTCGGGTATTTTGACACGTTCAAGATACATCATTGCGGTCTCAATCGCTTCAGCCTTGGCCATCTTGCGCACCCAAATCGGGCCAAGAGTCAGGTTTTCAAGGATGGTGAGGTGCGGGAACAGATTGAAGTTCTGAAACACCATGCCGACCTCAGTGCGGATATGATCCAAGTTTTTCAGGTTCTTGCCCAGCTTGATACCGTCAACAATGATATCGCCCTCTTGGTGTTCTTCCAGCGCGTTGATGCAACGGATTAAGGTTGATTTACCCGAACCAGAAGGCCCACAAACCACAAGCCGTTCGCCTTTGTGCACCGTCAGGTCGATATCTTTAAGCACATGAAACGAGCCATACCATTTGTTCATTTTGTTCACTTCGATCATTACTTCGCTTGATATAGCGGAAGCCAGTTGACCCTGTGTTTGTGCGTTACTCATAGTATTTCTCCTTCAAGTGCCAGGTCAATGATTGTTGCCAGCCGATAGTTTCACTTCAAGATGCCGGCTGTATTTTGACATTGCGAAGCAGATGATAAAGAACAGGATTGCACCAAAGATCAGCGGTTCTTTGTGCAAGCCAAGCCAAGGTATGTCTTTGCTGATTGAACGCAGCATCCCCAGAATATCAAACAGACCGATGATCGACACCAGCGTGGTATCTTTTAGCAAACCGATAAAACTGCCGACGATATTGGGAATCATGTGTTTCAGGGCTTGTGGCATAATGATCAGCCCCATCGTACCCCAATAGCCAAGACCGATGGTGTGCGCCCCTTCAAACTGTCCCTTGGGAATAGCTTGCAGGCCGGCGCGCACTGTTTCGGCCATATAACAGGCGTTGAACAGCACGACGGCGATGATCACTTGTACCAGTTTATTCAGCACGAAACCTTCTGGCATAAACAGCGGGAACATGGTTGTGGCCATGAACAGCACGGTGATCAGCGGAACCGAGCGGAAAATCTCGATAAAGCCGGTGGAAAGCACCCGCAGTACCGGCAGTCTTGATCGCCGCCCCAGTGCCAGAATGATACCCCCCGGCAGGGCCGAAGCGATACCGATGCCCGAAATGACCAGCGTCAGGAACAATCCGCCCCATTTGGTCCAGGTCACGAACTCTACAATCCAGCTTGATTGCCATAGATAGGCGGCAGCAAAACCGACGGCCACAAGTGCTATCAACAGATTGCGTTGGGTTTTGTCAGCCGCATTGGTTTGCCCAAGGCTGCTGATAACAAACTGTGCGATACTTTGTTGTTTCAGCAGGCCTGCGATTACATTTGCCATGTTAATAACGAATGCAACGATTGCACCTGAAATCATAACCTGCATGAACAAGCCCTTGTCGCCGCCTGAGAAGAGGTAGCCAGCTAGGAACGGGTAGAATACCACCACGCTCGCACCGACAAGGACTTTACCTTTAGCACGCGCTATCCAAAGCGGCGCCATCCAAAAAGCCAGTAAAACTCCACCAAAATCAATCCGCCACAATTCTTCGCGCGGGTAGCGGCCATAGAAAATGTTATCGAGCCAATCGATAACGCCGGCCCAGCATGCGCCTGTCAGGCTATTGCCGTAACATTCACGCCGCGTTTCAGCGACGAATGTCGCGTCTGCAAAACCCCAGACATAAACACTGTTGACCGTCAGGTAGATGACATAGGTCGTGAAAATTGTCAGCACCGTGTTGAAGGGCGAACTGAACAGGTTTTTCTGTAACCAGCCCAATATAGATGTTTCCGAAATCGGTTCCGAGCGTGCGGGAGTTTTCGTTGCTGTAATAATCGCCATCTTAACGCTCCACCAATTGTACACGTTTATTGTAAATGTTCAGGAAGAACGAGATCGTCAAGCTGATGAACATGTAGAACGCCATGGTCATCCCAACCATTTCCACCGCATAACCCGCTTGGTTCAGCGCGGTTTGCATAAACAGTGACACAATGTCTGAATAGCCAATGGCAATGGCCAGTGACGAGTTCTTCACCGTGTTCATCCAGTTGCTGATCAAAGGCGGCACAATCGCAGGCATGGCTTGGGGGATGATTACCAACCCCATGACCTTGCCCGGCTTAAGGCCAATGGCCATTGCCGCATCGCTTTGCCCCCGATTGACCGACAGGATACCGGCCCGCACTGATTCCGCGATATGGGCCGCGTGATATATGCTAAGGGATACAAGCAGCGCAAGGAAGGCAGGCGGCACACTGGTACCACCGACAAAGTTGAAGCCCTGCAGGGTCGGAATATTCCATTCCAACGGCATACCTGTGGCGAAAAATACGATAAGGGGTAAGAAAATAATGGCCGCAAGCGATGGCAGTAAGGTGTTGGTTTGCACACCGGATGCATCTTGGCGTTTGTGGGCACGGCGGCGGTAGATTATCGCGCCGATAACAGCCGCAGCCAACGCTACAAGGGTCATCCAGAACAGATCACCGGGGATCGGGGTGGCGAAGTAAAGGCCGCGGTTGTTCAAGATCACCCGTTCAGCCCCGAAGGATAAATCAAGGGATTTTTTGACTACGGGTAGCAAGCTGAAAACGCCGATATACCAGAATACGATCTGGATCAGCAGCGGGATATTACGGAAAATTTCGACATATGCCAGTGCAACCTTGGATACCAACCAGTTTG
>CAXMSA010000154.1:0-3798 GCA_964195605.1 uncultured Amylibacter sp.
ATCTGGAAAGTGACCCCCATGAGTTAACCAATTTGTCGCAAACCCCTGCGCATAAAGGTACGCTGGATCAGTTGCGGGCAAAATCGGAAGCGCGTTGGGATTTGGATGCGTTTGATGCGGCAGTACGCGAAAGTCAGGCGCGGCGTTGGGTGGTTTATGAGGCTTTGCGTAACGGCGAATATTTCCCGTGGGATTACCAGCCGCTACAAAAAGCATCCGAGCGTTATATGCGTAATCATATGAATTTGGACACGCTTGAAGATGGTCAGCGGTTTCCACGTGGGGAATAATTAAACGCTTTAACTATCCAGCAATAATGTGATCACCCGGCGGGCCTCTTTACGTGTGACCTGTGGGTTCAGGGGTTGGCTGGATTGTGCCGCCTCCAACCAGACACCATCCATATACGATTGCAACGCGCGCCGGGCTGTTTCACGGGTCTCTGCGGGTAAATGGCACTTCAATTCTGCCCTGAAATGTGAGCGCACGCGGGCGCGGTTGATATGGTGCAATCTTGACAGGCGGTTTGAATAGGGGGCATGGGCCCAGAACTGGATCCAGACACTGCATTGTGCCTTGTTGAATAAGCTATCGTCAAAATTTGCGTCGATAACTGCCATCAACCGTTCGCGGGGTGTTTCTGCCAAAGCCAGATGAGTAAGCAGGGCTTGTTTCAGAATGTTTAACAGGCGGCGCATTGTCGCCTCCATCAGGTTTTCTTTACTGCCAAAATAATAGTTGATACTGGCTGCGGATGCCTCGGTTTCAGCGGCTATTTCTGCCATGGTCACACGTGCATAGCCGCGTTTGTGTATAGCACTTATCGAGGCATCTATCAGTTCTTCGTGGCGAATATCGCGAATACGTTTTTTGGTCATTGTCACAGTGTACCTGCTGTTTATCGGGCTTCAATAGCTTTCTAAAGATAAATCTTAAATGAGCATTTAAGAAATTGTTTGAATGTTTAACTAATTTGGATATACTGCCCTCACATTGAAATTGGCTAGAAATGGCTAAGGGGGGGAAATAATGCAAATTATATTATCTTTCGGAGTTTTGCTGGCATTTGCGCTGGTGATATTCTGTACCATCAAATGGTGGAACGTTAAGTGTATCGGTGTGACGCCAGTGCATTTATTCACGTTTATCGCTATCTTGTTCACTTCCGGATTGGATGTAGGCCTGATCATGTTCCCGCTGACGGAATTTGGCGGGTATGCTGATGATGCGGCCTATTCATTTACAAATCCACTGGCCATTGAGTTTGGCTTTTGGGGTTTCCTGATATGGGCGTTCTATTTTTTAACAGCGTTCTATTTCTGCGTGATCGAGCCGCGTGTGGGCTTCTTCAAATTTCCTATTGTGAAGCTTGTAAACAACTTGGTGATCATTGGAACCTGTGCCTTTACTGCAAGTCTTTTCCTGATCTATCTGCCGGGTTACATTCCGGAAATCGGTGATGGGGAAACAGTTGTTGCAGCGTTCTATGTGATCGTATTTGCAGTGATTTTAGCTGCGGCTTATTCAAGTACTGACATCAAGTATGTGCGTATCTTGAGCGTTGGTTCAAGCCTGATGTTTGCGGTGCTTATCGCTGGTATGTGGATATATGCCGGAATGGGCTTAGGCGAGTTCAGTGCTACCATAGCGAATATTGGCGGCTACTTTGGCAACATACATAAGTTTGTTCTGCCACTCACAGATTACCATGAATTCTATTTGTTCTGGTGGTTTGCCTGGTCGATTATGATCGGTCAGTTTACCTCACGGTTTGTTGGTGGGTTGAAAACGCAGCATCTGTTGTTCGCACTGCTTGTTATTCCATCCATTCCGTTGGCTATCTGGTTCTCAGTTCTGTATTTCTATCATCTGAATGGTATTGAAACCGCAGGTGCTGTGAATATTGCGATGATCGTTGTGGGCATCACATTCGTGATCAACTCACTTGATAGTTTGATCCGGCTTTATACCGATAACTTGTCATTGACGACAGAACGGCTGGGGCGCCCTGCGTATATTGCAGGCAATGTTGCGGTGCTGTTTATCCTGACGCTTCTGTTCAAAAGCCAATGGTTGCAAATCCAGTGGATCGGGGCGGTTGTTGTAGGTATTTACTTTGCCTGCCTGCTGTTCATTTTCATCAAGAAACGTAGCGAAGTTATGGCGATCACGTCTTCACCTGAAGACCGTGTTCTTGATTTCCATAAGGTTGATACGGTTCATTAATAATGGCCTTGCCCCTTCGGGGGCAAGTGCAACCCGTTTGTTGCTTTTCAGTGGTGCATTATTATTAGTTGAGTATGGCGCCAATAATTTTCACATATTTAGGATTATGAGACTATGGAAGCAGATTATGTAATTGTAGGTGCAGGTTCTGCGGGTTGTGCAATGGCGTACCGCTTGTCGGAAGATGGCAAGCATTCGGTTATCGTGATCGAATATGGCGGCACCGATGCGGGGCCGTTTATTCAGATGCCAGCGGCTTTGTCGTATCCAATGAATATGCCGATGTATGACTGGGGATATAGTACAGAGCCGGAGCCCTATTTGGATGGGCGCAGTTTGGTGACGCCACGTGGCAAAGTTGTGGGCGGATCATCATCGATTAACGGCATGGTTTATGTGCGCGGTCACGCCAAGGATTTCGATCATTGGGATGAAAGCGGCGCATCGGGCTGGGCCTATAAGGATGTGTTGCCCTATTATAAGCGCATGGAACATTGGCATGATGGAGGCCACGGAGGCGACGCGGCGTGGCGCGGCTTTGACGGGCCTTTGCATGTCACGCGCGGCCCGCGCAATAATCCGTTGTATCATGCCTTTGTTGATGCAGGCAGGCAAGCGGGCTACCAGGTGACGGGTGATTATAACGGTGAGCAGCAAGAGGGCTTTGGCCCAATGGAACAAACAGTTTACAAGGGGCGGCGCTGGTCGGCGGCGAACGCTTATTTGCGCCCTGCCTTGAAACGTGAAAATTGCACATTGGTAAAAGGGTTGGCGCAAAAAATTGTGATTAAGGATGGCCGTGCAGTAGGTGTGGCGCTTAAACGTGGCGGCAAGGTTGAAACTATTACCGCGCGGCGTGAGGTGATTATTGCGGCGTCTTCGATCAATTCACCGAAATTACTGATGTTATCGGGCATCGGTCCTGCGGCGCATTTGGCGGAACACGGCATTGAGGTGTTGGCGGATCGCGCCGGTGTCGGTCAAAACCTGCAAGATCACCTTGAGTTATATATGCAAATGGCCGCGTCCCAACCAATCACGCTATACAAACACTGGAACCTGTTTTCTAAGGCCATGATCGGGGCACAGTGGTTGTTTACCAAAACCGGACTTGGGGCCTCGAACCAATTTGAAAGTGCCGCGTTTATCCGTTCAAAAGCGGGTTTGGAATATCCTGATATCCAATATCACTTCCTGCCTATGGCTGTGCGTTATGACGGTAAAGCGGCGGCAGAGGGGCATGGATTTCAAGCCCATACCGGGCCGATGCGGTCATTATCGCGGGGGGCGGTGACCTTGCGGTCGGCAGATCCAGAGGCCGCGCCGAAGATATTGTTTAACTATATGAGTAAAGAAAAGGATTGGGAGGAATTCCGTAACTGTATCCGCCTGACCCGTGAAATTTTTGCGCAAGATGCGTTTAAGCCTTTCGTGAAGTCAGAGATCCAACCCGGGGCTGCTGTGCAGTCTGATGATGAACTAAATGGGTTTATCAAAGAGCATGTGGAAAGCGCGTTTCATCCCTGTGGAACCTGTAAAATGGGCGCGATAAACGATCCGATGGCCGTGGTT
>CAXMSA010000155.1:0-3746 GCA_964195605.1 uncultured Amylibacter sp.
GGGCGGGTGATACCAGTTGGGACAACCGCATTACGTTTAATAGAAACCGCAGCGCAAGAAACCGGAGAAATTCAAGCCTGGGCTGGGGATACAGACATTTTTATCAAGCCAGGTTTCAAGTTTCATGCCACAGACGGTTTGATTACAAATTTTCATTTACCCAAATCAACCTTGTTAATGTTGGTTTCTGCATTAATAGGGCTGGACAGATGCCGCGAAATTTATGATTACGCAATCCATGAAAGGTATCGATTCTTTTCCTACGGGGATGGGTCGTTACTTTTTCCCCAACAATGATAAATAAAAAACGACAAATGCCGCGTCGCGTCTGAAATACTTGAATTTCTGATACGTGTTAGCGTGATGTCTAATGTGAACGGAGCTTGACGATGGGTGTGGTATTAAAAAATTCATGGCCTTTGTTTTTAGGTATGATGTTGTTGATGCTGGGTAATGGCCTGCAAGGTACATTGCTGGGTATTCGCGGTGCGCTGGAAGGGTTTTCACCTAATACGATGGCTTGGGTTATGTCAGGCTATTTTATAGGCTTTCTGGGCGGCAGCCGTATGGCCCCCGAAATGATCCGCCGTGTTGGACATGTGCGGGTGTTTGCGGCACTGGCGTCATTGGTGTCTGCTGCACTGATCCTATATGCTGCCATTCCCAACGTAATTGTATGGATGGCGCTGCGTATTCTGATCGGATTTTGCTTTTCCGGGGTTTATGTGGTTGCCGAAAGTTGGCTGAACGATAGTGCTACAAACGAAACCCGCGGGCAGACCCTGTCACTTTATGTGATTGTACAGATGATGGGGATTGTTGCCGCGCAAGGTGTTTTGAACTTTGGCGATCCGGGCGGTTACACGTTGTTTATAGTGTCATCGGTCTTGGTTTCCGTATCATTCGCCCCGATCCTGCTGTCAATCAGCCCGGCACCAATGTTTCAAACCACAAAACCGATGTCGTTTAAGGAACTTTATAATACATCCCCTGTGGCTGTTGTAGGTATCTTCCTATTGGGCGCAATTTTTTCCGCACTTTTCGGCATGGCCTCAGTTTATGGTACGGAAAAAGGGCTGAGTGTGCGTGAAATCACCCTCTTCGTTGCGATGATCTATATTGGCGGCATGATATGCCAATACCCTATTGGCTGGGCTTCCGACCGTATGGATCGCCGGAAATTAATTATTTACCTGACAATATTTGGCGGGGTAACGATGGCTTTTGCACCTTATTTTACCGGTCATATTTATCTGTTGCTGATACTCGCGTTTATTCTGGGCGGCGTTTCCAACCCGCTTTATTCGCTCTATCTGGCATATATGAATGATTACCTGGAACAAGAAGATATGGCTGCAGCCTCTGGCGGGTTGATATTTATTAGCGGTTGTGGCGCCATCGGCGGGCCGTTTGTTGTTGGCTGGATGATGACCACTTACGGGGCTGATAGTTACTTTATCTTTTTGGCGGTTTTACTGGGTTTAAGTGCGGTTTGGGGACTGTTCCGGTCTACCGTACGCGATGCGCCAAATGTGGAAGATACTGGATCTTATGCGCATATTTCCCCGGGCACTTCGGTTGTTGCGGTGGAACTCGCAGCAGAGGTTGCTATTGATATGGCCGAAGAGGAAACTGAAGAGAGTTCTTGAACCTTTTGCTTTTTCATTCATTGTTCTGAATAATTGATGGAAAGGCAAAACAAATGGCAGTGTATAATCAAATAATTGATTTCTGGATTGAGGAAATTGGACCAGATGGTTGGTATAATGGTCCGCCAGAACTGGATCAAACTATTCGTGACAGGTTTTTATTCCATTGGCAAACTGCAAAAGATGGCGGGTTTCCAAACTGGAAAGAAACCCCAGACGGTAGTTTGGGTTATCTGATTTTAACCGATCAGTTTCCACGCAATATGTTTCGTGATGATCCGCGCGCCTTTGCAACAGATGCTTTGGCGCGTTCTGTGGCTGTATCCGCCATTGAAAAAGATTTTGATTTGCAGGTAGGGCGGGCGGCAAAGGAATTTTTCTACCTGCCATTTGAGCATTCTGAAGAAATGGCTGATCAATTGCTTTGTGAAACCTATATTGCATCGCGAATGGATGATGCGCAAAGCTCTTTATTACACGCCCGTGTACATCAAGAGATTATCCGCCAGTTTGGACATTTTCCATATAGAAATAAACCTTTAGGGCGCAAATCTACGGAAGAGGAATTAGTATTTTTGGGCGAAAACGGCTATCTAGGCATATTACAAACCATGCAAAATCAAAGCGAAAATGGTTAGGCTTGTGTTTTTAATCTAAATCCAGCATAAAGATTACGAAAAAGGTTTAACGTTAAACTAAATGATGTGAGGGCTTGATGATGGCTGCTAAATCCTATGATATGATCCTTGTCGGGGCAGGGCCGGGCGGCTATGTGGCTGCTATTCGTGGTGCCCAACTGGGGCTTTCGGTTGCTGTTGTTGAACGTGAACATCTGGGGGGGATTTGCCTGAACTGGGGTTGTATTCCGACCAAGGCAATGTTGCGTTCATCTGAAGTGTTTCATTTGATGCATCGGGCAAAAGAGTTCGGCCTGTCAGCCGATAATATCAGCTATGATCTGGATGCGGTGGTGAAACGCTCACGCGGTGTAGCGGCGCAATTGAACGCGGGCATCGGGCATTTGCTGAAAAAGAACAAAGTCACCACGATCATGGGTGAGGCTACACTTGAGGCCAAAGGCAAGGTCTCGGTTAAAATCGCCAAGGGTACAGAAGAACTGACAGCTAAGAATATTGTGCTTGCAACGGGTGCGCGTGCGCGTGAATTGCCGGGGCTAGAGGCTGATGGCGATATGGTCTGGACATATAAAACCGCCCTGACACCGCCCCATATGCCAAAGAAGCTTCTTGTCATTGGCTCTGGTGCTATTGGCATTGAATTTGCAAGCTTTTACAATACTTTAGGGGCTGATACGACTGTTGTGGAAGTGATGGACCGTATCTTGCCTGTAGAAGATATAGAGATTGCTACCTTCGCTAAAAAGCAGTTCAAGAAACAAGGTATGACCATTATGGAAAAAACCCTTGTGAAGCAGCTTGATCGTGGCAAAGGCAAGGTTGTCGCCCATATCGAAAGCAAGGGTAAGGTCGAGAAGATTGAATTTGATACAGTGATTTCCGCTGTTGGTATTGTCGGTAATGTCGAAGGCTTGGGGCTGGAAAAACTGGGTATTAAAGAAGATCGTAGTCATGTGGTGACGGATGCTTATTGCCGCACCAATGTGGATGGTATCTTTGCGATTGGCGATCTGGCAGCACCACCGTGGCTGGCCCATAAAGCGTCACATGAGGGGGTGATGGTTTCAGAACTTATTGCTGGGCAAAAACCGCATCCGGTGAAGCCCGAAAGCATTGCAGGCTGTACCTATTGCCACCCACAAATAGCCTCGGTCGGGTATACAGAAGCAGCGGCAAAAGAAAAAGGCTTTGATATCAAAGTTGGCCATTTCCCGTTTTCCGGCAATGGTAAAGCCATTGCTTTGGGTGAAACCGAAGGTATGGTGAAAACCATATTCGACGCCAAAACTGGCGAGCTGTTAGGGGCGCATATGGTGGGGGCGGAAGTAACTGAAATGATCCAAGGCTACGTTATTGGCCGCCAGTTGGAAACCACCGAAGAAGACCTGATGCACACGGTTTTCCCGCATCCGACATTGTCAGAAATGATGCATGAAAGCGTGCTGGATGCTTATGGCAA
>CAXMSA010000156.1:0-3736 GCA_964195605.1 uncultured Amylibacter sp.
GTACTCGCCTATCGCCCCAAAAGAGGTTTCTGATTTTATTCGTAAGGCGAAAATTGCGGGTTGGAACCCCGAAAAGTTAGGGCCTGCCTTTGCATTGAAAAGCCCTCCTGACCTTACTGATATTCCGCTAGGAAAAATCTTAGGAACATAGGTAGGCTTCACCGCCCGTTCAGCCAGTCCATTAAGGCACCGCGCACCGATTGTTCCCCCGATGCGCGCGCCTCATTGATCACGTCGCGGGCCTCTTCCAGATTAGTGCGCCGTAGCAGATGTTTCACCGGGCCGATACTGGCAGGGCGCATGGATAGGTTGCGCAGGCCCATGGCCACGAAACACAAGGCCTCAACCGGCCGACCTGCGTCTTCACCGCAAAAACTGACTGGGGTTTTAAACAAATCACAACGTGCAGCAATTTGTTCGATAAATGTCAGAAAACTGACGTTTAACGTGTCATAACGGCGGCGTACGCGTTCGTTTTCGCGGTCGGCGGCATAGAAAAACTGCTTCAGATCATTGCCGCCAATGGAAATAAAATCGCACATCTCGAAAAATTGGTCAGGTGCAAACGCCAGGCTTGGGGTTTCCAGCATGGCGCCCACTTTCACATCTGCAGGCATCGCATGACCCAGACGTTCTTCATTGCGCAGAACCTTGTCAAGCATAGCTTTGGCATCACGAAATTCGTCGAATTGTGCGATGAACGGGAACATAATGCGCAAAGGCCGTCCGTTGGCCGCACGGATAAAGGCCTGCAATTGCATGCGCATCACACCGCGTTTATCCAAACCCACACGGATCGCACGCCAGCCCATTGCCGGGTTCGGTTCATCCTCGGCCCGCAGATAGGGCAGTACTTTATCTGATCCGATATCGAGTGTGCGAAAGTTTACCGGAAGATCGCCTGCAGCGTCAAAAACCCGCGCATAAAGCCCCGCAAGATCAGAGCGTTTCGGCATCGAATTGCGCAGCAGGAATTGCAGCTCTGTGCGAAATAGGCCAACCCCTTCAGCGCCAGAACCTTTAAGGCTTGGCAGATCGGCCATCAGCCCTGCATTCATCTGCATGCCAACCGAGACACCGTCTAACGTGGTTGCAGGTTCCGCACGGATTGCGGCATATTTCTGCTGGGCTTCAGCCAGCATGGCAATTTTGTCTTTGAAGGCACTGACAATTGTTTCATCGGCACGCAAATGCACAATACCCTGATCGCCATCGACCAGTATCTCATCGCCGTTCAGGGCCTCGCGGGTGATATTGTCGGCGTGGATCACCATCGGGATCGCCCATGCGCGCGCAATTATTGTGGCATGTGATCCGACTGAGCCGTTTTCCAGCACCAGCCCTTTGATGTTTTTGCCATATTCCAGTAACTCGGCAGGGCCGATATTGCTGGCCACCAGAATGGCATTATCAGGCACTTTATCCTTGGCCGAACGGCCTTGTCCGGTTAGCAAGCGCAACAGGCGGTTTGACAGGTCATCCAAGTCGTGTAGCCGTTCGCGCAAATAGGGGTCAGGCACGCGCGACATGCGTGCGCGGGTTGCCGATTGTTCTTTTTCCACCGCCACTTCGGCTGACAGGCCGCTGTCGATGCTGGCCTCTAATCGTGAGACCCAGCCGCGTGAATTAGCAAACATGCGGTAAGCTTCCATCACCTCTTGTTGCTCTTTATCGGCACTGCGGCTGGCATTTAGCAGGTCATCCACGTTCAGGCGCATCAGTTTGATTGCCTTTTTCAGGCGTTTCTTTTCAACCTTGGGGTTGTCTGCAATCGGGTTGGTGATGACAATCTTGGGATCATGCAGCAGCACCACACCCTTGGCAGCACCTTCCTGGGCTGATCCGCCTTTAAACAGATGTGCCCTTTGGTGCGGCGCGGTCATTGCTTCGCCTTCACCGGTAAAGGCACCCAGCTCTTTCATTTCCGCGATGACCATGGCTACGACTTCCAGCGCGTAAATATCGTCGCTGGTATATTCGCGCGGTTCTTTGTTTTGCACGACCAAAACGCCCAGAACTTCGCCCAGCCGTTGAATAGGCACACCTAAAAGCGAGGAAAACAATTCTTCGCCGGTTTCAGGCATATAGCGAAAGCCTTTGGTGTTCGGGGCATCCACCGCATTGATCGGGGATGCCTGCTTGGCGACACGCCCCACAAGCCCTTCGCCCACACGCATTCGGGTCTGGTGAACTGCTTGCGGGTTCAAGCCTTGGGTGGCGCACAACTCCAGTGTTTGGCGGTCACGGCGCAGGTAAATCGAGCAAACCTCGGTCTCCATGCTTTCAGACACCAATTGGGTGATGTGATCCAACCGTTCTTGTCCGGCACCATCTTCGGCCAGCGTATCACGCAGCCTTTGTAGTAATGTTCTGGATGTAACGCCGCTTTTTTGGGCCATGAAACTCTTACGCTGCTTTTTCTAATTCAAAAGCATCATGCAACGCGCGGACAGCTAATTCCATATATTTCCGGTCGACCAGTACAGATATTTTAATCTCAGAGGTTGTAATGACCTGAATATTCACCCCTTCATCGGCCAAAATGCCGAACATTTTGCCCGCAACACCGGCTTGTGAGCGCATGCCGTTACCGACGATAGAGATTTTTGCCACATTCGGGTCGTTCAACAATGCTTGATAGTTCAACTCGCCTGCATCCTGGGCTTCAGCTAGGGCTGCTTGGGCCATTGTGATCTGATCTGTTGGGCAGGAAAACGTCATGTCTGTGCGCCCATCTTCTGAGATGTTTTGCACGATCATATCCACATTCACACCCGCATCAGCAAGCGGGCGGAAAATCGCGGCAGCCACACCAGGGCGGTCGGCCACGGACACAAGCGTCATTTTGGCTTCATCACGGGAATAAGCCACACCTTTTACCACACGAATATTTTCCACAATGTCCTCTTCCCGGCAAACCAATGTGCCAACGTTTTCTGATATATCGTCTTCAAAACTTGATAATACCCGCAATTTCACGCGGTAGCTACGGGCCAGTTCCACAGATCGTGTTTGCAGCACTTTTGCGCCGAGAGATGCAAGTTCCAGCATTTCTTCATACGAGATCTTGTCCAGCTTGCGGGCGTTGCCCACGATACGCGGGTCGGTGGTGTATATCCCGTCCACATCGGTATAAATATCACATCGATCCGCGGCAAAGGCTGCGGCAAAGGCCACAGCCGTAGTGTCTGAGCCACCGCGCCCCAAAGTGGCGGTGCGCCCGTCGGCCATCACACCTTGGAAACCCGCAACAATCGCGACTTTCGTGCCATCCGCGAAAGACGCTTCAATGTTTTCGCTAGGTATCGCGTCAATGCGCGCCCCTTCATGGTGGCCGGTGCATTTCACCGGAACTTGCCAGCCTTGCCAGCTACGTGCGGGCACACCCATTGCCTGCAGGCGCAAGGCCATCAGACCAGACGTGATGTTTTCGCCAGATGATACAACCGCATCATATTCTGCCTTGTCATGCAGGCCCGTGTCAGGCGCACTGCTTTTGACCCAGCCAACCAGCTCATTGGTTTTGCCCGACATGGCCGACACGATTACAATCACCTGATTGCCGTTATCAACCTCTTGTTTTACCTTACCGGCAGCATTCGCGATCTTGTCCAGATCAGCCACCGAGGTGCCACCAAATTTCATCACAATGCGCGACATTATCTATTCCAAGCACAAGTATTCTTTCGCGCGGTTAATACGCGGGATAGGGGTGGGGGGCAAGCGAAAGTGATTG
>CAXMSA010000157.1:0-3647 GCA_964195605.1 uncultured Amylibacter sp.
TGTTTTTCAACCTGCGCAAAGCCAAGAATAAAATTGGTGTGATGGAAGATGGCGATATGCGCCCTGAGCACGTTAAACAAATTGCCCATGACCTGAATGTGACGGAAAAAGAAGTGACTTCTATGAACCGCCGCATGTCAGGCGGGGACGCGTCATTGAATGTGCGCGTGGGCGGTGATGATGGCGAAGGCGCGGCAGAGTTTCAGGATTGGCTGGAAGATGAAGATGCGGATCAGGCGGCTGATTACGCCGAACGTAATGAGCTGGAAGCACGGCGTGAGCTGATGGCAGAGGCTATGGTTGTTCTTAATGACCGTGAAAAAGTCATCCTGACAAAGCGCAAACTGTTGGATAAACCCATAACACTGGAAGATCTATCAGGCGAATACGACGTCAGCCGCGAACGTATCCGCCAAATTGAGGTGCGCGCGTTTGAAAAGCTACAGGAAAAGATGCGCGAATTGGCGGTGGAACGCGGGATGATGAAGGGTTAATTCGGCAACCGCGCCCGCAACACCCGTACCATATTTGCGCCCATCACTTTTCTGATCTGGTCTTCACTTAGCCCTTGTTGCAATAGCGCATGGGTCAGGGCGGACAGTTCAGATGTGTCGAATTCCGCTTCAATTGTGCCGTCATAATCAGAGCCTAAAGATACGTGATTTTCGCCAACCAGATCAATGGCGGCTTTTATTGCGCCAGCCACGCCTTTGGGGCTGGCGTCACAGACCACATCAGCCCAATAGCCAATGGCGATCACCCCGCCGGTTGCTGCAATCTTGCGCATCAAATCATCCGGGAAGTTCCGTTTCGTTGCACAGTGGCTGTAAATACCCGTGTGACTGACAACCAACGGAATATCGGTTATCGCCAGTACATCGCGGGCGGTTTGGGCACTTGAATGGGCCAGATCAAGGATCAGGTTGCGGGCGGCCACCTCTTTGACAACAGCACGGCCAAAATTTGATAGCCCGTGATTGCCAACACCGTGCAGCGAGCCGCCCAATGCATTATCAAAGAAATGATGCAGCGCGATCATGCGGTAGCCCGCATCCACCAAGCGATCCAGATTATTCAAATCACCCTCAAGCGGACGACTGCCTTCGATTCCAAGTAATCCGGCAACGATGGTTTCACCATTTTCGCGGCGTTCCAAAACATTATCCAAATCGCTGCGGGTGCGGATAACCTTCAGATCATCAGTGGATTTGGCTGCGAACTTGTGCAGTTTTTCCGCCTGATAAACCGCCCGTTCAAACAGGCTGTTCCATGTGCGTATCGGCCAAAGCTGTGCCATGGTTAGAATTGTGATATTATCACTGGCGTCCGTCGCATTCTGTTCATAATTTTGCCCTTTGGGGCTTTTGGTGACGGCAGTGAACATCTGTATCGCCACATTGCCCGCTTGCAGGCGCGGTATATCAACCTGCCCGCGTGTGGCCCGTTTGGTCAGGTCGCGTTTCCACAACAGGCTGTCCGCGTGCCAGTCGCCGATCACCAACGTCTTATGTAATGCAACCGCCTGATCGGATACGGGGTAGGGATCATGGGCCAAAACCGCGTTTTTGCTCTTTTCAACAATTGCAGGGCCGAAAGTCAGAAAACCCGCGCCGCCTATCACTGCAAGCCCAACAATGGTTTGTACTGCGCGTTTGATATAATGCCCCATTGGTTTTCCCTTATGCAAATTGATTGGCGTTAGGGAAACATTATTTGTGACGAAACGCTATGCTAACGTGGCGTTTACCCTGCCATTGTATCAGGTTTAATAACTTGGCGCAGTGCTATCTGTAGGTTAGCTTGACCGTCGAAGAGGAAACACAATGGCCGGTGGTTGGGCGCGTGATGGCGCGGTAAATGAACAAATTGAAGCATCTGTTAATGACGAGTTGGCGCGTTTAAAAACACGCAAATCGCTGGTGGGCGAAAGCCTGACCCATTGCGCTGAATGCGAAGAGCCGATTTCAGAGGCAAGACGCACTGCCATTCAGGGTGTGAAGCTGTGTATTGAGTGCCAACAGGAACGTGATGCTGTTCAGCCTGCCAGATCGGGGTTTAATCGGCGGGGCAGCAAGGACAGTCAGTTGAAATAGGGCGTGATCTATTTAGTGCTTTATCGCGGATACAACCCGTGTGGCCCAAAGGCAGCTTAGAGCCCGAAGTTGCCCCTATGAGGTTCCAATTGTTAACGACAAACTGGTTTACAATAACCCAGATAAGAAGTCAGATGGTTGGACAATTGAACATGGAGATAAGTCAACATTCCTATCTGAAAACTTAGTTGGAAGAAGCGGCAAACCTTCTAAAAAACATGTGAAGACAAATGAACATAATACCAGCCAAACCAAGTCATTCCGTGACTGTCGAATAAATGGATACAATACTTCTGCAACTTATCCCCTTCTTTGCCATCATTGGCTTGGGATATGGCGCAGGAGTAACAAATATTTTTCCACCAGAAGCCACAGCAGCACTTAGCAAATTTGTTTTCTTCTTTGCGCTCTCTGCAATGTTGTTTCGCTTTTCTGCAAATTTATCCCTATCGGAGATATTCAACCTACCATTCATTGCCGCCTATTTTTGCGGCACGATGCTTATCTATTTATTAGCCACATCAGTGGCTATAATGCGTCACAAAGGCATGCAAGAAGCCGCAATTGAGGCACAATGCGCTGTAATCGGCAATGTTGGTTTTCTGGGCATTCCAGTATTCATATTGCTGCTAGGCCCGCAATCTATTGGCCCAATTATGTTAGCTTTGGCCGTAGATCTGATCCTGTTCAGCAGCCTTGTCGTGATCTTAATTACGGTTGGAAGGGATGACCGTATTTCCTTTGCAGTCTTTAACAAAGTTGTCTTAGGACTTCTTAAAAATCCAATGGTTGTTTCAATCACTCTTGGAATTATTTGGGCGTACTTCAAATTACCCATACCAAAACCAATGAATGAGTTTTTGGATACATTAGGGGCTGCCGCAGCTCCTGGTGCATTGTTTGCAATTGGTGCATCCTTAGCTGGCAAATCTACGGGACAAATCAAAGTTGCGAGCTGGTTATCATTTTGCAAATTGGCGTTACATCCTGCAGCCGTAGCATTTTTCGCCCTCTACGTTTTTGATGTTGAACCCTATGCCGCTGGCGTGATGATAGCCCTTGCTGCCCTGCCCGTTGCGGGCAATGTTTATATTATAGCACAGCATTATAATGTAGCCCCACAACGCGCGTCAGCAGCCATTCTGATTTCGACGGTCATCAGCATCGTCACTTTGACCATAATTTTGAAATACGTTATGCCCTTTTGATCTGAAACTCTTTAATGACTGCCCAATATAAACGATTACAAACGGCAGCTTTGTCGCAAAGCTGCCAATCGTAAACTACTGGTGGGCGATGCTGTATGAAAATACTTACTTCAGCCTTCCATCGCCTCCAGCTCATCAATCATCGAACTGATCAAACTCAGCCCCTTGTCCCAGAATTTTGGATCACTGGCATCCAGCCCGAACGGGGCCAGCAGTTCTTTGTGATGTTTAGAACCACCTGCGCGCAGCATATCAAAGTATTTTGCCTGAAACTCAGGGTCGCCTTCGGCGTATACTGCATAAAGTGCGTTAACTAAACCATCGCCGAACGCGTAAGCGTAGACGT
>CAXMSA010000158.1:0-3632 GCA_964195605.1 uncultured Amylibacter sp.
AGACATATTATCTGGAAAAATACAAAGCCGGCCGCACTTGGTTTGGCACGGCACAATTTACCCAAAACGGGCGTTGGCAATCACTTTATCCCGCGATGAAACATATCGCTTTGGGGCTTGTGATCTCCATTGTCGGTGGCGGGATACTAACGATGCTAAGTTGGAAAGGCTTGTTAGAAGATGATGCGGTAGGATCTGATATTGCCCTTGTGGTGCTGGCTGGGTTTATGATTTTCACAGGCACAATATGGTTCTACATCGGCCTTGCCTATTACAATGTACACAGCCACAGGATACTGACCCGTTTAAAAAGCCTAGATGGCACTATAGAATTCACCTCAGAACCCCGCACCGCACGTATCATCGGGATTTACCTGCTTGGTGGTCTTATCGTTTCCATGCTGGCCCCAATTGTTGCCGGGTTGATCGGTGGTATCATCGGGGTGCTTTCAAATATTGTGCTGAGCGGTGTTGACATAGGCATTGATGATGTACCTGCGGGGGTCGCTGTTGGCGGGGTGTTGGGTTATGTGGCATTTTTTGTTGTGGCCAGTGTTTTAAGCCTGATTTTTATTAGTCAACCTATTTTGGAACATTACGCGCAAGTAACGGAGGTGCATAATGCACAAGCTCTGGCGGATATCCAACAACGCGAAGGCGATGAAATGATAGAGGCCGAAGGCTTTGCCGATGCGCTGGATGTAGGTGCTGGGTTTTAAGCGATGGTAGATGATCTTCAACCCCCTAATGGCGCGTTTTATGACGGGGATTCAGCCCGTGAACATCAAGTTCAGATTACATGCGCGGAACACGGGGTGCAGATTACAGCACTGACGCTAAACCAGCCCGTAGAATGGGCTTATGATGATCTACGCACCGTGGCTGATCTTGCTAACCATAAAGGCGCGTCTTTTCGGGTGATGGGCGGTCTAGGACGTCTGGATGTTACAGATGAGATCTTGGTCGGCAGGCTTGAAAATCTTGCCCTAAACTTGAAAAAATCCGATATTCCCGCGACAACCTGGAAACGCATTACCATGTGGGGTATCGGGGCTTTAGTATCCGTCTTTGTCATTATCTTCGTTATCGTTCCGGGGTTGGCAAACCAGTTGGCCACGATGATCCCTGTTGATAAAGAGATTGCTCTGGGCAGCGCCAGCCTGAAGCAAATCGAGCGCGTACTTGGTTACGGCGAAGACAAGCCGCTGACTTGCACTGGGCAAAAAGGCCAGATCGCGCTTGATAAAATGGCCGCACGTCTGACTGCACATTTTGAAAGCCCGTATCCGTTGGACATCAAAATTTTTAACGACAAAATGCCAAACGCTTTTGCTGTGCCGGGCGGTCATATCGTGTTGTGTGATGGCTTGCTTGAAATGGCGGACAGCCCAGAAGAAGTTGCGGCAGTTCTGGGCCATGAAATGGGTCATGTGATCCACCGTGACCCCACACGTCTGACACTACGTTCGGCGGGGTCGGTCGGGATATTGGGGATGGTCTTTGGTGATTTCGCAGGCGGTGCTGCTGCTTTGGTTATAGCCGAACGCCTGATCGCAGCTGACTATAGTCAAGATGCAGAGGCTGATGCGGATCGCTTTGTCCACAAGCTTTTACAAGATGCGAAATTACCGTCAGCCCCGATGGCAGCATTCTTTGAAAAACTTAAAAATAAATTCGGGGATGGGTCTAAGCTATTATCCCATATCGCCAGTCATCCGGATTTGCAGGGTCGCGCTGACGCTGCAAATAATGCTGGTAGTATTGGTGACGGGTCGTTTGACGCAGTGCTGTCTGTCTCTGAATGGAAAGACCTGCAAGGCATGTGTTCCCAAGAGGCTAAAGCGGACTGACCTTTAGCTGTACACCGCCCTCTGGCCTTAAGGTTAGTACCATAACGGGTTTTGGGTCGCGGGTTTCAATACGTTCAAACCTGAACCGCGATATCAGTGTCGCCAGAATAATAGTGGCCTCAATCATTGCAAACTGCGCCCCGATACAAATTCGTGGCCCGTCACCAAAGGGCAGGTAGGAATAACGTTCGGGCTTGTAACCATCGGCAAAGCGTTCTGGGTTAAACTGATCCGGGTTGTCCCAAATGTCATGGTGCCGATGCAGTGCATAGATCGGTAACATCACGGTATCTTTGCGCCGTATTTCCCGTTCACATAATACATCAGCCGCTTGCGCGGTGCGTGATATGAATGCGGCAGGCGGATACAGGCGCAAAGTCTCTTTAATCACCTGTTCGGTATAGGGCAGGGCATCACAATCCTGGGCTGTTGCGACACGACCTTTTAGCACCGATTGCGCCTCATCGCGCAGTTTATCCTGAACCTCGGGATCAAAGGCGCACAGATATAACGCCCAAGACAGGGTCAGAGCCGTGGTCTCATGCCCTGCCACAATAAAGGTCAGCAGATTATCGCGTAACTCGGCCATGTTCATCTGCCGCTTGGTTTCAGGGTCTTCACCTTCCAGCAATAAATCCAGCAGATCTGGTACAGGCTTGGCCCCATGTCTTTTGCGGTTCTCTATTGCGCGGTCCGCCACGGTTTTCATTTGCTTCAAGGCATTGGGCTGAAATAGGCGCGATGGGCGTGGTACCCATGTGGGGACACCAATGATATCAAACAGGGAAATGCGCGCGGTCTGGTCAATATAGCGATCAATCGCATGATGCACCTCATCGCTTGCCATTGTGCCGGAACCGCTGAAAGTAACGTTTGAGATCACGTCAAACGTGGTCATCACCATTTCCTCATACATGTCCACCACTTGGCCCGCCGTGCCCAACCGTTCACAAGTCACCGCCGCGGCTGCTGACATGATCGGGGCAAGATTGGAAATGTTGCGATGGGTGAAAACCGGTGAGGCTGCCCGCCGTTGCCAACGCCAATGCGCCCCTTCGGCAATAAACATACTGTCGCCAATCGCAGGTTTCAGAATATTCTTGGTTACATCCGACTTTGGATAATTTTCCAGATTATCTTTTAAAACCCGCCCAATGGCCTGTGGTGACACCACCATATGCCAGCGCACACTGCCCGTGCGCCCTGAAACCATCGGCTGTTTTGTGGCGGCTGCGGGGATAATTTCCAGAATATTACGCCGTGCAGCTATAAGAGATTGGATCGGTCCCCACACTTCGGTGACCAGTTTTACTTTAGGGGGTTGAGCACCGCAATTTAGTCGTTCTGTCATGGCGTACACACTACAATATCTGGTGATAAGATGTAATAACAACTTTTGCGGCATATACGCCATCGATTTGGTTATCTTTTTCTTATGCATTACCACTTGCCGCTTGCAAAACCTAAGAACCTTGCGTAATTGAACCTCACTTTGGTTTATAGGGGTTTAGCTCAGTTGGTAGAGCATCGGTCTCCAAAACCGAGGGTCGTGAGTTCGAGTCTCTCAGCCCCTGCCAAGGTAAAGATCGACTAAGATACTAAGGATCGATCGAAATCTTCCACATACAGAACTATGATTTAGGACCCTTACTTAGGGCCTTTAGGTATCTAGGGGGGAATAGATACTAGTAATGGGAAAGAGTAGGAAGAAGAAGGAGAGAACAATTGTTACTTCTATTCACTTCTGTACTGAATGACAGCTATGCGGACAAAGCAGACATT
>CAXMSA010000159.1:0-3623 GCA_964195605.1 uncultured Amylibacter sp.
TGCGCAAAAGCTGAGCACGCTGAACCGCCCGAAGTTATCAAAGATATAAAGCCGAAGGTGCCATTATCAAACTGTGGTGGTGCCTTGATTGGTTTGCTTAAAACTGGTCTGTAAGATACACTTAAACCAGACAATATGAGCACACCAATTATATGAAACATACACCTTGGCTAGCATTTTCCATCGACCGTGCATCAAAAACGCCAGTGTTTGAACAAATTTGCGAAGCGATCCGTTCTAAAGCTATTTCGGGTGAGTTAAGCGAAGGCATCAAACTGCCGCCAACCCGGGTTTTTTCAACTGAACTGGGCGTTTCCCGTTCAACGGTTGTGACCGCATACGAACAACTTACCGCTGAAGGCTATTTAAAAAGCATTAAAGGTTCAGGTTATTCTATCTGCGCTATGGGTGAGGTAGAATTCAAGGAAAGGCCATCTAACCCTGACGATTTGGCCAAGGACGAGGCTGCGCCAACACCACAGCCGTTTCAAGCAGGTCTGCCGGATATGCGTTTATTTCCACACCGCCAGTGGGCCAAAACCGTGTCACGGGTTTGTCGTTCCAACCCTGAAGCAATGCTTGTTGGTGGCACTTCTTTTGGAAATTTTGAACTGCGAAAAGCGATCGCTGATCATGTTTCTGAATGGCGCGGAATAGAGGCCTCACCGGGGCAAATTATCGTGACTGCAGGTGCGGCTGATGCGCTTGAAATCAGCACCCGCACGCTGACCGCACTTGGTGACCGGATTGGGCTGGAAAATCCAGGCTATTTGCCGCTTAGAGGATTTGCCAAAACCCAAGGCCTTAAATCCGTCTATATGAGGGTTGATGAAAATGGTGCAACCTTGCCGTCTAAAGTCAGGGATCTTCGTCTTGTTGTGCTTACGCCTTCGCACCAATATCCACTGGGTGGTGCGATGACCCCAAGCCGCCGGCTTGAATTCATCCAGTGGGCCGAAAATGCCAACGGATGGATCGTCGAAGACGATTACGACAGCGAATTTCGTTATGCAGGCAGACCAATCCCGGCGATGGCCGGGTTTGACCGTCTAAGACGCACAATTTATGTTGGCAGCTTCTCAAAGATTTTCTCGAATACGTTGCGTCTGGGTTATCTTATCGTCCCCGATGTAAACGTAGATAGGTTTCGCGCAACAATGAACGGGTTCGGTCTGCGTGCAAGCTATATGCCACAGCAGGCATTGGCCGCGTTCATGAACAACGGCGAGTTCTATCGTCACTTAAGGCGTGTCCGCCGGATATATGGTGAGCGTCGAAAATTTTTACTGGAACGGCTTTCACAAGATTTTGCCCAATATGGCATCTTTACCGACCATCAGGCCGGCATGCAGATCGTCTTCAACCTACATTCCAGATTTAACGATAAAGACGTGGCTGCACTGGCTGACAACCAAGGTATAGCAGTTCAACCCCTTTCTCGTTTTAGTGCGACGAGGAGCGGTTACAACGGCCTTGTTCTTGGATATTGCGGATTTAATCAAGATGAGCTGTCAACAGCCTTGGTTAGGTTAAGAACCATTTTAGCTGAAATACACCAGTAGCCTTAACTGACAGTGGCCGCCAATAGCACTGCTTTGGTCAGGTCACCACCTTAACTTCAGCCAAGTTAGTGCCGGAGCGCTGTTACCATTCAAAACAGTGCTTAATTTTTATGTTCCGGGCCCAACGCATCCAATATGGCGTCTGAACGCGGTCCCAACTGATCGGCACCCGCATCCAGTTCCAAATCACCAATGCGTTGCTGCCACAAAGCCGATGCATGTGACATATCACCTTTTAAACCCAGTTCCTCTACGGTTTTAACCACTTCGTGCATTTCTGCCGCACGGCGTTTTCCGTGCGTCATCATGCGTTCCAGATTATAAGTCGTTTTTTCAGCCCAGTGAAATCCGGGGTAAGACTTATCCAGTGATTGAAGGATCAGCGGGTCAATGCCCGCCCTGCGGCTGGCCAAAAAACATTCAGCACTTAAGGCTTCAATTCCTTTTACCATGATCGAACGGATCATTTTAATTGCAGAAGCCGCCCCTATTTCGCCCTCAACAACAGACACTTTCATATCCGCAGCCCTTAAAACCGAGCCGCTTCTGTGCTATGAGGCCCGCTGATCAGCAATGGCACCTGATGCAGTTTCGGGTAAACTGGGGCCATAACAGCGACATCAACATAACGCCCGCCTGCGGCTTCAACCGTGCGTGCGGATGCCCGTTTACTGCCAGGCGCACAAGAATTACAATCAAAGTAAAATGTGTTTTGTATCAACGTTCTGCAGACAGATCTTGCTGCATTTTCTGCTTGGTTTGCCGTGACCAGACTGAAAATTGCATCAACGTTTTGCGCTAAGGCATCTGCTGAGAGCGCCGTTTTCACACCAGCTTTTCTATAATCTTCAAGCTTTTCGCTGCGCAGTTCAGGATTATCGGTTTTTATATCATAAGCGGATATTGCACTGTCTATTCGCCCATCCCAACCTAAAACGAAAGCCATTGCAGCCTCGCCAAAACCGATCAGACCGATTTTACCTTCAGACATTTACCCTACCCCTAAATTGCACCACTCAAACCAGCCTTTTCTTGTAAGAAGCCCTGTCCATATCGCAAATTTCAATGCTTATGCTTTGCACTTGCCCAAACCGCGCATCAAACGCATCGCGCATAGCAATCGCAAGGTTTTCTTTATGTTCGGCTGTACGTCCGGATAATAACCGAACCGTGATATGGATAAAGCTGCTACGCCCATCCCCTGCAAAAAATGCAGTATACGGTTGCAGGCGTACCTTAATGTCTAAGGGATCAATGAACCCACACGCCTCACCACACTGAAATGCGATTTCCATCGCGTCCTTGTGGTCATTTTCCCCGTGCAGGGCATTTCCGTGTTCAATGATAAAATGTGGCATATATCTCCGCCTTTTTTAGCCCAAATGATTGGTCAGTCAAGAGATGGATGTCAAGCGATGCTCAACCTACAAAACGAAATGTCCCCCGTCCGCCTTTCCTAGAGGCATAAAGGGCTTCATCCGCCGCCTGCAGGTAAAAATCAATCGGTTTGCAATTCTCTGAATAGCATTGAACGATGCCGATGCTGGCCCCCACTTGGCAACGCTGGCCATCCCAATAAACTGGACGTTCAACTTTCCCGATGATACGTTTTGCGATGGCTTCCAATGCATCGACATTCGGAATATCCTGCAACACCAAAACAAATTCATCCCCGCCTATGCGCACAACAATATCAGCAGGGCGGGTTTCCATCAGCAAATGCTCTGCCACTTCTTGTAAAACATGATCCCCTGCCGCATGCCCAAGTGTATCATTTACGACTTTGAAATGATCTAAATCTATCAAGAGAACCGCAAAATCACATGGCTTTCTGCGACGGCGCAAACGTTTAATATAACGATCCAATGCCCGCCGGTTTAATAATCCTGTCAACGGGTCTGTATATGCTTTTTCTTCTGCTTCTTGGCGTTCACTGTCAAGACGGTCATTCAAGTTGCGCGACGCATCTAAAAGTGCCGATTGCACTTCGATCATATACAGCATTTCCACCGCAGGGTCTGATGGGGAAAAATCTTTTATATCTAAGTTCCAATAGTTTAC
>CAXMSA010000160.1:0-3594 GCA_964195605.1 uncultured Amylibacter sp.
CCTTTTCAGGGCTGGTAGGAAACGGGCCATCAACACCGTGTCGCCAAAACCTTGTTCAGGGATGGCAAGAACGGTTTTGCCGTTCAGGTTTTCACCGGCCCATTTTGGGAAATCAAATTCCGGCAGGCTTAATTCATCACCTTGCCAACGCCAGTCAAAGGATTTGAAGCCTTTTTGGTAATCGCCCTGCGCCAGTTCCACAAATGCTATCCGGATGTGTAATTCGGCACAATCAGGAAACTTCTTGATGCCTTTGCTTAAGGTTTTGTGGGCTTTTTTAAGTTGATGTAACCCGCGGTAACATTTGCCAAGACAGGCGTAGTTATCGGGATTGTCCGGTTCTAATTTTACGGTTTTCTTACGCAACTCCAAAGATTTAGCGCTATTTCCCGCATCATAAAACGCATTGGCGGCATTGTTCATAAAGGCCAGAGTATCTGGTTCTAATTCCAAGGCGCGCAAATGTGCGGCGACAGCCAGATCATAGTTTTTCTATTTGCGAAATACAACGCCCAGATTAGACCAGACGGCGGCATCCTTGGGGCAGTTTTGCAAGTATATACGGTAAAAATTACGGGCCTGGTCCAACTCGCCTTTATGGTGGGCGTCTATGGCGGCTTGCCGTAAGTCTGAAATAGATTTAATTTTTGGATTTAATTTTGTCATTACAATAATATTTTTTATATTGTTTGGTAATTTATAGATCAACATGACCTGATCCGTAAACCTTTTAAAGGCGGAATTTACGTTGTTGTAAAACATTGGCCTGCTATAAGGCCATAAGTGCACTTGAAGGGGCTGAATAATGTCGGATATAGCGGTTATTGAAAAAGAACAGTCTGAACGTGCATATGAGATAGATAGTGCGCTGATTGATGCAGTTCTTGATGCTGTCTCTGACAATGACAGGGATCGGTTGGTTGACTTGCTCGACCCATTCCATGCAGCTGATATTGCAGACCTTTTTGAACAAATTAACCCAAAAGAACGCCGTGCTGTCACGATGCTTTGGGGTAAGGATTTCGATGGTGAGGTGCTGGCGGAAATTGATGAAGGCCTGCTGGATGATGTGATTGAAAACCTGTCTGATGAGGTGGTGTCTGACGCGGTCAGGGAAATGGATACGGATGATGTTGTTGATCTGATCGAAGATCTGGATGAGCCGCAACAAGAACGTATTTTGGACGCTTTGAATACATCCGACCGGGTCGCGGTTGAGCAGGCTTTGCAATACCCAGAGGATTCCGCGGGGCGTTTAATGCAGCGTGAATTGGTCATGGCACCAACCCACTGGAACGTGGGGCAGGTGATTGATTACCTGCGTAAGGAAGGTGATTTACCGGATCAGTTTTATGATGTGGTTATGGTTAACCCCAAACTGACACCGGTGGGCAAAGTACCTTTGTTCAGCCTGCTTTCATCGCCGCGCGACGTTATGATGTCTGCGATCATGGATGAAGAGTTTCGCACTATCCCTGTGCTGCAATCACAAGAAGATGTGGCCTATGCATTCAACCAGTACAATATGATTTCGGCCCCTGTTGTGGATGCGGATAACCGTTTGGTCGGGGTTATTACCATGGATGACGCGATGGAGGTGCTGGACGAACATGCCGAAGAAGATATTAAACGTCTGGCAGGCGTTGGTGATGAAAGCCTAATCGATAGTATTTGGTCAACCACGGGGCGGCGATTTCCATGGCTTGCTGTGAACCTTGTGACATCTATTTTGGCCTCAATTGTGATTGCACAGTTTGCGTCAACCATCGAGGCAATTGTGGCTCTAGCAGTATTGATGCCGATTGTGGCATCCATGGGGGGCAATGCAGGCACACAGACGTTAACAGTGATTGTGCGTGCCATGGCGACCAAAGATTTAACCTCAGCTAATGCGATCCGGATTATTCGCCGTGAACTATTTGTGGGCTTGTTCAACGGATTTATTTTTGCACTGATTATCGGGTTGGTGGGGTATTACTGGTACAGCTCACCAATGCTAGGCGTGGTTCTGGGTGTTGCCATGATCGGCAATCTGGTGGTCGCAGGCTTGGCCGGTGTTCTGGTGCCGATGGGACTGGATAAATTTGGCATTGATCCGGCCCTAGCATCAGGGGCATTTGTGACCACAGTTACTGATATTGTTGGGTTTTTCGCATTTTTAGGGCTTGCGGCAATGTTGCTGTTATAGCTTATTTAGGCATTCTTAGAACTTGATTGCGGCTACCTTTGGTGATGCGAACTGAACTTTCACCAATCGCCGCGACTTTCCAGCCAGCAAATTTTTGACCCGGTTTTACCTTCACATAACGACCACTTGGCATACGTACCAGGGCACGGCGATTAGATGTGGTGCCATATACGCCGACCAATGATATGCGTTTTTTGTTGAAACGCGATCTTTCCGTCGCTTCTTTTTGAATATTAACAGGTGACGGATTGCTGGATAATGATGCACCGTTTCCGGTTGATGCGGTTTGAATGTCTGCACCTGATGCCTTGGCCTTTGCAATTGTACTCTTCAGGCTTTTTGGTCGCGCACGTGGCCGTGCGGTTTCGTTTACGGCCTGCTGAATGACGATTTCAATGTCTGTGTCAGGGGCGGGGATGTTTAAATTGGTCGGGCGCGCTTTGGGTTTTGAACTAGCCAATGCAGGGTCTGCGCGTGCCAATAAGGAATTTTGCAAATCTTGGACTTGCCGTGAAAGTGAAGCCGGGCGAGGTTCTGGTACTTTGTTTTTCAGTGCGGGGTTCGCCAGTGCCAGAAGATCAGGTGTTGCCAGCTCTTCGG
Source organism: uncultured Amylibacter sp. (assembly GCA_964195605.1). Lineage (GTDB taxonomy): Bacteria > Pseudomonadota > Alphaproteobacteria > Rhodobacterales > Rhodobacteraceae > Amylibacter. The sequence continues at coordinate 2,789 of CAXMSA010000160.1, forward strand.
TGGGGAGGGCCGTTGGTTGAAGTTGTGCATTGTCGTTTTGTGCCGACTCTTCTTTTATCGCCCCTTTTGGCGTAATTTGCGGGCTAGGCGCAATTATCGCTTCGGATTTATTGTTTTCCTCAAACTCTTTACTGCGCATTTTCGGTAAAACGTTTTTTAAAGGGTCTTGTGAAATTTTCAGCTGCTCACGGTCCGGCGGGATTAAATCAGGTTGCCCTAAGATAAGCGTGATGCCTTCGGGTCCAGGTGTGCCTTCTTTGGTGGGAACAAGCGAGGCCAGTGCGACTTCTTTGGTGGGAACAAGCGGGGCCAGTGTGTCTTCTTTGATGGCGGGTATTTCAGCGTCGGCAGCTTTAGGCAAAGGTTTTGTGACCAGTGCTGTGGTGATAGAGCTTTGCATCGTTTGATCTGACATGCTTGGGGCTGCTATATCTGGATTAACTGCTGCCTGATCTTTTGGATTTGCTGCCGGTGTATACGGTGCTGTCGGCCCCGCAATAATAACAGAATCAGGTGTGAAAAGCTTTATAGCAGGCTTTGTAACGGGACCCTGAGAAGAGGACGCCACTGGGTTGTTCCCTATGAAGGGAATTTTATCGACGGAAGGTTTTTGTGTCAGTTCTTGTGGTGTTGTAATGATTGCGGGCGGGGTATCGGGAATTTGTTGCAGCAAGGTTATTTCGTCTTTGCCGTCAATCAGCATATTATAGAACCAATACATCAGGCCAAGCAGAATTAAGGTTGCCAGCAACAATATATGGCGCGGCCTGAACATGCCGCGCATATCGGTTTTGATGGTTGTGCTT
>CAXMSA010000161.1:0-3376 GCA_964195605.1 uncultured Amylibacter sp.
GAAAAAGCCTCTTTATCGGATCATTCAAAAGCTGTTTTAGGCTGGGTTTTGATTGCGGTTGTTATCATACGGCGCAAAGCCTGAACATTACCTTTGGCGGTTCACTAATGGCGCATCAAGTTCTGCGCCCAACCAGCTTGCCTAAACCAAGCTTTCCATGATTTTCTTACCTCTTTGTGAAATTTAACAACGATAGCAATATATTATCTATTTTCGCCGCGCCACCATCCCAAATAAATCACGTGGGTCATCGGGGTCAGCCAACATATCTAGGGGTTCAAAATACGGCGTGTCAGCGATTTTATCGCTGACAAAGCGCAGAGCTGAGAAATCCTCAATGGCAAAACCGACACTATCAAACAGGGTGATTTGGCGCGTGTCAGTGCGTCCTGCCGCCTGCCCCAGCATTACTTGCCACAGTTCCGTGACAGGATGATCGCCATCCAATTGCTGAATTTCACCCTCAATGCGTGTTTGCGGAGGGTATTCCACAAAAATATCCGAGCGGGTTAGGATATCGCGGTGCAGTTCTGTTTTGCCAGGGCAATCACCACCAATAGCGTTAATATGCACCCCTGCGCCCACCATATTATCAGTAAGGATCGTGGCGCATAGCTTATCGGCAGTACAAGTGGTGATAATCCCTGCCCCTTCAATCGCTTCTTCACCAGATCGACATGCCACAACTCTCAGACCCGTTTCAGACAGGTTTTTCACAGCCTTTTTGGTGGCCTCTGGATCAATATCGTAAAGCCGTACTGTATCCACACCGCAAATCGCTTTGAACGCCATCGCCTGAAACTCGCATTGTGCACCATTACCGATCATTGCTATGGTCGTAGCCCCCTTCGGCGCCAGATATTTAGCCACCAAAGCCGAGGTCGCCGCCGTGCGTAACGCCGTCAAAATCGTCATTTCGGTCAGCAAAATCGGATAGCCGTTGCTGACACTGGACAGAACACCAAAGGCGGTCACGGTTTGAAAACCCTCTTTCATGTTTTTCGGGTGGCCGTTCACATATTTAAAGCCGTAATTATCAGCGTCTGCCGTCGGCATCAATTCAATCACGCCCTCATCGGAATGCGAGGCCACACGCGGGGTTTTGTCAAACTCCGGCCAGCGTTTAAAATCGGCTTCAATATAATCGGCCAGTTCAATCAGAACCGCCTCAATACCGATGCTATTTACCAGCTTCATCATATTATCAACAGAAACAAACGGCACAAAGGCCAGCGGGGATGGTTTTGGGTGGGTCAAATCAGTAGCTTCCAGTTTTACGGTCAAGAACACGGCGGCCAAACAAGCTGGCGGTCAGATCAGTTAAAAGCCGTGCGGTGCGGCCACGTTCATCCAAGAACGGGTTCAACTCGACCAAATCAAGCGAGGTCACCAAGTCGCTATCATGCAGCATCTCCATGATCAGATGGGCTTCACGGAATGTGCACCCCCCCGGTACAGTGGTGCCCACGGCAGGAGCAATGGAGGGATCAAGGAAATCCACGTCAAAACTGACATGTAGCATGCCGTTAGCAGCCACAACTTTATCCAGGAACTCACGTAACGGGGCCGCAACACCACGTTCATCAATCGCGCGCATATCGTGGACTGTGATGCCCAGCTTATCTATATTTTTCGCCTCGGCTGGGTCAACTGAACGGATACCCATCATGCAGATATTTTTGGGGTCAACCGGATGGGTCAATGGCGGAAACGCATCAAACCCGGGTCGACCGGTGAAATAAGCCACAGGCGTGCCATGCAAATTGCCGCTGGCAGTGCTGCCCGGTGTGTGCAGATCAGGGTGCGCGTCCAGCCACAAAACAAATAACGGGCGACCTTTTGCGGCTGCACTGCGCGAAACCCCAGAAACCGTTCCTGCAGACAGGCTGTGATCACCGCCCAGAAATACCGGAAAATCGCAAGATTGTGCCGCATTAAAGGCCGCATCACTTAGGCTGCGCGTCCAACCGACAGTTTCCGCCAGATTATGCACCGCCATATTGGGATGCGCCTCTACGGTCACTGCATCGGGTTGCATATCGCCCAGATCAGTAACGTTCCAGCCCATGCCTGTCAGCATTTCGGGCAAGCCTGCTGTGCGCAGGGCCGCAGGGCCCATCAGACAGCCCGGTTGGCTTGCACCGGTCTGTACCGGCGCCCCCAGAATTTGGCAATTTTTACGAGTCATTTCACCCACCCAGATTAAGTTTCCAGATCAGGGTAATTGAATAAAATGTACTCATTAACCCAAAATAATGTACAATATGGTATAAAGATTGTACATGTAGCACAAGGATTTATGCAATAGGATAGATAAATGATCGAAATCAGCCAAACAGACCGCCGATTACTTGCCGCACTGCGTATCAATGCGCGGGCCTCACTGACAGAGCTTGCAGCCGCCACACAAGTATCCCGCGCCACAGTAAAAACCCGGCTTGACCGTCTGATCGACGGCGGGGTTATTCGCCGTTTCACGGTTGAAACCGATCTTGATGATCGTGACGGGGTGCGCGCAATTACCACAATGGAATTGCAAGGCTCTGTGGCGCGGTCTGTCATTCGTGCTTTACGCAAAATACCCGAAGTCACAGCCCTGCATTCTACCAACGGTAAATGGGATTTGGTGGCGGAAATCCGCACCGATAACCTACAGGCTATTGACCGGATTTTACGCCGTATCCGTGAAATATCAGGGGTGTTGAATTCCGAAACCAGCCTGCTGTTGGATGCGGCTTAGTCAGCTAAGCTGCCTTCCCCCAAATACCGCGCATTAACCCAGCCTAAATCTTCCCCATTCAGGCTGATTAAACACCATCTTGGCATTTTCATCAGCTTATTCTGCTGATCTTCTGTCATAGTAAACCACTCGGCCATATTAACCAGTGGAACACAGGTGGTTTGCTGTAAGCCATTCTGATTATATGGTAATTCCGTTTTGACGTCATATACCGTGGTTGGCCCGAATCGTACATTCAAGGTGTCATCCGCCGCAACATTGACAACCCGCCAAGCATCTGGCCCGTCTGCGGTTGAAAATGCAGGTGTGTTGAACATTGCAGTAAAGGCAGCACATGCTGATAAAGCCCAAAATCGTTTATTTTATTGTTACCTCCGCATTTTCACCCCTAAAAATATATTCCCTATTATACGTTACAAGGGCAATATCCTACACTGGCAATATCGTGGTCGATTTAATCTCTTCCATCGACAAAAGCGCTGTCACGTTGAATATTTTCACTTCCGAGATCAACGCCTGATAAAAAACATCATAAGCCTTCGCGTTTTCCACGCGCACTTTCAGGATGTAATCAATGTCGCCAGCAAGCCGGTGCGCTTCTAATACCTCGGGGCGTTCCATCAGGGTTTTAACAAA
>CAXMSA010000162.1:0-3194 GCA_964195605.1 uncultured Amylibacter sp.
CGTCAGGGTTAACACCTTTGTGTGGCTCTTTACCAAAGAACGCAGTCACTTCCTCGATAACCTTAGGCATACGAGTCATACCACCAACCAGAACAACCTCGTCGATGTCGCCTTTAGTAAGACCAGCGTCTTTCAACGCGGCAGCACAAGGCTTCATAGATGCTTTGATCAGATCACCAACCAGTGATTCCAATTTCGCACGTGTCAATTTCATGACCAAGTGCAAAGGCTGGCTAGTTTTTGGGTCCATCGTGATGAACGGCATGTTGATTTCAGTCTGCGAAGCCGAGGAAAGTTCGATCTTGGCTTTCTCAGCGCCTTCTTTCAAACGCTGAAGCGCCATTTTATCGTGCTTCAGATCAACGCCGTTTTCTTTTTTGAATTCTTTGGCAAGGTATTCAACGATGCGCATGTCGAAGTCTTCACCACCAAGGAACGTATCGCCATTTGTGGATTTTACTTCAAACAGGCCATCGTCGATTTCCAAGATGGATACATCGAATGTACCGCCACCAAGGTCATAAACAGCAATGGTTTTGCCGCCTTCCTTATCAAGGCCATATGCCAGCGCCGCTGCTGTTGGCTCGTTAATAATACGCAGCACTTCAAGGCCAGCGATTCTGCCGGCGTCTTTAGTTGCCTGGCGCTGTGCGTCATTGAAATACGCAGGAACGGTAATAACGGCTTGCGTCACACCTTGACCAAGATAATCCTCGGCGGTTTCTTTCATTTTGCCCAAGATGAACGCGGACACTTGCGAAGGGGAGTATTTCTCACCCTGTGCTTCAACCCATGCGTCACCTTCGCCGCTGTCGACGATTTTATATGGAACCATGTCCATATCTTTGTTTACCATCGGATCATTAATGCGACGGCCAACAAGACGTTTAATTGCGGAAAGTGTGTTTTCAGGGTTTGTAACAGCCTGACGTTTAGCAGCCTGACCAACCAGACGCTCGTCATCTGTGAAACCTACGATCGACGGTGTAGTGCGTGCACCCTCGGAGTTTTCAATAACCTTTGCCTGAGCACCATCCATGATGGCAACGCAAGAGTTGGTAGTTCCAAGGTCAATACCGATAACTTTAGACATGTGTCTTCCTTTCAAACGGCGAGTGTGAAGCGCAGGTCCATTATGGCCCCCGGACTTCGTCCCATAAGGCAACCCTCGAAGTGAGGATCGTTTGAGGGGTATATAGGAGGCGCTTTTGCAAGCTACAACCACTTACACTGTGTCTTTTTCACGTTTTTTTGATGTAAGTGCGGATTCTTTGCGGAATCTGGCAAATGATTCAGAATCCTTAAGAAATAGTTACCAAATGGCGCTTAGACCAGCTTCCGTTTGTTGCCATTTCCGTCGACCGCAACAAAGACAAACTTCGCTTCGGTTACCTTCAGTCGAATGCTTTCGGGCAATCGAGTTATCCAAACCTCAACCCCGACATGCATCGACGTTGCGCCTTCCTTCAGCAGTTCCGAATAGATCGTCACCAGATCACCAACATGCACAGGCTTGTGGAAAGTCATCGCGTTCACAGCAACCGTCGCAACCTTCCCGTTTGATCGCGTTCGGGCAACAACGGAGGCCCCTAAATCCATTTGCGCCATCAGCCAACCGCCGAATATATCACCGTTGGCGTTTGTATCGGCAGGCATCGCAATAGTTTGCAAAGCCAGTGTCCCGACCGGTTCTTGATTTGTCATAACATCGACCTCTTGCCCCAGCTCTCGCTCATATTCTTACGAAGCCAAAATTCAATCATCATTGCAATAGTTATTAACGCTAAGGACAAGTAAACTGGACATTCCATGTTTGTGTGTCTTGGAAAATAATTCACAAATGCAGCCCCGCGCGCTTGATCGATTGTATGGAATAAAGGGTTCCAATCAAACCACGAAATCATGCCCGCGGTCATATAATTCGCTGGCAGCATCTTACCGCTCGTGATCATATTCGCCCGCCGATACATCATCGCAATCATCGGAATGAATTTAGGGGCAAAAGGCTTTAAAACACCAAATATCAGTCCAATGGCTATGCCACTAGCCCACGCCATGAAGAACGGGAATATCAGGCCGGCTGGATTGTAGAACTCCAATCCGCCTCTCAAAATATGGACGACCAGTAAAATCAACGAAAACCCAAGAACTTGCAAATACAAACCGGATAAAACAGATGACAGAATATTCAAGAACGTATTTATGGGCGCGTGTAATGTAAGCCCACCTACCGGCGCGACCGCTCCCATAGCTGAACCTACTGCCTTATTATGGGTTAAAAACAAAAAAATACCGGTAAGCAAAAATATTACAAAATCGCCCCGAATGGCAACCGATCGTAGACCCATTACCGAAAATAGCAGAAAGAATATCGCAAGCATTGTCATACTTTGAAGGATTACGAGCAGCAGCCCAAGGGTTGCGTTCCCGCTTGATTTTCCGGTGTCGCGAACAATTGAATGGAACAACAGCTCTGTAAACGCAGAGGTTGCGGCAAATAGGGTTTTGTTAACACTGGTCTTAACCTGCATGCATCATTCCATCGCTAGCCCTAAAACGTCTTGCCCAAAACCAGTACTTACGTACATATAGCCTTAACATTAACTTCGCAGCATATGCAAAAGGCTTTAACAAATGCCCAACACTGAAATCGTCTCGGAAATTCGTCGTCTATCCATTCTTGCCGGTCGCGAAATCATGCAAGTTTATGAAAGCGACGACTTCGGCGTTAAGTTGAAATCTGACAACAGTCCGGTCACCGCAGCTGACGAGGCTGCCGACAAACTGACCTTTCCCGACGTCGCCATCGTTACCGAGGAACAATCCGACAGTCACAGTGTTTCAGCTGACCGTTTTTTCATCGTTGATCCACTTGATGGCACCAAGGAATTCGTCCACCGGCGTGGCGACTTTACGGTTAACATCGCGTTAATCGAAGACGGAGCACCAGTGTTGGGCGTCGTTTATGCCCCTGACCGAAAACGTCTGTTTTACACGCAAGCAAATGGACAAACCGTCGAAGAACTGGGTGAATTTGATCCAGACGTCGTAGGTGAAATCAATCCCATCGCGGTATCAACACCTGATAATACTTCGTTAACGGTGGTGGCCTCCAAATCCCACCGCGATCAGGCGACGGATGATTACATCAACAACTACAAAGTTGACTCTTTCCAAAGTGCTGGTTCGTCGCT
>CAXMSA010000163.1:0-3161 GCA_964195605.1 uncultured Amylibacter sp.
CCACAGAACCAAAAGCGTGATCCCGAAAATTGTCGGCACCACCAGCGATATAATCCGCGTTTTCGGCCCCATTGACAATTTTACATTCACCACCCACATCGCGGCCCAAAATACCAATGCCCCTAAAATCCAACTCATCGCAGCATCCCCATCCGTTTCAGGGTCACATTCTGCAACACCCCGATCAACGCCACTAATGCCGCCGCCAGAATTGCTGCCGTAATCAGCGCACTCCATATCTGAATGGTCTGCCCGTAATAACTACCCGCCAGCAGGCGCGCGCCCAACCCGGCCACAGCCCCCGTCGGCAACTCACCCACGATAGCCCCCACTAATGAGGCCGCCATCGCGATCTTCAAGGACGGAAACAGATACGGCATGGAACTGGGCAAACGCAACTTCCAGAACATCGTCGGCTTTAACGCGCTCCATGTGCGCATCTGATCCAGTTGCATCGCATCGGGTGATCGCAACCCCTTCACCATACCCACGACCACAGGGAAAAACGACAGGTACATCGAAATAAACGCTTTCGGCAAAAGCCCCGATATTCCCACTGCATTCAGCACCACAATAATCATCGGGGCTACCGCCAGTATCGGTATCGTCTGGCTGGCAATCACCCAAGGCATCACCGACATATCCATCGCACGATTATGCACAATCCCAACCGCCAGCAAAATCCCGAACCCCGCCCCCATGGCAAAGCCCAAAAGTGTCGCCGACAGGGTAACCCAGCTATGCCAGATCAAGGATCGTTTCGAGGTTATTTTTTTCAGCACCGTGGTCTTGTAAATCTCTTTCACAACCTGATGCGGTGCTGGCAGCAACGGCTTTTTCTGCGCCATCGTATCCGCGACCATTTCCGAAAAACTAAGCGTCACATCCGCCCGCTTCGCCTTGTCATAGGCCCAGTTAGCATTCAGCGCCACAGCCGCCCCGTACCAGACTACAAAGATCGCACTGACAACGCTCAAAATGGGCAAAAATGACCTCATATCGCCATCTCCACCCGAAATACTGTTACTGTAGCTGTGCCATACGTTTGCCATACGCATTTCATACGCATTTCATACGCCGCTTTCAGCACCCCATTAACCATTTGAGTGCCCCTCAATCAGCCCGTCACGCACACGGTGGGCAATCTCGATAAACTCGGGCGAGTCCCGAATTTCCAATGGTCGTTCCTTGGGCAAAGTACTTTCGATCACATCAGCAATCTGCCCCGGACGCGGTGACATCACCACGATTTTCGTCGACAGATACACCGCCTCGGGGATCGAGTGGGTGACAAAACAAATTGTCTTATGGGTGCGTGCCCAAAGCGCCAAAAGTTGTTCATTCAAATGATCGCGCACGATCTCGTCCAGCGCGCCAAACGGCTCGTCCATCAACAAAATATCGGCGTCAAATGCCAAGGCCCGTGCAATACTTGCCCGTTGCTGCATGCCGCCTGAAAGCTGCCACGGAAATTTCCGGTCAAAGCCTGCAAGTTCCACCAGTTCCAACACCTTTGAAACCCGCTCTTCCTGATCTGCTTTCGTGTAACCCATAATCTCCAGCGGCAGCTTGATATTGCCCCCGATTGTGCGCCAGGGATACAATCCCGCTGCCTGGAAAACATAACCATAAGCCCGCGCCATCCGCGCCTCATGCGCGCTAACACCGTTCACAGAAACCGTACCGCCCGTGGGGCTTTCCAAGTCCGCTATCACTCGCAAAAGCGTGGTTTTCCCGCATCCAGAAGGCCCGATGAAAGACACAAAATCACCCTTCTCAACCGTCAGGTTAATGTCTTTCAAAGCATGTACAGGCCCGTCGTTTGTTTCAAACGTCAGGTCTAAGTCTTTGGTTTCTATGATTACTTCTTTGCTCATGAAATTAACCTTTATCAGATACCCGCAGGAATGTTCAGCGGATCACGCTCAACTTTACGTGGGCTGTTCAACTCTTTCCACTTACTCAATGCGGTTTGTGCAGAAGCAAATGCAGGGCGCGGCACAAAGCGGCCACGACCAGGTTGCGGTTGGCTGTTTTTGCCCCAAGCCCAGATCACTTCACCGCGCGACAATGTATAACGCGCATTGGCAGTCACATTGAAACCCTCAAACACGTTATAATCCAGAACCGAATGATGATTGCTGGGCGAAATGGTTTTGGAAATCTTCGGATCCCAAACCACAATATCCGCGTCGGCCCCTTCGACAATAGCGCCTTTTTTCGGATAGATATTCAGGATTTTTGCAACATTTGTGCTGGTTACAGCAACAAATTCGCTGGGTGTCAAACGCCCGGTTTCAACACCTTCGGTCCACAAGACCGAAAGCCGTTCTTCCAACCCGTTTGAGCCATTGGGGATCAAACAGAAATTATCGCGCCCAGCGCGTTTCTGTTCGGTATTGAACGCCGCATGATCGGTGGCCACCACCTGCAAGCTGCCCGATTGCAAGCCCGCCCAAAGTGACGCCTGATGTTCCTTGTTGCGAAACGGCGGCGACATCACACGGCGCGCCGCATGATCCCAGTCTTTGTTGAAATATTCAGACTCATCCAATGTTAAGAATTGTATGAGAGGTTCGCCGTAAACACGCATTCCTTTTTGCCGCGCACGGCGAATAGCTTCATGTGCCTGCTCACAGGATACATGCACAATATAAAGCGGAACCCCCGCCGCATCGGCGATGGTGATCGCGCGATTAGCCGCTTCGCCCTCTAATTCAGGGGGCCGTGAATAGGCGTGGCCTTCTGGCCCCGTTATACCTTGTGCCATGTATTTTTTCTGAAGCAAATCAACAAGATCGCCATTTTCAGCGTGCACCATAGGCAGCGCACCAAGTTCCTTGCAGCGTTCAAAAGACGCGAACATTTCATCAAAGCGCCCTTATAGGCCATGAAGTGTTTGAACGAATTCACCCCCATTTTTACCGCATCTTCCATCTCGCGGTGAATGTCTTCATTCCAGCCTGTGATAGCCATGTGATAGCCCACATCCGAACAAATCTGCGGGGCCGATTTACGGTGCCATTCATTGATCGCGTTCTTGATAGACCCATCCGCCCCCGGTAGACAAAAATCCACAATCATCGTGGTGCCCCCCGTGGCCGCAGCCCATGTGCCACTTTCAAAAGTCTCGGCCGCAGTCGTACCCATAAACGGCATTT
>CAXMSA010000164.1:0-3145 GCA_964195605.1 uncultured Amylibacter sp.
TGATCGTGTCCTTGATGGTGCCTTGTGAAGAACAGGCGTGGAAAAGTATTCTGGCCGCGACTGAAGACACCGGTGCCGACGGGATCGAATTGAATTTCGGTTGCCCGCACGGCATGGCAGAACGCGGCATGGGATCAGCCGTGGGCCAGGTGCCTGAGTATATTGAAATGGTGACGCGTTGGTGTAAGCAGTATTCACGGATGCCCTGCATCGTGAAGCTGACACCCAACATCACCGATGTGCGCAAACCCGCGCAAGCCGCCCTTGCAGGCGGCGCCGATGCGGTCAGTCTGATCAACACGATCAACTCGATCGATTTGGACATATTTGCACCCGAACCCACCATTGACGGCAAGGGTGCGCATGGCGGTTATTGCGGCCCTGCGGTGAAACCGATTGCACTGAACATGGTGGCGGAAATCGCCCGTGATCCTGCCACCGCGAAGCTACCGATCTCTGGTATCGGGGGGGTTACCACGTGGCGCGATGCGGCTGAATTTATGGTGATGGGGGCAGGCAACGTGCAGGTTTGTACGGCGGCCATGACTTATGGTTTCAAAGTGGTTGAAGAGATGATCAGCGGTTTAAGCCAGTGGATGGATGAAAAGCAAATTTCGGATGTGTCAGATATTGTCGGGCGTGCTGTGCCCAACACCTCTGACTGGCAACATCTGAACCTGAACTATATCGCCAAGGCTAAAATTGACGAAGATTTATGCATCAAATGCGGGCGGTGTTATGCGGTTTGTGAAGACACATCGCATCAGGCAATTTTGATGGATGATGATCGTGTGTTCAGTGTAAACGATGATGAATGTGTGGCCTGCAATCTATGTGTGAACGTCTGCCCTGTAGAGGGCTGTATCAGCATGGAACAAATGGCGGCAGGCACAACTGATCCGCGTACCGGAACGGTTGTCAGTGATGTCAAAGCCGATTGGACAACACACCCGAATAACCCGTCCAGCACGGCGGCGGAATAGGGTCAGGGGGTCAATGTTGCGCGAAACATCTTATCTAAAAATGCAAGGGCCTGGTCAAACCGCCCTTGTGATTTTTGAGATAGGATCGCGCGTACCTGAACATCGAAATCGGCATAATGCTGGGTTGTTGCCCAGATTGAAAAGATTAAATGATAGGGGTCTACCGCATTGATTAAACCCGCATCAATCCAACCTTGGATCAGGGCCGCTTTTTCATCTACCTGTTTTTTTAACGGGCCTTTCAGTTGTTCTGAAATATGTGGCGCACCTTGCAAAATTTCATTGGCAAACAGGCGGCTTTCCCTTGGATAATCACGTGACATTTTCAACTTGCGGGCGACATATGCGCAAATTTCCTCTATTGGATCACCTTTGTCACTCATATGCCCCAACGGCTCCAGCCAGATTTTCAGCAAACGGGTTAACAGCTCTGCGTGAATGGCGTCTTTGCCGTCATAGTAATACAGGATATTGGGTTTCGATATGCCAGACTGGGCTGCGATTTGGTCAATTGTCGCGCCGCGAAACCCGAATGTGGCAAAAACTTCCAGCGCGGCTTCAAGGATGGCTTCGGTTTTTTCCCGCTGAATACGGGTTGGCCCTTTGGTCGATGCTGCGCGCGCCATTCACTATCCCTTTTTTTATTATAATGGCCTTGACCAGTAGGCTTTACCACGTTCATAGTTTTGACCGTATGGTCAGGAAATATCAAGGGTAAGTTTTACCCGTTACTGATTGGGAGATTAATGATGACGACACTTGTAAGCAATCTGCGTATCAACGGCGACCGCCTTTGGGATAGCCTGATGGAGATGGCCAAAATCGGCCCCGGTGTAGCGGGTGGAAACAACCGTCAAACGCTCACCGATGAAGATGCGCAAGGGCGCGCGCTGTTTCAACAATGGTGTGAAACGGCGGGCTGCGCTATGGGGCTTGACCAGATGGGCAATATGTTTGCGCGCCGTGAAGGAACTGACCCTGATGCGCTGCCGGTTTATGTGGGCTCACACCTTGATACCCAACCCACGGGCGGCAAATACGACGGGATTTTGGGTGTACTTGGTGGTTTGGAAATTCTGCGCACTTTGAACGATATGGATATCAAAACAAAACATCCGATCGTGGCCACCAACTGGACCAACGAAGAGGGCACACGTTTTGCCCCTGCAATGTTGGCGTCCGGTGTTTTTGGCGGGGTGCACACCCAGGAATGGGCTTATGATCGAGTTGACGCGGACGGTAAAAAATTCGGCGATGAACTGGCCCGTATTGGCTGGCGCGGGGACGAACAGGTGGGTGCACGTAAAATGCATGCGTTCTTTGAACTGCATATAGAACAAGGCCCAATTCTGGAAATTGAAGGCAAAGATATTGGTGTTGTGACCCACGGGCAGGGCCTGTCGTGGACGGAAGTGACGATCACGGGACGCGACAGTCACACGGGGTCTACGCCCATGCCGATGCGCAAAAACGCAGGGCTTGGTATGGCCAAAGTGCTGGAACTAGTCGACGAGATTGCATGGTCACATGCCCCCCACGCGGTGGGCGCGGCAGGCCATATCGACGTCTACCCCAATTCACGCAACGTGATCCCCGGCAAGGTTGTTTTCACGGTTGATTTCCGATCACCCGACCTAAGCGTGATTGAAGATATGGAAGCGCGCCTAAAGGTTGGTGCCACCAAGATTTGCGAAGACATGGGGTTGGGTGTGAGCTTTGAAAAGGTCGGCGGTTTTGATCCGGTGGAATTTGACGAAGGCTGTGTAACGGCTGTGCGCAACGCGGCTGAACGTATGGGTTATAGCCACATGAACCTGATTTCAGGTGCGGGCCATGATGCATGCTGGATCAACGGGGTGGCACCCACCGCAATGGTGATGTGCCCTTGTGTGGATGGGTTAAGCCACAATGAGGCCGAGGAAATATCCAAAGAATGGGCGACCGCTGGCGCGGATGTTTTGATGCAGGCAGTTGTTGAGACGGCGGAGATTGTGGAGTAAGGACCACACTGGAATTGGAAGGGGACTTTGTTGATGTAATCTGTGATAAATTGGCTGTAGTGCCCTTGTTAATTGCGGTGGCTGCAATTCCACTTGTCGCGATAACCAGCTTTCTGTTTTTTGCAAAAATTTCAAGGCTCAAAGCTTAGCCAAATAGGGAGA
>CAXMSA010000165.1:0-433 GCA_964195605.1 uncultured Amylibacter sp.
AGTTTCTTGACGGATTTCGCGAAATGGACCGGCACTTTAAAATAACGCCATTGGAACAAAACCTGCCCGTTTTGCTGGCCCTGATCGGTATCTGGCGGCGCAATATCATGGGTTGCGCCACAGTTGCACTGATCCCGTATAATCAGCGATTGGAAAACTTTTCATCCTATTTGCAGCAAATGGATATGGAAAGTAACGGCAAGCGGGTAACTAAATCTGGGGAAGATGTTGCAACCAAGACCGGGCCAGTAATCTGGGGGGATGCCGGTACGAATGCCCAGCATTCATTTTTCCAACTGATCCACCAAGGCACCGATATTGTGCCGATAGATTTTATGATTACAGCACAACCGACATCTTATTTAGTTGAGCAGCACGACCTTTTGACAGCAAATTTTCTGGCGCAATCCCATGCGCTGGCTTTTGGTAAAAC
>CAXMSA010000165.1:443-2823 GCA_964195605.1 uncultured Amylibacter sp.
TGCGGTTGAAGCCTTGGTGCCGCACCGCACATTTCCGGGCAATCGGCCAAGTACCTCTATTCTATATAGCAACCTGACCCCCTATAGTCTGGGCCGCCTGATTGCGCTTTATGAGCATAAGGTGTTTGTTCAAGGTGTGATCTGGGATGTGAACTCGTTTGATCAATGGGGTGTTGAGTTGGGCAAAGTGATGGCCAACCAACTGGCCCCTATGTTGGATGCCGATGCCGATCTATCGGGCTTAAACTCATCGACCAGGGGGTTGATCGAAAATATCCGCAAACTAAAAGAGGATTGACTCTTCTATTTAATATGCGCGTTTTGGGCGGATGAAACTGACTAAATCCTATTTGCGTATGAAAGGCCCGTTGCTGTTATTGGCCGCGGCGTTTGTGGCATTAAGCGCATTGTTTTATACCGCTACATCGGTTTTTCGCACACTTGAGTTAAGTCAGGCAGAAGCGAAGCTGTCACTTTACCGGACCACGATTGAAAACGAATTACAGCGGCTGGAACATTTGCCAGTGATTGTTGCGGGCAGCCCGCAGGTGCAAAATGCATTGCGGTATTCCGTGCCGGAAGGGTTAAACCAAGATCTGTTTGATCTATCACGTGATGCGCGTGCAGAAGCCATTTATGTGATGAACACAAATGGGGTAACGGTCGCGGCATCAAACTTTGGCAAGACACCAAATTTTCTGGGAAAAAATTATGGGTTCCGGCAATATTTTCAAGAAGCAATGCAAGGGAAACGTGGCAGTCTGTTTGCGATTGGTGTGACAACTTCACGGCCCGGATACTTTCTGTCGGCCCCGGTTTTAAGCGCGGGGAATCCTATTGGTGTGGCGGTAGTAAAGTTGGATTTAACCCGCCTGGCTGAAATTTTGGAACAGACCAATGAAATGATTTTGGTTTCCAATAAAGATAATATCGTAGTTTTGTCATCGCGCCTCAATTGGCGGTATCATACATTAAGTGCGTTGAATGCACTAAGGCGCAACGAAATTGCAGGTGAGCGGCAATTTGGAACAGAAGCACTTGAGGCCTTGGATTGGGAAGCCTCGGCTGAAAACTCTGCAATGTTGGATGGGCAGAAATATCTTTCGCTGGAAACGCAACTGGACAAGCCTCAGTGGACTATCCGGTACTTGGGTGATACGCGCCCGTTGCGTGAACGTGCCTTATTGGTTGTGGCTGTTGCGGCAGGTGTGATGGCGCTGTCGGCACTGGCATTTCTGGCATGGCGATCAGGGCGATTGCGCCATGCATTATCAGCATCGCAAAAAGATCGCAAAAGATTGCAGCGCGAAATTGAGGTGCGCCGTCAGGCGGAACGCCGTCTTACCCATGCACAAGAAGAACTGAAACGCGGTAGTAAACTTGCAGCTTTGGGGCAATTGGCGGCCTCGGTCACGCATGAATTGGGGCAGCCTATTTCGGCGATGAAAAACTATCTTATCGCGGAAGAAATTGCCGGGGATGCGCCGCAAAGCGGGGTGGGGCGGCAGTTGTCACCCATTGTGGCGCGGATGGAAAACATTACCAAACAGCTACGGTTTTTTGCCAGCGATAGAGGCGAGAAAATGAAACCTGTTATCGTGCAACAGGTGGTGCGCGGTGCGCTGAGCTTGCTGAAACATGATCTGGAAGAGCGCGGGGTGGCGTTGGTTACCACCTTGCCTAAACAAGAAGTTGTGGTTTTGGGCAACCAGCAAAGATTAGAGCAGGTTGTTATTAATGTGCTGCGTAATGCAATGATGGCAGCCGAGGCTTTGCCTGACCCAAAGGTAACGATTGATCTGCGCAGGGATGCAAAGCAGGTTATTCTAAGCGTGACCGATACGGGTGCGGGCTTAGGCGGGCAGACTATAGACCAGTTGTCTGAGCCGTTTCATACCACGCGGTCATCGGGTGAAGGCATGGGGCTGGGGCTTGCGATTTCGGCATCTATCATTCAGGAACATGGCGGACGTTTAACCGCAAAAGATGCAGATACGGGGGGTGCTGAATTTATTATTGCACTGAACCCAATGGGGAAAGACGAATAGATGGTGGATCAGGCGACAGGGTTTCATGTACTGATTATTGATGACGACAAAGAGATGCGCCAATCTTTGGTGCATTTATTGTCACGCACTGGCTGGCAGGTCAGCGAAATGCCCTCAGCTGAAAAGGCAGAGCAGAAGATCGCGGATATACAACCCGATGTGATCTTGTCGGATGTGCGCATGCCGCGCCGATCCGGGCTTGATTTGCTGCAAAGCCTGCAAGGGCAAAATGCGCCACCAATGGTGATGATTTCTGCACATGGCGATATTCCGATGGCAGTGGAAGCGATACAGGACGGGGCTTACAGTTTTTTGGAAAAACCGTTTGATCC
>CAXMSA010000165.1:2833-3097 GCA_964195605.1 uncultured Amylibacter sp.
CCATGCAACATCGCTTGCAGGAAAATACCGATCGTTTGCGTGAACGGTTATCGGCACAGGCAGGATTGAACCGGATTTTGCTAGGTGAAACAGATGTTGTGAAGCGCTTGCGCGATGACATCGTAGATTATGCCGGACTTGATACAAACGTGATGATCCTGGGGGCAACGGGAACAGGAAAAGAACTGGTGGCAAACGCTTTGCACAATCTTTCTGCGCGATCCGATAAGCCGTTTGTACCTATTAACTGTGCAACATTAAACC
>CAXMSA010000166.1:0-3075 GCA_964195605.1 uncultured Amylibacter sp.
GGGGGGGGGGGGGGGGGGGGGGGGGGGGGGGGGGGGGGGGGGGGGGGGGGGGGGGGGGGGGGGGGGGGGGGGGGGGGCAGCTGTTTCCTCATCGGGCAAGGGTGCATTGCGATCCCACATTTCCAGTGTTTCCAACCCCATCCATTTGGCTTTTAGCGCGTAATAACGGTGCGATAACTTCGGGTATGCGGCAACCACCGCATCACGCAAAGCTTCAACCACTTCGGGTTCCACATGATTGGCAAGATGGCGGCCAGCTTGCGGGGTTGGCAGGCCGCGCCAGCGATCCTCAATCTCTTTTTCCTTGGCCAATGTGTTGGTGATGCGGGCAAATAGGGAAATGTTACTTTGAAAAACGGTAACCAGGGCTTTCGCTCCCGTTTCGCGCTTGCTGCGATCCGCATCGGACAGCAGGTTCAGCGTGGCTTCAAGGTTCAATTCGGTGCCGTTCACGTCAAAGATCAGCCCGGCCATGGTTTCGTCAAACAGGCGGTTCCAAGCGGCACTACCCACAACCGACTGGTCATGCAGGAATTTTTCCAGCTCGTCGGACAATTGATAAGGCTTCATTGCGCGCATTTGATCCAAAATAGGCTTGAAACGCGCCAGCCCTGTATCGGCGGCGACCATCACATCTAGTTGCGCATCATCCACGCGGTTCAGTTCCAGCGAAAAGAACACCATCGGCGTTGACATATCGGTGATCGCACCTTGCATATCAGACATGAACTTGCCGCGATCCGCATCCGTTGTGTTTTGATAATAGCGCAGACCCGCATATGACATCACACGGCCCATGATGCTTTGGATTTTCTCAAAGCGCAGGATGCAGGCGAGTAACCCTGCTGCGTCCAGACCCGCAAGTTTACCCTCGTAATCAGTAGCAAAAGACGGGCATTCCTGACCGAGCCACTTCATATCCGCAGTGATTTCCGGCCCATCGGTGCTAGGATAAAGATCATCCAAGTTCCATTCTGGCAAATCCCCGAAGTCTTCGCCTGAAGCGGCGTCGCGCATATCGCGGGGCAGGTCGGGTTGGGGGCGGGTGAATGGGGTGAACATCGGTGGGGTATCTCCTGAAATATTTGACAGAAGATGTAAGGCTTAAGTCATGGAAGGGAAAGCCCTGATCACGTTAAATTTCAAACGAAGGCTTTTGTTCTTGTTGTATCTTCGGCTTGGGTTTGCGCCGTATGATAATATCGCCATTGGGCAGCACTTCGGGTGGCTCATATTCGCCCAGATCGTCGATTTTATCGCTTAGAGAGTTCAACAAAGGCCCCAGTTCATCAACCCAGCTTTCTAAAAACTCTTGTGTGCCTTCCGATAGCTCTTCCAGACCTTTGCGCAATTCTTCCCAGTCTTTTGGGTCGGATTGCGCTGGTGAGGCGATCAGGGCAGGGATCAGGGCGATGTATAAGGCGCGTTTCATACCACTTATATAGGATATTTTTGTGAATATTTCACCCCTAACCTATATAAAATTCATTTTGTCTGGCTTTGAAATAGGGGATTAGGATTTGCTTGAATGCGCTAACTCCGGGCGTGTTGACCATATCTTTATGCGATAATACCCAAATATCAGGGTATTTACGCGGTTTCAGTACCGGCACCTGCATCAGGCCAGAATAGGCGTTCCCTAAAAACAAGGGCAGGTTCAACACCCCCAAACCCGCCTTTGCCGCCTCTATCGCGGCTGACATGTCATTAAAACGTATTTTGACGCGGGCATTGGGGTATTGGGCCAAAGATGCGGGCGGCGGCCCTTTCCAGTCGTCAAAACCGATCCAGTCAATGGTGCGGTCCGGTTCATGTTGAATTTGCTTTGCAAGGTCAGGGGACGCAAAGGATGCGGATTGTTGTTTCGTCAAACGCTGTCCGACCAGTGTATCACTGGGGTTAAAGCTGACACGGATCGCCACATCCGCCTCTTGCCGATTCAGGTTCAACACTTCGTTTGATGCGCGAACGGTCAAATCAACCATTGGGTGTTGTGTGCAAAAAGTTTCAAAGACGGGGATAAGATAAGAGGTGATCAGTAATTGTGGCGCGGTAATCGTTAACGGCCCTTGTAAATTGTCACGTTTCGACATCAAGGCGCGATAAAGCGTGTCTTCTTTATCTTCCATTTCGGCAGCATATCGCGCCACCTCTAGCCCTGCTTCGGTTGCGGTGTAGCCAGATGCCAGCCGGTTAAACAGCTTCACTTGCAGGCTTTCCTCCAAGCGGGTGATGCGCCGTGCAACTGTTGTGTAATTCACCCCCAGCAATTCAGCCGCTGCTGCCAATGACCCGCCGCGGTGCAGGTAAAGTACGGTTTTCAGGTCTTCCCATTCACTTTTCATCCATGCGTATTAGCATGGATGAAATGCAAAGTCTCGTGTTTATGCATGTACTAACTTTGCTTAGATTACCCCCAAACTCAATCAAGGAAATCGAAATGATTTATGCCTATGTCACAATGAATATCAGCAACCAGACTTCGCTGGATGCTTATAAAGAAAAAGCCGCGGCAGCCCTGTCAAAACACGGTGGTGCCGTGGTTGCAATGGCCCGTGAAACTACTGTGTTGGAAGGCCGCATAGCACAGCATGACGTTACCGCGATCCTGTCTTTCCCAGATAAGACCGCTGCCCTTGCATGGCGCCAAGACCCCGATCTGGCCGAAACACATGCTTTGCGTGAAGGCAGTGGGGATACGGCGATTTTACTGCTTGGCTAAGCTATCAAATCAACGGGGCCAGCGACTTTTGTTGGCCCCGATCAATTACGCATCATAGCGCGCCAAACGCTCGTTTAAAGTACCACTATGTAACTCGAACATATGATTATCAAAGTCATAGAAATATATGGACCGCCCTTCGCCCGCAACCCGCGCACGGCCTTCGCGCAATTCCAGCCCCAGTGATTTGATTCGTTTCAGGTACATATCATCACCGCTGTCATAGATTTTACGTGCGTCCTACGCCGTGGTCAGTAGGTTTTCCATACGATCAAGGTCTTCGACGATGAAGGTCATATGGCTAAGGCCTTGGATCATTTGGCTGCTTTCCTCAATGATAAGCCCAGATCAAT
>CAXMSA010000167.1:0-3044 GCA_964195605.1 uncultured Amylibacter sp.
ACTGCGCAATCAGAACGCTCCCTGTCAGGCTTGGATCAAGGCGGCCGAACAATCGGGATTACCGGCCAACCCCGATTTCAATGGCCAATCAACGCTTGGTGTAGGTGCCTATCATTTGAGCATCGGGAAACGGCTTCGGGCGAGTGCTGCCACTGCATTTTTGCACCCCGCATTAAAACGATCAAACCTAACGCTTGTCACAAACGCGCTCGTGTCGCAGGTTGAGATCGAACATGCACGGGCCAAGGGTGTTACATGGACAACAAACGGAAAAACTCACAGCGCCAAATCCAAACGTGAAGTGATTTTATGCGCTGGTACGCTACAATCTCCGCAGATATTGCAGTTGTCGGGAATTGGCCCTGCTAGGGTGTTGAAGGCACAAGGCATTCCTGTCGTTGTAGATTCACCGGAGGTTGGTGAGAATCTACAAGATCACTATCAGATTCGCTTGTTACTAAAGCTAACCCAGAAGATTTCCCTGAACGACGATATGCGCAATCCTATCAAGGTCGCCAAAATGGGGCTGGATTGGCTGCTAAAAGGAACAGGGCCATTGACTGTGGGCGCGGGTCAAGTCGGTGGTGGAGCCTGCACAAAGCACGCCCGCCCCGGTCGCCCGGATATTCAATTCAACGTCATGCCCTTGTCGGTAGACAAACCAGGTACCCCATTGCACCGCTATTCTGGTTTCACCGCGTCATTTTGGCAGTGTCACCCTGAAAGTCGTGGCACGGTGCATATCCAATCGCCCGACCACACATTGCAACCTTTGATATCCCCCAATTACCTGTCCACCGAATTGGACCGCAATGTAATGCTTGATGGCGTCAAGGTATTGCGCCGTATCCATAACCAACCAGCTTTTCGTCCACTTTGGGATAAAGAAACGGTTATTGGCGAAGACAGGCAAAGCGATGCAGAAATCCTCGAAGCCGTTCGCACGATGGGTGGCACGGTTTTTCATCCTGTCGGCACCTGCCGAATGGGCAGCGACAGCGGTTCGGTTGTGGATCCACAATTACGTGTGCGCGGCGTTGAGGGGCTACGCGTTATTGATGCCTCGGTTATGCCAAAAATCACATCAGCAAATACAAATGCCGCAACGTTGATGATTGGCGAAAAAGGGGCGCGTATGATCCTGAACGAAACAGACCGACGCAATTCGATCTTGGCAGATGAGGTTTTGTAAGCTCAAGTCAGTTAATTGTGACTGTCCAAACCTAATGAGCCACGTCATGTTGGGCGTCGCGCATCAATAGGTTAAGCCACAATACAGTCAAACCGCAAAGCACGATTATCACCGCGGCCAGCCACAGCGCGCCGTTAAAGCTGCCTGTGAGGTCAAATATGCTTCCCGAAACCCATGGTGCGAAAAACCCTGCAACACCCCATGCAGTCATCATTATCGCAAAAATTGGTTGAAACGGCGCAGACCCAAATACAGCACGGGTGATCGCTGGAACAGTCGCAGCAATTACACCGTAACCTGTCGCAATTAATACAAGGCCAATCGTCAACCCACTTTGTATTAAGACAAACACAAAGCCCAGACTGCTAAGCGTCAACGCAACGACAATGCAATTTTGGACGCGCATGATCTGGGAAAACCCAACAACCGAAAGGCGCCCCATAGTGTTCCCGATCGCAATGCCGGCCAATGCCACACTAACCAGTCCTGCGCCCAAACCGGCGGCGTCCATCATCTTGGAGGCAAGCCCAAGCACCATTAGCCCGCCAAATGACCCAAAGGCGAAGACGAGCCAAATCAACACAAAGTGCAGGCCAAAATACTGTTTGACCGCAAAAGAGATTGGCTCAATTCTTGGAACGGTAATCGTGGCCTTTGTCGACCACGCATTTATGCCAAGAAGCACACTGGCAACAGCCAACCCGAAAACCAGAAACAACAGCCCGTTTAGACCCCAACCGTCCGTCGCAAGCATTCTCCACAAAGGTCCAAAAACTGCGCCACCTGCACCAAAGGCCGCAACCATAACGGGGGTGGCAATCTTGTGCCTTTTCGCAGCCGACGCCACGCCGAGTGTTGTAATATAGATCGCGCCACTCATCGCGCCAAATCCACCGCTAAACAAAATGATGAAGCTTAGATAGCTGTTGGAGACCATCGCAAAGCAAACGCAAACGGCGGCCAGACCTCCAAACGCAGCTAAACGCAGCGCGGGTGACCAGTTCGTCAAAACGGTTGGACTGATAATGATCGCTGCTGTGAAACTGACTATTGCCCAAGAAAATATTAAGCCAGCCTGCGCCATTGTCACCGCAAAGGCCGCTTGAACTGGCCCGATCAATGCGCTCCACCCATAAAGCGCACCTGCGCAGAAACTTAACAGGCCAGATATCCAGAGTATCCATCGTTCCATCGGTGCCACCTACTAATGCGGTTGTGTACAGACTTTCAGCGGCGCTGAGGTCAGATCATCAAAATAAACTTGTATATACAAATATGTTAAGTCAAAGTGTCTGGACGGTCCAGCCCAAACAAGATGTGAGAGCCAGCGTGTCCAACGAGTCAGTCATCGTCACAGGTTCAGCCATGACACCGTTTAACCACCGCAAAGACGGAACCGGTTTTCGCGACTGGGCTGCAACGGCATTTGATGCGGCTATCGCGATGGCTGCCATCGATCGAAGCGACATCGACGCGCTATTTGTGGCCTCGGAAAGCGACTTTTTTTCAATGCAGTTGAACCCCGCCTCAATACTCGCAAGCGAGCTGGGCCTTGTTGGGGTTGCTGCAACGCGGTGTGAAGGTGGCGGTGCGTCTGGTCAAATTGCAGTTCAAGCAGCCGCACGATTGGTGCAATCGGGGGCCGCGCGGCATGTCGCCGTGATTGGGGTTGACCCATCTGCATCCAGTTTATCAGGCGACGCGATACGTGCGCTTTATGGATTTTCGTTCGATACTTGGACCGACGGCATGACGGGGATTAACTCCACCGCACTCTATGCGCTGTCGTATCAAGCCTTTGCCGCACAGTTTCACACAACCGAAGAAAACTTGGGGGCCGTCACATTTCAAA
>CAXMSA010000168.1:0-2996 GCA_964195605.1 uncultured Amylibacter sp.
ATATCGCGGGCGTGACAGGATCACCACGTGGAACGGTCGGACACAATTCAGCGGCACCGCGATTGAACGGTTTCAGAGCATCAATCAGTGGAACCCGGATCAGTTGTTTGAACAACGCGGCTCGGATACCGTAATCTGGAAAACTGTTACCACGGGTAATTTCATGGGCTTTGATGCATGGCTGGCGGATAAAGCGGGGCATATTTCGGTCACAACCAACCACGGTGCCTTGTCGCTTGATTTGCCGGATGTAGGTCTGGGGGGGGGGGGGGGGGGTGTGGGTGGCTTAGAACGGAAGCTTAAGGTTTCACGCTTGCCAAATGCCGGTTTGGCGAAAGAAATGACATTTACGCGTAACATTGAGATTAAGAAAAATGGCGATAATCCGATCTGGATTTGTGTCTTCACAGAAGACGGTTTTCAGGCATGGTCCAGCCCGATATATGTTTTCCGTTGATGAAGTTGTGAATTACCCCTTTTCATTCCCCCGCATCCATGAGATAGGGCAGCGTCAATACCGATAACTTTTGGAGATGCCCAATGGAAATTCGTGAGGCCCTTACCTTCGATGATGTACTACTTGTTCCCGGCGCGTCCAGCGTGCTGCCGTCTGACGCAAATACTACCACTTTTGTAACTAAATCCATCGCGATGAACATCCCGCTTTTAAGCTCAGCGATGGACACCGTGACCGAGGCGCGTATGGCCATAGCAATGGCACAGGTGGGCGGCATCGGGGTGTTGCACCGTAACCTGAGCGAAGAAGAACAGGCCTTACAAGTGCGCCGCGTAAAGCGTTTTATCAGCGGTACGGTTTATTCACCAATCACATTGACGGTCAATCAAACGCTGGCTGATGCAAAAGCTTTGCAAGAACGCTACCGTATTACGGGTTTCCCTGTGGTCGATGAAATGGGCCGTGTTGTGGGGATTATGACCAACCGCGATATGCGCTTTGCCACTGATGACAACACACCTGTTTCAGTGATGATGACATCAAACGATCTGGCGATTGTGAAAGAACCGGCAGATCTGGATGATGCTAAAAGCCTGATGCAGGCGCGCCGTATCGAGAAGCTGTTGGTGGTCGATGGCGAGAATAAGCTGACAGGCCTGTTGACGTTGAAAGACTTGGAGCAGGCGGTGTTGAACCCGCAGGCATGTAAGGATGATATGGGGCGTTTGCGGGTAGCAGCTGCCTCAACCGTGGGCGACGCGGGCTTTGCGCGCGCCGAACAGTTGATTGATGCAGGCGTTGATCTGGTGGTGATCGACACGGCACACGGGCATTCAATTTCCGTGGCACATGCCGTTGAACGGATTAAGAAATTATCCAATTCGGTTCAGGTAATCGCAGGTAACGTTGCCACAGGCGAAGCCACCAAAGCCCTGATCGGGGCGGGGGCTGATGCGGTTAAGGTCGGTATCGGGCCGGGGTCTATCTGTACTACGCGCATTGTGGCGGGTGTCGGTGTGCCGCAACTGACCGCAATTGATGATTGTGCCACAGCGGCAAGTGCTACTGGCACGCCGGTGATCGCGGATGGCGGTATCAAGTTTTCAGGCGACTTCTCAAAAGCTATCGCCGCGGGCGCGCATTGCGCCATGGTAGGATCGATGCTGGCAGGCACGGATGAAGCCCCGGGCGAGATCATTCTTTATCAGGGCCGCAGTTTCAAATCATTTCGCGGTATGGGCAGTGTAGGGGCAATGGCGCGGGGTTCCGCTGATCGCTATTTTCAGAAAGAGGCCAGCACCGATAAACTGGTACCTGAAGGCATTGAGGGCCAAGTGCCATATAAAGGCAGCGTCACATCCGTTGTGCACCAGATGATCGGCGGCTTACGGGCCAGCATGGGTTACACGGGTTGTGCGACTGTGGAAGAGATGCGCAAGGATTGTAAATTCGTGAAAATATCGGGTGCGGGGCTGAAAGAAAGCCATGTGCATGATGTGCAGATTACGCGCGAAAGCCCGAATTATCGGATTGGGTGAATGACCCCGAATGCGAGGTATGCGGCGGCAATAGAGATATTTGAGCGTATTTTAGGTGGAGAACCTGCCGAAAAAACCCTGACCAACTGGGCGCGTTCCAACCGTTATGCCGGGTCGAAAGACAGGGCCGCGGTGCGTGACATAGTGTTTGATTGCCTGCGCCAAAAGCGGTCATTGATGCACAATGCGGGCTTTGAAGGCGCACGCGGGCTTGTGGCGGGGCATGTTCTGGCTGCGGGGCAAGCGGTGGGAGATGTGTTTACCGGTGAACGTTTTGCGGCTGCGGTTTTAAGTGACGCGGAGCAAAATGCGCTGGAACAGCGCAAAGAAACAGCGCCAGATGCTGTGCGTTTGGATGTACCTGATTGGATAGCGCCAAAGTTGCGGGCAAGTCTTGGCGATGATTTTGAAGCCAGCTTATCTGCCTTGCAGACCCGCGCACCACTGGATTTGCGGGTAAATACGGGCAAAGCAAGTCTTGTGCAGGTGCAAGCGGCTTTGGCCAAGGGCGAGATTGATACCAATACTGTCGATAAGGTGCCAAACGCTTTGCGTGTGACTTGCAATCCCAGACGTGTGGCCCTTTCAGAGGCCTATCAAAATGGCTTGGTCGAGATACAGGATGCTGGCTCACAGGCGGTTGTTGATGCGTTACCAATGGCAAAACGGGCAGGGGCCAAGGTGCAGGTCTTACAGGTTGATCCGGTTCTGAAAGGTAAGACTTATGATCTTGTACTGCTGGATGTGCCTTGTTCAGGCACCGGTGCCTGGCGGCGTAATCCTGATGGGAAATGGCGGTTTCAGGCGGCTGATTTGCAAGCATTATTAACAGTTCAGGCTGAAATTCTGGCAACAACGCAAACGCTTGTGGCTCCGCACGGGGTATTGGCTTATGTCACCTGCTCTTTATTGCAGGTTGAAAACGAAGATCAGGTTGCAGCATTCTTAACAAATTATAATGGATGGCAACTTATAGAAAGCAAGCGGTTTAATCCTAGTTC
>CAXMSA010000169.1:0-2786 GCA_964195605.1 uncultured Amylibacter sp.
AAGGGTTACTTTGCACGGCATCCCAACCGCGATGACCCGCCCGCTGTCTTCACCTTTGAGCGTGCCGTCACGTTCGATATACCGCCAATATTCACGGCCCAACTGGCTAAGGGGGATAATACCGTCAGCCCCTGTTTCAAGTAGTTTCACAAACAGGCCAAACTTGGCAATACCAGATACGCGGCCCTCAAATTCGGCACCTACCCGTTCCGACAGGAACGCGGCCAGATAACGATCTGTTGTATCGCGTTCCGCCAACATGGAACGGCGTTCTGTTTCCGAAATCCATTCGCCGGTTTGCGTCAGATGTTCAATATCGCCGGGTTTTAACCCGTCATCGCCCCAGCCATGCGCCGCGATTAACGCGCGGTGAACGATCAGATCGGCGTACCGGCGGATAGGTGAGGTGAAATGACCATAGCGTTTCAAATTCAAGCCGAAATGCCCCAGATTATCGGGGGAATAATACGCCTGTTTCATTGAACGTAACACGGTCATGTTGATGACTTCCGCATCTTCGGAACCACGTGCCGCATCCAGCAACTTGTTCAGGTCTTGGGTGCGCACAACCTGGCCCTTGGCCAATTGCAAGCCTGAAGCATCGGCAACCTCACGCAGCACATCCAGCTTCTCGGGCGAGGGTTCTTCGTGGACGCGATATAATAGCGGCCATTTTTTGGCTTCCAGGGTTTCTGCGGCACAGACGTTGGCGGTGACCATGAACTCTTCCACCAGCTTATGCGCGTCAAACCGTTCCTTGAACGACACGGATGTGACTACACCTTCGTCAGACAAAACAATTCGCCGCTCTGGCAGGTCAAGATGCAAAGGCTGGCGTCGGTTGCGTTCTTTTGTGGCCGCGGCATAAGCCGCAAACAAATCGTTAATAGGCCCCGTCAGCGGTTTGGTTGCAGCGTCATAGGTGCCACCTGCGGCCGCTTGCGCCTGTTCATAAGACAGTGAGGCAGGCGAACGCATGAGCGCGCGGAAAAATTCATGGTGCAGTTTTTTGCCCTTGGTGTTCAGCACAATGCGCACTGCGATACAGGCACGGTCTTCGCCTTCATGCAGCGAACACAAATCGCCCGAAAGTGCATCGGGCAGCATAGGGACAACACGGTCGGGAAAATAGCTGGAATTGCCACGATTGCGGGCTTCACGATCCAGAGCAGAGCCGCTGGTCACATAATGTGCGACATCTGCAATGGCGACCCAGACGATATGGCCGCCGTCGTTTTTTGGGTCATCATCGGGCAGTGCGCAAATCGCATCATCATGGTCACGCGCGTCAGACGGGTCGATGGTGAAAAGTGGTAAGTCCCTTAAATCCTTGCGGTTTTCGAGGGCAACAGGCTGTGCTGCATTGGCCTCAACAATCACAGAATCAGGGAAATTATCGGGAATACCGTGTTGATGGATCGCAATCAAAGACACTGATTTCGGGGCCATGGGATCACCCAAAATCACAGTGATCTTGGCTTTTGGTAGGCCCATACGCGCCTTTGGCCCAACCCGTTCCGCCTCAACCAATTCGCCGTCCTTGGCATTCAGGCTATCAGTTTTTGCCACCTGCCATTCAAGCGATGATTTCTTGTCCACAGGCACAATCCGCCCGCCTTCAGATCCCAAACGGTACAGCCCGACAATCTTTTCCGGCCCGGTGCCAATGCGCCGGATAAGGCGGGCTTCAAATGCAATATCAGGATCAACCGCGCTGCTGAGGCGACCTAAAATCCGGTCACCTTCTTTCAGCGCGGGATCGTCCTTTTTGGCCACAAACAGGATTTTCGGCGCAGGTTCATCACTGTCCCATTCCACCGGGGCGGCCCAAAGATCACCGTCTTTATCAGGGGCCAAAATCCGCAGAACCGACACAGGCGGCAACGCGTCTTTTGTGCCATAACTGCGGCGTTTCTTGGCCAAATGCCCCTCGGCGGTCAGCTCTTTCAAGATACGTTTCAGATCAATGCGCGCGGCACCCTTGATGCCAAAAGCGCGACCAATATCGCGTTTGGATGTCTTTGAGGGATTATCCTGCACCCAGGTCAGAATATTTTCTTTGCTTGGAATTTTTTTCATGGCTCACACTTATCAGTTAAATTCAGCTGCGTCATTCATTGTCGGATCAAGATCAGCCGCAACATCCACATCGCGCAATCTATCAATCATCGCCACCCGCGCATCGCCCAGCGTGGCCAAAGTATCGGCCAGCGCATATGCGCTTGACCAGCGGACATTTTCAAACAGATGGGCAGGCACTGCATGCCCGCCACGTTTCAATCCAACCAACCAGTAACCGCCATCATGGGCAGGGCCGAAAACCGCATCATGGTCGCCCAAAGCGCGAAATGACTTTGCTATCAAAGCAGGCGTAATTCCCGGAATATCTGCACCGATTATCACCACGGGACCATGCGGTGCATTCCTGAAAATCGCCGCCATCCTATGCCCCAAATCACCGCGCCCCTGCGGCCAACGCGGTAGTTGGGCAGGCCAGATACGGCTTTGCAAGCCTTCCACATCGGGTGAAACTGCCAGAACGGTTTGCCACCGCGGATCACGCCCAAGTGCGCGTAATAAACGCTGGGTTTGGTGACGAAACCACCATGCGGCACGTGTCATGCCAATACCCGTGCCAAGGCGGGTTTTCACCCGGCCCGCGCGAGGTTCTTTGACCATGATGAAAAGTTGGCGTTTACTCATGCAAAGTAATCGGTCAAAATTCGTGTATAGATGGATTTCAATTGACGGATATGGGCAACTTCCACGCGTTCATCGGCCTGATG
>CAXMSA010000170.1:0-2419 GCA_964195605.1 uncultured Amylibacter sp.
CCAATAGGTTCAACCAATATCTGGATATTACCGCCGCAAGCCAACCCGACGGCAAAAGCGTCTTCATCGCCCACACCGTAGTCAAGCACCCGGCATTTTCCGTCTTGAAGCGCATCTTGCGCCGCAAGGATGACCGCACCTTCAACGCAACCACCCGAGACCGAGCCCTGAAACCTGCCATCTGCGGCAATGGCCAGTTGAGAACCAACAGGGCGCGGAGCTGATCCCCATGTGGAGATCACTGTCGCTATCGCCGCCCCTTGGCCTTGCACCATGTAACCCAAGGCAACGGCTGGCATAGTGTCTGAATTTTCCATCATATAGCCGCTAACATTTGTTGTTTTATATCCGTACGCCCGGCATCCCCCAGAAC
Organism: uncultured Amylibacter sp.; assembly: GCA_964195605.1. Classification (GTDB taxonomy): domain Bacteria; phylum Pseudomonadota; class Alphaproteobacteria; order Rhodobacterales; family Rhodobacteraceae; genus Amylibacter. The sequence continues at coordinate 374 of CAXMSA010000170.1, forward strand.
CTCTGCCAATTCGCTCAAAGATGCAAGATTGTGACATGCGGCAAAACTGTCGACATGGGGCAGCATGGTGCGGATACCACCTGCAAGTGGCGCAAAACCATCATAGCGTAACAGCGGATTCAGCCAGATCAAGTGACGACACGAGCGGTTCAAACGGCACATTTCCATTTGCAGCAGATCACGGTCATCACGTTCTAATCCGTCAGTGATCAGCAAGACCGTGGCATCCCCGCCCAGAACCCGGCGCGACCAATTATAGTTGAAATCCTTCAGGCTTGCACCGATTTGCGTGCCGCCATCCCAATCCTGCACCTGCGTCCCTATGGCTTTAAGGGCCGCATCGGGGTCTTTTTGGTCAAGCAGGCGCGTGATGTTTGACAGTTGTGTGCCAAAGGTAAAGGCGTGCAGACTTGCCCAATCCTGACCTTTATTCAGGGCCATAGAATGGATGAAATGCAACATCATACGCGAATAGGTCGACATTGAGCCGGAAATATCTGTGAGCACTACAAGGTTGGGCCGTTTTTTGCGCGGGGCCCTTTTAGGCAAGTGTAAAATCTCGCCACCGGTGCGTCGGGCTGCCCGAAATGTGGCGCGCGCATCTATTCTCTGCCCCCAAGGGGCCGGTGCCTTGCGTCGTGATTTCAATCTTGGGATATCCAGTTGCAGCTTTGCAATCGCGGCTTGGGCTTCGCGCAATTCCGCCACGCTCATCTGTTCGAAATCCATTTTACCAAGCCGCTCGGTTTGGGACACAGTGAACTGTGCGTCCAAGGTTAGTTCTTCTTCCACTGCTTCTGCCTGCGGGGGGGTGGCCGCACCCATCATTGCTTCTGCTGCACGCGTCTGCGCATCTTTCGGTTTTTTCGGCAGGTCTTCGACTTGCATCATCGGCAGTATCATTTGCATCATGTTTTCAAGGAATTCAGGATCGCGCCAGAACATATTGAACACTTGCAAAAACACCTGCATATGTTCCACCTTTGTCACGAGGCAGGCCTGCAAGGTTACAAAAAAATCAGCGCGTTTGGTGAAACCCACTGCCTGTACCGCGCGGGTGGTATCCTTGACCTGTGCTGTGCCCACAGGCACACCCGCACGGCGCAGGGCGCGGCAGAAATAGATGATATTTTGCACAAGGCGGCCTTCGTGCAAGACAGCCACACTCATTCTGCGGCTCGAAGATCGCTTCGGGTGGCTTCCAGCAGGCGGTTGGCTTCCGAGCCGATAATCTTGCCGATATCGTCTTGGTATTTTAGCACCGCACCGATGGTGTCAGCGATGATTTCGGGCGACAGGGCAACCACATCCAGCGCCACCAGACATTTCGCCCAATCGAGGGTTTCAGCCAGTCCGGGGGCTTTGAACAGGTCTTCGCCGCGCAGGCGTTGCACAAAACCCACCACCTCTTGGCTGAGGATTTGGGTGGCTTCAGGTACGCGCGCTTGCATGATTTCCAACTCGCGCTCAAAACTTGGATAATCGACCCAGTGATAAAGGCAGCGGCGTTTCAGTGCGTCATGCACTTCACGGGTGCGGTTCGAGGTCAGTATCACGATGGGCGGTTCAGTGGCTTTGATGGTACCGATTTCGGGCACAGTGACCTGATAATCCGACAAGGCTTCCAAAAGGAAAGCTTCAAACGGGGCGTCCGTACGGTCAATCTCGTCGATCAGCAGCACCGGCGGGCCGTTTTCATGGGGCTCCATTGCTTGTAGCAAGGGGCGTTTGATGAGAAACTTATCGCTATATATATCCGCCCCGTCGCCGCCTTCGCGTAGGGCCAGCATCTGGGCTGCGAAGTTCCATTCGTAGACCGAGGTTGCGGCGTCCAGACCTTCATAACATTGCAGTCGGATCAGGTCTCGGCCCAAACTTGCGGCCAGTGTTTTGGCCAGTTCGGTTTTGCCAACGCCTGCTTCACCTTCCAGAAAGATAGGCCGGCTCAGGGTCAGCGAAAGATAGGTCAATGTCGCCAATCCACGGCCGCAAATATAGTTATGCGCACGCAAAAGCGACACTGTATCGTCGATGGATTTGGGCAAG
>CAXMSA010000170.1:2429-2694 GCA_964195605.1 uncultured Amylibacter sp.
ATAGCAGCCCCAACCCCGAAGAACAGGGTTGGGGTGGTTTTGTGATGATTAACAACCCGCAACAGCGCGGCCTGCCATGACTTTTACCAGATTGGCGCGATATACAGCGTCACCGTGTATGTCGGTCAGCATGCCGTCTGCACTGACAGATACGCCCGCGATTGCGTCCGTTCCCCAATTGCCATCCAATGCTGCTTCCATATCCGTTTGGCGATAAACCCCGTCATCGCCGGCACCGGTTACCGCAACGCGCGCGCCAGCGGAT
>CAXMSA010000171.1:0-2691 GCA_964195605.1 uncultured Amylibacter sp.
ATAGTAATCACGCGGACGTTTGCGCCTGTTGGCGTAATTTTCCAAAGTTTTAACCGCTTTGGGGTACCACGGCTCAATCGCCATATCAGCAACCAGCTTAGGCAAGCCCAAATATGCTTGTGTCAAAGTGTCGGGATTTATTTCTTCTTCATTCAGAGCTGCACAAAAAGCGTCTAATGCCTGATCAATTTGCCCAAGGCTAATATAAGCCATCGCACGATCATACCAAGCAAAGGCCATATCAAAATGGATGCCAAACGCAAAATAACGCTCAAGCAGTTTCAATGCGGCATGCGGAGATACAGCCGTCAGTAAGATGCCTGAATGCGTAGAAAATCCTGCTTAAGACGGGCGTGTCTTAAGGTTTCATTGAATTTTTTTTCAATCTGCGCATCCCAAGTCCTATTGCGATACCAGTCATCTTTATTCATCTTGGAAACTGCTCCGCTACATCTGAATCATTTGATATTATTGGATACATACAAATTCTTCTCTATAAAATTTAAATCGTGTTGTTTTCGGCGGATAAATGCATAGTTGGAAACGTCACCAAGCTATAAATCTTTGCAAAGCCGTAATGCATCGTAAATCGCCGCGTGGATATTGCGGCACGATACGGCATCGCCAATGGCATAAAGCTGATAGTCTTCGCCCGTATCGGGTTGCGGTTGATTGGCTTGCAAACGGTCATAATTGATCACACCCGCATTGGCCGACCCTTCGCGTAGGTCATCAAAGACATCATGCATCGGCAGCGTGCCGTGCTCCACAACCAGATGATCCACTATGCGTTCAATCTCCGGGCCACCAAATTCATTGCTGAAGCTCACCCGCAAACGGTTGCCATCTTTTTCAACAGATTTCAGACGATGATCAGGGGTCAGTGCGACATCATTTTGATAAAAATGCTCCATGAAAATCGGAAAATTAAGCGTACCCATATCCAGTGCCACCATACGGTCAGGCGTAACCAGTTCTACATCCACACCCGCTTTGCGGCTTAGGTAATCGGCACAGCTTGGGCCTTGAAACTGGCCATTATCATCATAAACTAACACAGTACCGTTAATCCCTTGCCCCGCCAGAACATCCCATGTGCTGATCGCAGATGCCCCACCTGGTACATAATCCGTGTCAGGCAGGCCTCCGGTTGCGATAAAAACAACATCGGGGCTTTGGGCTATAACGGTGTCCGCATCGGCAAATACATTCCAGCGGATATCGACCCCCAATCGGTCCACCTCGGCACTTAACCAGTCAACAATGCCGATCATATCTTTGCGCCAGCCTGCACGTGCGGCCAAATTGATCTGCCCACCCAATGCGCCTGTTGCTTCAAACAGAACCACATCATGGCCACGCTCTGCACTGACCCTTGCGGCTTCCATGCCCGCAGGCCCGCCACCAACAATCACTACCTTTTTGCGCTGGCCTGTTGTCGGTTTAATCCTATGCGGCATGGTGGCTTCGCGCCCAGTGGCCGCATTATGTACACATAATGTGCCACCACCACCGTATATCCTATCCAGACAATAGCCCGCCCCGACACAAGGGCGAATGCGTTCTTCTTGGCCCGCTTTCAGCTTATTAACAATATCGGGGTCCGCAATATGGGCCCGCACCATGCCGACCATATCCAGCGCCCCGCTTTCAATGGCGTATCGCGCAGAGGACAGATCAGCGATCTTGCAGGCATGAAACACCGGTACTTTGATCTGGTCGCGGACCTGCGCGATTTGAGAGACCCAGGGCGCCAGAGGAAAACGCATATTGGGGATGTGGTAACTTAAAGCATGATCAGTATCTATCTTGCCGAAATTCACCGTCATATAATCAATCAAGCCGGTTTCCGAGACAATCCTAGCAGCCTCAACCCCTTCTTCCAATCCAATGCCGTCTGGATCATTTTCATTCAATCCCTGACGGATACCAATAATAAAATCAGGCCCGACGGCTTCGCGCATGGCGGTGAGTATCTCTAATGTGAAACGCAAGCGGTTTTGCAATGAACCGCCGTATGCATCAGTGCGAAAATTTGTCAACGGTGACAAAAACTGTTCCGGTAAATGCCCGTGCTGCAACACTTCACAGCCATCAAGCCCGCCTTCTTTACACCGTTTTGCCGCATCGGCATAGGCTTGTCGAACACGGGTGATATCGGCCATATCCATCTCTTTGGGAAAGGCGCGATGTGCGGGTTCACGCACCCGGCTAGGCGCAATGACCGACAACCAGTCGCCATCATCCCAGACCGTGCGCCGCCCCATATGTGACAACTGGCAGATCAGGCCACAGTCATATTTGTTGATACGGGTCGAAAATTCACGGAAATATGGAATGATCGCATCCGTTGCCAGATTTAGCTGGCCAAACACCGAAGGGCTGTCAGCAGCAATGCTGGCAGACCCCCCGAACATGGTCATTGCCAGACCACCCTTGGCTTTGGCTTCATGATACAGTTGATATCGCTCTTTGGGCATGCCGTCTTCGGAATAGGCCGGTTCGTGCGGGGTTGATAAGATACGGTTTTTCAGCGTCAGATGTTTCAACTGAAAAGGTTGCAACAATATATCTTTTTCGGGCGTCATCTGAACCTCCTAATGATGTACATCTCATGAGGAAACCGTAAGATGATTGAAAAATAAAGCTAGAGGGAAAATCATATATCTATGTTTAGTGCAAACAGAGGCG
>CAXMSA010000172.1:0-2674 GCA_964195605.1 uncultured Amylibacter sp.
AGTAATATCAAAGCCATCCGTGATGCCGCAAACGCTGTGTTGACCTAATGGCCGTTACCCCGACCGTATGTGATTTTAATTGGCCAGCCCAAGACTTTAACCTGAAGGGGACTGATGGAAAAAGCTACAGCTTGGCCGATGTCTCTGGGCCAAATGGTACGTTGATTATGTTTATCTGTAATCATTGCCCTTATGTTCTATCGGTGCTTGATCGGATCATGCGCGATGCAAAAGAGCTGCAGGGCTTGGATATCGGTGTTGTGGCGATCAACGCTAACGATGCGGTTGCCTATCCCGATGACAGTTTTGACAATATGGTAAAGATGGCCACTAGCAAGGGGTTCACTTTCCCTTACCTTCATGACGTGGATCAATCTATTGCACGCGCTTACGCCGCCGCCTGCACCCCTGATTTCTTTGGTTTTAACGCTGAAGGCGGGTTGCAATATCGTGGCCGCCTTGATGCCTCAACCAGAACCGCAGGTCCAACAGATTTACGCCGCGAGTTATTTGCCGCAATGGCTCAAGTCGCCAAGACCGGTAAGGGGCCAGAGGCGCAAGTCGCCTCGATGGGATGCTCGATCAAATGGAAGAATACATGAAAACAATCGTTTTTGATCTGGATGGCACGCTTGTCGAATCTGCCCCGGATATACATGATGCGGCGAATAAGTTTTTAGCGGATCTGGGCATAACGCCTTTGTCATTGGAAACCATAATCGGCTTTATTGGAAACGGTGTTCCCAAACTGGTTGAACGTGTAATGCTAGAGGTGGGGATTACGCATTCTGACGCGAAACATTCAGAATTGGTGGCTGCATTTTCCGCCCATTATGCGGTTAACCCCGCAACACTAAGCTACCTGAACAAAGGCGTATTGGCCGCGTTGGAATTGCTTAAAGCTGCGGACTATAAAATGGCGATTTGCACCAATAAACCTTATGATTTGACTTTGCAGGTGTTACAATGCCTGAAGATTGACGGGTATTTCGATGCGGTTATTGGTGGAGACAGTTTAGCGGTTAATAAACCTGATCCGGCACCATTGAACAAAGCCATGGAAATGCTGGGGCAAGATGTCTGTATTTATGTTGGTGACAGTGAGGTTGATGCACAAACCGCTAAGAATGCGGCACAACCGTTCTTTTTGTTTACGGATGGATATAGGAAAGCCTCTGTCGAAGATTTAAACCCTGATGCTGTGTTTGATGACTTTGCTGAACTGCAAGATTTAATCAGCCAATTAAATGATGGGCCTTACATAGCTTTATGATGAAAAATCATCAATCAGCTAGGCATGACTCTTAAACTAAACTACCAGACCGCAATTTCCTCTTCATCTGTTCGTGGTGCAAGGCAATCACTGATGTGACCTACATCACCCAACCAGCTTGAAAATTCTGTGCCAACGCAGTGGCTGGCCTCAGTCTTGCATAAGCTGTTTGATGGTTTCGATTAAATCGGTATTGATGTTTCTAGGTGCGGTTGAAATGCGGTTTTTATGTCTTCTGGCCCCGGGCATTCTGACGCCTTCCATCGTGCTCATACGGTCAAAAAATGTGTCGCAATGATCTTCCCAGCCGTCCCCTGCTATTAATTCCGGGGACATCGCCAGAATAAACTGTCCGCCACGTGGTGGGCCGCCATCTCCATTGTCGTTTTCCTTAGCTTCAAACGAAAAATTCTCATTTACAAGACCAGCCGCCAGTAACTCGACCATCATCGCGATAGCCGATCCTTTATGCCCACCAAACGGCAAAAGAACGCCGCCTGCGGTAATTGCTTTTGGATCGGTTGTAGCATTGCCATGCGCATCTAGGCCTGTGCCCAGAGGAACCGCGTGGCCATCTCTGGCGGCAATTTGCACTTCACCCATCGCCATAGCGGCAGTGGCCATGTCAAAGACCACGGGTGGTTTGCCTGGTCGTGGCCATGCAAATGAAATCGGGTTGGTCCCGAACAACGCAGCACTTGCACCGGCCGGGGCGACAGCCGGCATGTAGGGTGTACAGGCAAGTCCGACAAGATTGTGTTCGGCGAGTGCTTCAACTTCGGGCCAGAGAGCTGCCATGTGATGCACATGTGTCATGGCTAAAACACCAATACCCATCGTCTTTACCGCATCAATCAATGCGGGAATTCCCACCTGATGTGCCATCGGGGCATAGCCGTTATCGCCGTGCAGCTTTATCACCGCCGGAGTGACCGCTTTGGCGATAGGCCGGGCCTTGCCGTTGACCTTACCGGACCGAAGCGAGGCGACATAAGCCGGCAATCTGAACAGGCCATGGGAATGCGATCCATCGCGTTCCGCATTCAAGATCGTGTTGGCAAGGGCCCCGGCATTCAGTTTATCGGCACCATTGTGCATTAAACAGCTCAAAGCCAGATCATGGATTTCATCAAGGGTAAGCGGGAGAGTTGTCATAGGATTGCCTTTTCTGACCGGTAAATTTTGTAGCTTCGGTGTCTATGCTATCATCTTTGGAAAGAATAACACCATATGCCTTTTCGGGCATGGCCTGTCCCAGACAATCAATCATCAGAGAACGGAAAAGGATAAACGCAACACCATCAATCAACGCCGTTTGCTACACTTCAAGAAAGCGGCATAAGCAAAACAACAAGCAGAACCAGAGCTTTCATTAATTTATAGGCTAAACTGTTCCAATTT
>CAXMSA010000173.1:0-2460 GCA_964195605.1 uncultured Amylibacter sp.
TAATTACAATCTGTTAGCTTAAGTGCGTCGCCAATTCCCAGATTTGAATTAGACTCGTTTAGCCTCACATGATACAATAGGGTTAATTCGCCGGGGGACCTAGTTCCCAAACGTGAAGTGAAAACGGCGGAGTGACTTTCGAGTCTGTGGTTCAATGACAAAACATTGAGCTAAGGCCAAAGGATCACGCAGACCACTTAAATAATGGTATCTGTGCCAATGGTCAAAAACGAGCCCCTCAAGTGTGCATAGGGGAACTCAAACCGCCTCATAAGGGCGGGATATAAATACTGAGTTGGTTTTATAACCGCTTGATGCGTTGAGCTGCATTTCAAAGGGCAACCAATGAAAAGCGCACAATGGAGATGGAACAGATCGCTAATATTTACTTCACGTGAATAGGTCTAGTTCTGGTGCTGCTATGGATCGGGTATCTGCTCATCTAGATCGGTACAGAGGGCGGCTTGCCGCCCTTTTCTTATGGAAAAAACTAAGTGCTTATGGCAGCATGTTGGTACACTGAAGTGATATCCCTAAATGTCGCAACAGCAGTCTCAATTTTTCTACTGGTTGGCGGTGTATTCGGGCAAACCGATGAAGCACCAATCCTCTACGGATCGAGCGATCCGGCAGATTGGCCTGAGAGCTGCTGTCAGGCTAACTCTAACCAGTCTCGAAGTTCCCAGAAAGAACATTTCTATGCCGACACAATTGGGACCACTCGCCCAGAGCAGCAGCACGTTTTAGTTTGTAGTTTTGTCGCGTTTATAGATATCTTTCGTCCCTTTCATGCATGCGAGCATACCTTTACGGGCAACGGATTGAAGTGGTTATAAATTTGTCCATGAACGGTTGCAAATTTCTGCAGCGTTGCAGGGATTCGAAACTTCTGCATCGCCGCCGGATGCTATGCCAGTGGGCATTGTCAGATTAAACGAAGCTGGGTGCACTAATGCCCCAATCTTATTACGGTTTGGGCAAAGTTGGTTGTATTGCTTAGCAAATAGCCAAACACCTATATTCAAAACCAGCCCAAATCCGCGGCCCGCCTTAGCAGATCAGTTTAATCTGACAATGCCTTTCTTCTGACAAAACCGGTATTTCCATCATCATGCCGACACTAAAGATTGTGCTTTCGCGGATGCCCTATCGGCCTTGCTTATATCGCCAAGCCCTTTGAATGCGCGTGCCACTGCGCGCCAGTTTTGTGCGGAAGTTGGTTTGAGCGCGGTACGCTCATTTGCAAGCCCAAGCGCCAAATCAAAACGTTTCGAACGTAACGCTGCTTCCAGCAACGTCCACCCAATTATATCACGTTGCGCAAAACTTCCGCCCAAACGGTGGGTCATGTAACGTATGGGCAATAACCGATCCACACAGCCGCCGTAATTTTCTGATTTGAAATCTTGCATTGCCAAGCAAAAAGGCAGACCAATCTCGCGACTCATGGCAACATTTGCATCAGTTGCACTTTCAACATACCGCGCGTTAGCAGACAATAATGCTTTCTGGGCGTCTTGTCTGTCATCAGATACAAAAGTCATCATCGCATGTACGTCATTAAACGCGTAAAGCGTGTCTTGGGCCGAGGGTTCCCACTTATCAGCTAAATGTGTCCAGCGATCACCAGACTCTTGCCCCGCAAGGTTCAACCGCCATAACAATGCTGCGGCATCAAGTTCTTCGTATTTATTGCCGCCTTTGCGTCGTGAATCCAAATGGTTGTCAAAAACTGCAAAAGCTTGATCATATTGTTCAAGATCAAGGTAATATAGAGCCGTGTGCCACCATAAGTGATTGGCAAAATTAGATGTCCCCCAAAGATCAGCCCTATCATTCATAAAGCGGATACCACCAGCCTGGCGCCCACGCATTTCCATTACATGCGCAACTGTGTGGATTGCATATGGATTGTCGGGACGAATTGACAATGATTTACGTGCTTGTTCTTCAGCAAAAGAAAAATCACGGTTCTCTTCTAATCCGAACGCATAAAACCCAAGGACAAACTCATAACCAGGAACGCTTTCATCCCAAAGATTTGACACCCGCGCAACCACATCCCGTTGGCCCACAACATCACCAAGCAAAACCTTAGTATAATGAGCCAGCTCCAGCGCTAGTAAGTCCATTGGGTACTTCACTAATAAGGCTTCCCATTTTTGAACAGCCCCATAAAAATCACCTTTAGTCCAAGCTGTGATTGCTTCAAAATGACCTACTTCGCGGTTATTAGCCTGAGCAATCCGCTTTTCTGCTTCTCCAAGAGATGCAACCATTGCGCCGTAAATACGTGTTTCCATGTATTGCGTCATCCATGCCGCTTTAAAAATCCACCCCATGATAAATTCAGGATGCTCTTCAAGCGTTTTCTCAATCTCGGCAACTGGATCGCCACGAAACGACAACGATAAAATTACAGCGCGCTCTAATCCATCGATCGCATCCATATTTGGATAC
>CAXMSA010000174.1:0-2403 GCA_964195605.1 uncultured Amylibacter sp.
AAGATCACTGGGTCGTTGTATGTATAGGCGATCGATTTGATATTGTTGGCAGCGGCAACGTTGGCCAATTGTTGCGGCGAGGCTTGTTCTGTCAGAATGTCGGTTTCACGGCTTTTCGACATATCGTGATTTTGGCAAAATTTGCAGGCCAGATTGCAACCCGCCGTGCCAAAAGACAGAACCGGTGTGCCGGGGTAAAAATGATTGAGCGGTTTTTTCTCAATCGGGTCGATACAAAAACCAGAAGATCGACCGTATGTATCCAGCACAATCGCATTGTCTTGTCGCATACGCACAAAGCACATGCCGCGTTGACCCTCTTTCAGACGACATAGGCGTGGACAGATCTGGCATTCTAGACGGCCATCTTCAACAGGTGCCCAATATCTGCCAATTTGTGTCAACATCGCTTCCTTTCACGCATCTGTATGCGCTATAGTACAACTATAGCTTATCTAAGTATAAACATCAGATGAATAAAGGTGCGGCATGCAAAAAATAAGATTACCCGCAGTTGCAGGCAGTTTTTATCCAAGCGACCGCACCGTTTTGTTGAATCAGGTAAAAGCGATGATCGACAATGCGCGTGGTGGGCTTGGCGGCCCAACACCGAAGGCTTTGATCCTGCCGCATGCGGGATACAGGTTTTCGGGTGCTGTAGCGTCCCAGGGTATTGCGCTGCTATCATCGGTGCAAGATATTACCCGCGTGGTGATACTATCACCTGCGCATACCATGCGGATCGATGGCATGGTTGTACCGGCGCATCATGGCTTTGAAACCCCTTTGGGGGTCGTGCCCGTCGATCTGGAATGCCTGAAAATGTTGGCCAATCAACCAAGTGTTACAGTTCAGGATGATCCGCACGCAAAGGAGCACGGGATCGAGGTTCTGTTGCCCTTGCTGCAAGCACACATAGGTCGGTTTTCTCTGGTGCCTATCGTGGTGGGCAATGTTCCGGCCGAAGCTGTGGCTACGGTGTTGGATAAGCTATGGGGCGAAAAGGAAACACTATTCGTGATTTCTTCAGACTTGTCGCATTACCTGGGGGCTGAAGCTGCGCAGGTAATTGATACCGAGACGGCCAAGAAGATTGAGATACTAAACTGCCAAATCACCCCGAAAGAAGCCTGTGGTGCCTATGCTTTGGCAGGATTTCTTCATACCGCAAAAGTGCGGGGTATGCGGCTTACGCGCCATGATCTGACGCATTCGGGTAGAACCGCGGGCAACCCGGAACGTGTTGTCGGGTATGGCTGTTGGTCAGCTTCGGAACAATTGGATGCCAATCTATCTGAAACCGACCGTCGCATGTTACTACGGGTAGCCGCGCAGTCGGTTTTAAGCCACGCACGCAATGGCAAGGCACCTTTCATAAGTTTGGGTACGTTTTCGCAACCTTTGCAAGGGATGGGGGCGACGTTTGTCACTTTGGAACAAAACAAACGGTTGCGCGGATGTATCGGCAGTTTGCAGGCGCATCGGGCTTTGGCTGAGGATGTCATGCGCAATGCAATCAAAGCGGGGTTCCATGATTCCCGGTTTAAACCTGTAACACTTAACGAGCTGGACACGCTGGATATTGAAATTGCCTATTTAAGCGCACCTGCTGCATTGGATTTCAAAGACCGGGGTGATCTACTGGCGCAATTGAAACCAGGACGGGATGGGTTGATCTTGCAAGACGGGCAGCATCGCGGAACATTTTTGCCCAAAGTATGGAAATCGCTGGCAACACCTGAAAAGTTTTTGGACGGATTGATGGTAAAGGCCAAACTGCCCAAAAACCATTGGTCTGACACTGTAAAAGTCTTGCGTTATACAACAGAGCGGTTTTCAGAACCTCTCAAAACCGCCATTGCATGATGTTTTCGACAATGGATCAGGAAAATCACTTCACAAGCCGCGTGACCTTCGCTATACGCGCGGTACTTCAAACGTGCGGCTGTGGCGGAATGGTAGACGCGCAGCGTTGAGGTCGCTGTGGGGTAATTCCCGTGGAAGTTCGAGTCTTCTCAGCCGCACCAATTATATTGATAGCCGTCCACCGCTCTTGCCAAATGTTGGCCGAAAGCAGACTTGGTCAGAAAGGACGGGAAGTGGTCGTTCGCTTTTCGCGGGTAAACTGACGGATTTTCACGAAGCAGACATTCAGAGCATCATGAAGAGTACATTTCTTCACGTCACATTATTGATGAGAAATGCCCGGTAATAAATTCTTAGAGGGGTTCTTAACAAGTTAACACGGCAACAATGCGTTAGAACCTTACTCAATCTACAATCGGGCCACTTCCAACACGAGGGTGAGGTCGAGAGCCGTCGGAAACACCAATGCACAAGACAATTTCATCGGCGCGGGGCGCGTCCGCAACCATCACGGTCATTGTATCGAAGTGATCAAAC
>CAXMSA010000175.1:0-2314 GCA_964195605.1 uncultured Amylibacter sp.
TGTCGCCCTAAAGTCTGATGTGTTTTATATCGGCGCGCTTGGCTCACGCAAAACCCACGCGAAACGGGTGGCACAATTGCAGGATGAAGGATTTAACGACGTAGAGATTGCCCGTATTCACGGACCGATCGGCCTGAATATCGGTGCTAAAACACCGGCAGAAATCGCCGTCTCAATCATGGCCGAAGTCACCGAACGGTTACGTAAGCCATGAAATTTGCCACTGTGGAATTAAGACAGGCCAAAGGCCATATTCTGGCCCATTCGCTTGCTTTACAACATGGGGTTTTGAAAAAAGGCATCACGCTTGGGGTATCTGATCTGGAAAAACTGGAACTTACAGGGCAAACCCATATCACTGTCGCTATGCTGGAAGATGGCGATATTGCCGAAGATAAAGCGGCGCAAACTCTTGCAAATGCTTTCATAACCGACGGGATAAAATCAACACAAGCGGTTGCTGGAAGGGTGAATTTAATAGCAGAACATGATGGTATTCTATCGTTAAAGACACAAGCAATCGAAACCTTTAATGCAGTTGACGAAGCTATCACTGTGGCAACACTGGCAAATTTTGCACGTGTTAAAAAAGGAACCTTGCTTGCCACCTTGAAAATCATCCCATACGGGGTTGCAAAGTCACAAATAAACCTTGCATTGCACAGCATTGGAAAAAATTGTTTCCAGCTTCATGAATTTACACCTAAAATCTGCGATATCATTTTAACAAAAACCCACGGCTTTAAACCTTCTTTGTTAACAAAGGCCGAAAAGACAATCCGCACCCGTATCACCCCGCTGAATATGCAAGCGGAAAACAGTTATGTCGTGGACCACTCAACCCAGGCAGTTGCAAAGGCTATACAAACTGCCAAAGGCGATATGATTTTAATTCTGGGTGCGTCTGCCACATCAGACAGGCAAGATGTTGTACCCGAAGGGATCGTTCAGGCAGGCGGTGAGATTACGCGGTTTGGTATGCCCGTTGATCCAGGTAATCTATTGGTGCTCGGCACATACCAAGGCAAAGCTGTTGTTGGCTTGCCAGGCTGTGCCCGCGCACCTGCATTAAACGGTGCTGACTGGGTGATTGAACGCCTTTGCGCTGAACTACCACTAAGTGCCACAGATATATCTCACATGGGTGTTGGTGGTTTGCTAAAAGAAATACCGGATCGCATTCAACCGCGTATGCAACCACATCAGCCTTGCTCTGGGGTAGCCGCCGTATTGCTTGCAGCAGGTAGTTCCAACCGAATGCGTGGGGAAGATAAATTGATGCGCAAGGTCGGCGGAATACCGATGTTACGCCACTGCGTTAAAGCGGCTCTTGGGTCAGATATTGACCAGTGTATTGTTGTGTTGAAGGAAGGGGCCGCCGACCATAAGAACGCCTTACAAGGCTTGCCCGTAAAAATTGTTGAAACGCGTGATGCATCTTTAGGCATGTCCGCATCTTTGCGTACAGGTATATTGGCCTTGGATAATACACCCAAGGCCATTTTAGTGGGGTTAACGGATATGCCTGACTTGACCTCTGATCACTTTAACAAAGTGATTACGGCGCATGATCCACATAAAAACCGGTTTATTGTCTGCCCTACCAGCCTGACCGGCAAACGTGGGCACCCGGTTTTATTTGATACCAAATTCACAGAAAACCTGACAGGTTTGCAGGGTGATACTGGCGCCAAGGGCATCCTGAAAACCGTACCGGAATGGGTATATGAGGTTCCTTTGGATGACGCGGTTTTACTTGACTTAGACACACCGGAAGCTTGGGATGCTTGGGAAATTCCTTCCAAAAACATAGGCTTTTGAAGGAATAGTTAGCATTCAAACTTTGTCGATGATTGCGCTTTAATCCTAGCTTTTGACCCGCTCCATTTTCGGATCATAAAGTGGTGCCAGGCTGACAGTACAAGGCACGCGAACAGTTGCCACATCCAGTTCGTATTCGCCCGTTTTCACGTAAGCCGCATCCACACCTGCATCATCACGGATATAACCCAGGCCGATGGATATACCCAAGGTATGGCCATAACCCGCAGAGCTTAGCCAGCCCACACGTTCACCGTTACGGTAGATGGTTTCACGCCCCGACAAGATCACATCGCCGTCGGCTACAAAAGTTGCCAGCATTTTTTTCTTGCCAGTCGCACGCTGTGTTTCAACTGCTGCACGGCCTTTAAAATCGATGTTTTTCTTCATTTTCACAGCCCAGCCCAAACCCGCTTCATCCGGCGTATGATCCGGACCGATATCAGAGCCCCATGCGCGGTAACCCTTTTCTAACCGCAGGGTTTCAATCGCG
>CAXMSA010000176.1:0-2311 GCA_964195605.1 uncultured Amylibacter sp.
CTCAGTCAGAGCAGCACTGCGTTTTTGTTTGTAAGTCTGCCTGGTTTCGAGATGTCTTTCGTGATTGAAGTGGTTGTATATTTGGCTGTGATAACTGACAAATTTTTGGAGCGTTGCGACTGTTTTAAAGCGCTGCATCGCTCGTTCTCGTCGTCGAAATGGCCCCTTCTGTGGTTGTCGTCCGTAATGCAAGAAGTTTTTTGACCTTTTGAACATGTAATCGAGCGCGGTCTTCTGTAAGGCCTTTGTGTGCGACCTTTCAGTTGCCGCTGGCCGGTATGGTGATCAGCAGATCAGGTCCAAATCTCTCATACGAGCTCATTGGGCTCGGAGGGGCCAACTGGTTTTTCTGATCCAGATCTATTCGATCATTGTGCCCATTCAGGTCATCGTCTTCTTACACTCCCCAACATACCGGCGTCAGTTTTCTATACGTACATGAATACTCATGCCGCAATCATCTGCGCCGGATCCCGGTAATCCTCTTTCTTTGTCAGCATGGCCCAAATTGTACGCGCCATTTTATTGGCCAAAGCAATTGCCACCAGCATGCGCGGTTTATTGGCCAGCATTCGCGCAAGCCATGACCCCTCGGGGATCGACTTTCGACCCAACCAGTTCAGACGGGACATTGCCCCGATAATCAGGAGCCTTCGGATATCCGCTTGTCCCGCTTTGGACACACGCCCCAGCCTATGCTTGCCACCTGAAGAATGCTGCTTTGGCACAAGCCCAAGCCAGGCTGCAAAGTCACGTCCACATTTGAATGTTTCCATCGGTGGAGCGAAAGCTTCAACAGCAATTGCTGTAATGGGACCAATACCAGGCATGGTTTGCAAACGCCTTGCTGTTTCAACATCAGATGTATGGGCTTTGACCTTTTGCATCATACCTTCAATCCGTGTTGTCTGTTCCGCAATTTGATCAAGAAAGCTCCGACACAAATCCCGCACCAAGTCTGGCCGCGCGCTGTCCGGGTCTTCCATCATTAGCGCGATCCGTTTCATATTACGGATACCCTGCGGCACTATATAACCCAATTCGTACAGGTGTGAACGCAAAGCATTCACCAGTTCAGTACGTTGATGTACCAGTTGCTCGCGGGCCCTAAACAGCATGGCTCGTGCCTGTTGCTCTTCTGTTTTAGGTTCAACAAAACGCATTCCAGGTCGCTGTGCCGCCTCCACAATCGCCTCTGCATCGGCCGCGTCATTTTTTTGGCGTTTAACGAAGGGTTTGACATATTGAGCTGCGATCAACTTTACCTCATGGCCAAGTTTGCTCATCTCACGCGCCCAGTAATGAGCACTGCCACAAGATTCCATCACCACAAGGCAAGGTTCTTGTTTGGCCATGAATTTATGGAACTGCGGGCGCGTCAGCTTTTTTCGGAATTTTACATCCCCGATCATTGATGCTCCGTGGAGTTGAAAAACATTCTTTGCTAAATCAACACCGATCATTGTATTACTTGTCATGGTTGCCATCCTTTCATCTATGTGGCGTTAAATACTACACCACCTTGGCACATTGCGATGCCGTCGAGGAAGGACAGCAACCACCCCCTCATGGTTTGCAAACAAACCACTGCCAGGCAGCGAGTGTGAATTCTCAACCTGATTGTTCATATATTGCGTCGTATCATGTAAATTTAGCGCGCCAAGAATACGCAATGCTGCACTGTATGATCGGAGTTTATCCGTTACAATCAAATATGATTTACCGTATTTCTTCATCAACTTACGCAGTATTTTCAATGCGGTATGCTTATCTCGACGTTTTGAAACATAGCATTCCAAAACTTCGCCTTCATGATCGATAGCACGCCATAGGTAAAACATTTGGCCATTAATCTTCACAAATACCCTATCGGACATGCAAGCATGCCCTGACGGGCAACGCTGTCGTCTATATGCCAACACCAGTTGGAATGGCAACCTACCCTGTTCTTCCGAATATCTTTTGCAAACTTTGGACCAAATCGGTTCCACCAGAAACGAATGGTTTCATGGCAAACGTCGATGCCCCGCTCATGCAGAATGTCTTCGACTTGCCGTAAACTCAGCGGATAACGCACATAATACATCACAGCCAGGCGGATAATATCGGGTGATGTTTTGAAATATTTGAATGGATCTCGTGTTGTCATTTTGCAAAATTATGATGCGATCTCGAAATCGTCAAGTTCCTCTGACAACACCCCTCACCTTCATGATCAACTGCACGCCAAAGGTAAAAACGTTCGCCATTAATCTTGACGAAGACTTCATCCAGGTGCCACTGCCAATTTGAATGGCACCCTACTCTCTTC
>CAXMSA010000177.1:0-266 GCA_964195605.1 uncultured Amylibacter sp.
GATCTGGAAGCGGAATATGAGAAGGCCAAAACTGACCCAACATTCTGGGCAGAGATGGACTACTTATGGAAATATTATGTGGGCCGTCCAAGTCCGTTGTATTTCGCTGAACGTCTGACAGACCATTTTGGCGGAGCCAAAATTTATCTAAAACGCGATGAGTTAAATCACACAGGCGCACATAAAATCAACAATGTGCTGGGCCAGATTTTGTTGGCGCGCCGCATGGGAAAAACCCGAATTATCGCGGAAACCGGTGCTGGCCA
>CAXMSA010000177.1:276-2298 GCA_964195605.1 uncultured Amylibacter sp.
AGATCTACCTCAAACGCGAGGACCTCTGTCACACGGGCGCGCACAAGATCAATAATTCCATGGGGCAGATCCTGCTCGCCAAGCGCATGGGCAAGAAGCGCATCATCGCCGAGACGGGCGCCGGCCAGCACGGCGTGGCCACAGCTACGGTCTGTGCGCGTTTTGGTCTTGAATGTGTGGTTTTCATGGGTGTGACTGACGTTGAACGCCAAGCTCCAAATGTGTTTCGGATGAAGTTACTAGGGGCAAAAGTTGTGCCCGTAACCTCTGGCCGCGGCACGTTAAAAGACGCGATGAATGACGCGATGCGCGACTGGGTGACCAACGTGCATGAAACATTTTATTGCATCGGTACTGTGGCAGGGCCACATCCCTACCCTGCGATGGTGCGCGATTTTCAGGCGATCATCGGCAATGAAACCAAAGAACAAATAATGGAGCAAGAAGGCCGTCTGCCTGATAGCCTTGTGGCTTGTATCGGTGGTGGCTCAAACGCGCTTGGCTTGTTTTATGCGTTTCTGGACGACAAAGATGTGCGCATCATTGGCGTTGAAGCAGGCGGTAAAGGCGTGAACGAGAAAATGGAACATTGCGCCAGCCTGACAGGCGGACGCCCCGGCGTTCTGCACGGTAACCGCACTTATCTGTTGCAAGATGATGATGGCCAAATTTTAGAAGGCCACTCAATTTCCGCTGGACTGGATTACCCTGGTATCGGCCCCGAACATTCATGGCTGCATGATATCGGACGGGCGGAATATGTGTCTGTGACGGATGTGGAAGCGTTAGAAGCGTTTCAACTGTCATGCCGCACCGAAGGCATTATTCCCGCATTAGAACCATCACACGCATTAGCACATGTCACGAAAATAGCACCTGAATTGCCCAAAGATCACCTGATGGTAATGAATATGTGCGGGCGCGGTGACAAAGATATTTTCACGGTTGCTAAGGCTTTAGATCTGGATATGAGCTCGGAATAAGGATCGAATGACAAAACGCGCTGGATCAAAAATATCCCTTGGCGACCACGTTGTCCCGTATGTGGAATTTTGGCCTAAGGCGCGGTTTGCATTTGAACGCAATGATGCAAAACGAAAGCTGATTTGCCGTGCCCGTGTCGAACAGGGTCTGGATCAATTTGGTAAGAAAACGGACTATCAGGTCGCCGATGTCACAAATTATCGCGACCAGTGGTTTACGCTGGAATTTGACCTGCCAGATACATGCAGGCAGGTGGCCTTTCGATTGCGCAGTTATCCTGTTAAGCGACTCTTTTCAAGGGTTTATTTCACAGTGGACGGCAAGGATAAAGCCCATGATCTTGTAGATTTCAACATCGGGGAAGGCTTTAACAATCACAGGCTTATACTGGATGGATTACCTGAAAACCTGACGGCTCTGCGCCTGTCGCTGAATGTGCCTGATTGTGACTGGTTTACCCTTGGCTTGATGCATTTTAAGGCATTGAAAAATGAGTAGGATCAGCTTTCTTCTTCCTGTTTACAATGGGGCCCAATTCTTGGGGGAAACACTGCAATCTATTTTGGCACAGGACCACAAAGATTTTGATGTGGTGATCATTGATGATGGCTCAACAGATGATACTGCCACGATTATCAATCAGTTTGATGATCCGCGCATAAAGTACCATAAAACCGAAAACGGCGGCTTGGTGAATGCGTTGAATTACGGTTTGAAAAAACTGGATTGTGCATATGTGGCGCGTATTGATGCCGATGATGTATGTTTGCCTTACCGGCTATCGCGACAGTTGGATTTCATTCAATTTACCAATGCAGCAGCAGTTTCTTAGCGGGTTGTAAACATCAATGAAGCGGGCGTATTGTGGGTCTATCATCGGATAATGAAAGGTTCTTTTTTCCTTACCCTCAGGCTATACCCGCATGCGAACCCTACCTACCACACCCGTTTATGATGGCGCGCCTTGACGTGTTGCACGATATTGGCGGGTATCGCCATGCGCATTTGTCTGAAGACGCTGATTTATGTTGGCGGTTG
>CAXMSA010000178.1:0-1911 GCA_964195605.1 uncultured Amylibacter sp.
GTTATTTCTGCGCCCATGATGATTTCGGCCCTATTCAAAAATCACATACAATAATCGCCGAAAAGCTATTGCATGTTTCTCCTTTTCAGGAAACGGAGGGGAAATATCGGTTTAACTTTGATATTTCGAATACTGTGATAAGTATTCGCATCAATTATGAAAACGGCGAGCAAGGCGTGCTTGCCACGCTCGCAGGTAACCGTAAACCAGCCACTAACGGGTCACTTCTAAAAGCTGCATTTTTTCGCCCGCTTGGCACAATCCGTGTACTGGCGTTGATATATTGGCAAGCAATAATCCTTTATGTCAAACGCGCCCCATTTATGAGAAACCCACCGCCACCAGAACCGCTTATCTCTGATAGCCATACATTCCGAAAGAAGCAGTTATGACGCAATTTTCTGGCAAAACATATTGGCTAATTGGAGCCAGCGAAGGGTTGGGGCGTGAATTGGCCAGAGAACTATGTCGGGCAGGCGCGCGTTTGGTTTTATCTGCGCGTAATGCCGAACGACTTGAAAGTTTGTGCGCCGAGTTGAGCGATGCACAAGCCATGGTGCTGGATGTCACCGATCCTGTAGCCGTACGCGAAGCGGTAAGTGGGATAGGGTCGATTGATGGCGTGATCTATAACGTTGGAACTTATGAACCGATGCGGGCCACAGATTGGGATACAGAAGTAGCGTTGGCGATGGTTGATGTGAATTTCATTGGGGCCCTGCGGGTGTTGGGCGAATTGGTTCCACGGTTCATGCAGGCAGGCCACGGCGATATTACCTTGGTTGGGTCGCTTGCTGGTTATCGTGGTTTACCTGCTTCAATCGGTTATGGTGCAAGCAAAGCCGCCCTGGTCAGTTTAGCCGAAACAATGCGCCATGATTTGAAGGGCAGTGGTGTAGTGGTACGGATCGTCAATCCTGGGTTTATTAAGACACGCTTGACAGATAAAAACGACTTCAAGATGCCGATGCTTATGTCGCCAAAAAAAGCCGCCAAATACGTCCTTAAGGCCATGCGATCCAGCCGATTCAGAACCGATTTTCCTGCACCGTTTTCGTGGCTCATTCGCACGTTAAAATTTCTGCCTGATATATTGATGTATCGCGGCAAATAGCCTCGATACCGTCAGATAAAGGGATCATAGGCCCATTGTAGTAAGGCTTGCCGCTGCCTGGGTCTGCAAAAAATATCTCCAGGATAACAATTGGCGCGAATTTGCCCCGCATGTCGGGCAAAGCCCTTCCATCTTTTGATTTGTATGTGGTCTACCTGATCCAATCGACGCCCCATGTAATAGCGGCTATACCATTGGAACCAACCACGCGGGTCTGGCCCATAGATCCAACCCTTTTCACGCCACACGCCTAACGGTTGACGGCTTTTTATGCCGAAATAGTTCAATGACGGGTCTGCTATCTGACTAAGTTTGGCACTTTCGAACCATTCATTTGGAAACTCTTCGGTGCAATCATTCAAATAGCGCCCTTCAAACACGCCCATTTTAAGCATCTCCCAAGGAGGGAAATACGGGTTAAAATTTTCGGCGAAATTGCTTCCGATTGGCTCTGACAATATATAGCTGTAGTCGCTTTGCATCAGGTCGTTAACGAAAATCTTGTTCGATGTGTTCATGGTGTTTTAAAGGTTATGATCTGAAACATTTACATCTATATCCGAAACAACGGCTGTAAAAGGCGTGGCATCAAAGATTTGAAGCGTAAAGGTGCGTCCGTTGCTGCAAGGCAAATGCAAGGCTCGCCAGCATCTGCAATCGGTGTATGTGCCAAAGCCTCATCCCCAATTTCAACATCGCCGACACCAAAATGCCCGACTTCGTCGCGGAAACTACCTTGCAGAATTAATGTTAGCTCCAACCCGTTATGGCCATGCTCAGGCACGGCCTGCCCAGAT
>CAXMSA010000178.1:1920-2212 GCA_964195605.1 uncultured Amylibacter sp.
GGTGCATCAAGCTGAGATAGAATAGTGAGCTTAAGATCGTTTGAAACAGCAACAATATCTGTTGCCTCAAGTACAACTCCTCCAATTGCCTGATGCGCCTCAAGCGACACGCGGCATTGTTGGCAAAGCGATACATGACTGGCCACAACAAACGCAAATGGTTGTGGTAGGTTGCCAGTTGCATAAGCCGCCAACATGGCGTCGGGGATATGGTGTGTAATTACGCTCATCTATCGCAATCCTTTTAACTCGGCTCTCAACCGTTCCAGTCCAAGACGGATACGTGATTTTA
>CAXMSA010000179.1:0-2152 GCA_964195605.1 uncultured Amylibacter sp.
GCATTGGTTTCGGTGAATATATCCTTTGTAGGAATGGAAATGCCTTGGGATAACAGATCAAGGCCAAAGCCGCGTGTGGCGGTAATGATGCCGTTGCTGTAAGTTACACTCATTTTAAGATTGTTCAGATATGTGCGGTAAGCCCCGTTTTGTGCCACTTGGGCAAACAGGGTTTTGACCCCAAGGGATTGTGCGCTGATGCGTAGTAATGGTTTCTCGATATGTGCAATTGCCACGCGACTTAAAGCAACGGGTGGTGCTTTGGGTTTATCTGCATTTGCCTTTGCTTCTTTGCGGGCTTTAATTGCTGCCATTAAAGATTCGCGCAGGCCTGCGGTGCCGTCATCGCTTTTTGATCCGCAACTGACCGTCAGGGAAATAATTATGAATGCGCTAAGAAATAATCGCATCAACGCCAAAACCGTGCCCAACTGTCATACAACTCGGTGCTGTGATATTCACGCACCTTATTATACAAGCGGTTATTTAAGCGCAGTCTTGAGCCCGCGTCAGCACCTCTGCTGCCGAAAGCCACATCATAATCTGTACGGCTGGGGGTTTTCACAACCCAGTTTAGCGGAATGGTGATACGGAAACCGGTTTTGGTATCTTCTGCAACATTGGCATTGGATTTGGTTGCAAAAACACCTGCTGTCCAACCGTTTGCAAAGCGTTTATCAACAGAAATTGTTGCACCGTTATCGCCAGCCAAGTAACGGCCAACATCCAGTTGCGCCGACACGCCGCCTTTGAATTCAAAATAGGCAGAGGCGTAGCCAGTCGTGACATCATAGTCCTGAAATCCGAAAGCATTCCCGAAGTCGCGTTGTTTCAAGCGGTTTACCTCTACGCCCAAGCCCCAATTTTGCGCGGCTGGCTTCCATAGAAGTTCACCAGATACCCCGCCAAAAGAACGTTCCAGATAGCCTGCGGAAACCCGGCCATAAATTGATGGCGTGGCTTTGAACAGATAATCCGCTTTTAAGGTTTCAAAAGCAGGGTCGCCGCGTTCAATATATAGCCCACGGTCAGAACGCACATGTTGTAGGGGTGAGCTGGATGGCGTGTTGGTAGACACATTGCCAAACAGTTCTTTGGTAATGGCACCGCTTAGTGAAAAACCTGGAGAGACATTCCATTGTGCGCTTGCGCGCACACGCACACTATATTGATTGGATGATGTCAGGTCATCATGGTTAAATTCCACATAAGGGCCTAGTGACCATGAAAATTTAGGATAAAGTGATGCATCATAGTGCAGGCCATCAGGATTTGTGACGGGATCTGAAATCACCGCATTGGAAAAAGAAAGTTTTGTGCCATTGGGATGGTTTTCAAATTTTTCCAAATCGGTTCTTTGAAATGTAACTGAAGAGACCGGTAAGCCGTCAACAACCGGGGTAAGTACGAATTGTGAAACCGAGGCCGGCATGACGTTTGCCATTGCGCGTGCCGCGCGCCCCAATGCTTGTGGGGTTACGTTATAGCGGACATTGCGGAACCGTAGTTCGGCACTTCTGGGCTTTAAAATCAAGGCTTCTACACGCAGGCCATCCGGGCGCAGCGTTTTGTTAAGATATTTGCGGGCGGTTTGGTTGACGTTTGCATCATTCAGCCAGCTTGTATCCGTATCGCGTGGATTATGGCGTTTAATCGGGGTCGGGGCGTTTTCGTATGATGGTGTAAAACCTAGTTGACCTGCAGGAGAGCTGGTTGTGCCAAGCCCTAAAGTTACAGCTGTAGTTAAACCAGCTAAGAGTACACGCTTTTTTACCATCGAATTGCATCCCGCACCTTTATTAAGCTAACACTTTACATACCCGACGCAGAGTCGCCACGTTAATTTCAAAGTTTTGTGCCTAAGTGTGATAATTGACCACAGACCATTCTTTATAAGACGCTTTGTTAAAGTAATCGGTTACGGGTTTGACCTGATATGTGAGTGTGTTGGGCTTGTTGGTTTAAATAGACTTGGGCTAGGCTGAATATTAAACATAAACTTGTAAAGCATAACAATTAGGGTGCATGAAATGGGTAAGCCAAATATATTGATTTTTATGGTGGATCAACTGAACGGCACGCTGTTTCCTGATGGACCTGCGGCTTGGTTGCATGCACCTAATCTAAAAAAACTGGCGGCGGTTTCAACGCG
>CAXMSA010000180.1:0-1948 GCA_964195605.1 uncultured Amylibacter sp.
GCCATATTCATACGCAACAGGCGCAAAAACCGCATTGGCCCATCACCATAGGCATCCGAAAATTTTCTAGCAAAGGCAGAGCGGCTCATGTTGGAATGCTCTGCTAGTGTCTCAACTGAATGCGGTTGGCTCGGCGCATCCAGCATCGCTCTGAGGCTGTTCCACAGCTTGTTATCGCCAAGTGCAGCCATCCAGGTAAAAGCGGGGTCATCCGCCATTAGGCGGTCACGAAACAGGTGCAGCATGGATTGCAGCAATATGGCGCGGATGATGGCGCGGCTACCCAGTTTTGGCTCTGCCAGTTCGCGTAGCAATGCCGCCAAAGTTGTGTCAAGCGCACTGCCGGGGTCAATTTTCACCCGCATTGGCTTGCGGATCAGATCAATCAACCCATTGGCCCCGCGTAGCCCAATAGTGATGTGACCACAAAGTGCCAGCAGATTTTGATCAACCCCACCGTCTTTGGCGTGGCTGATATGATGAGCAAGGTTCAGGCTCGCGGGATGGCACTCAGGCAAAGGGGTTTCGGCATCGCCGAAACTCAACAGCGCGTGCGACATATGGGCGGGCACAAGGACGAGCGTGCCTTTGCTTAGCGGAATATTTGCATGGTTGCGCAGGTTGCATGCGCCTTTTCCCGCCAGAATGTAATGCAGGGTTGCGCCAGATAACCGCCCCAGACCTAATGAGCATTCACCGTGAAGTTCACAAAGCGAAAATGGCTCTGCATTAATTTCCATTTCATCAAGTATGTGGTCGTACTGCATATATAGGAGCTAACGGGTGTATGGACGAAATGATACATAAAGTTGGCTATAGGCACGTAATAAGGACAAAAAGACTCATTTGTTCGTGCAGAAAGGTTTTAACGAAATCACAATTAAAGGAATACAACATGTGCAAAGATCATAACCATGGTAAGATTAATCGCCGCCAGGCCCTGACCGGCGGCTTGGCCGCAACAGTGGGTGCAGCAACATTAGCGAGTAGCGCTACCAGCGCAAATGCGCAAAGCGACCCTTATGCGGATCCTGCCAACCCTGCTTTGCCCCCTAGTAATATGAAACTGGACCTGTCGCGCGCGGCATTAGTTGTGACAGATCCGCAAGTGGATTTTCTTAGCCCTGATGGGGTGACATGGGGTGTGGTCGGTGAAAGTGTGACCAAGAATAATACTGTTGAAAACATCGACCGTTTATTTGCTGCTGCAAAGGGCCGTGATATGACAGTTGCGGTGTCGCCGCACTATTATTACCCAACTGATCACGGCTGGAAATTTGAAGGTGCTTTGGAAAAGCTGATGCACAAGATCGGTATGTTTGACCGCAAAGGCGCATTGAATCTTGATGAGTTTGAGGGCTCTGGTGCTGATTTCATGCCGCAGTATAAAAAATATATCGAAGACGGTAAAACCATCGTGACCTCGCCGCATAAAGTTTATGGCAACGACTCGAACGACCTTGCTTTGCAACTGCGTAAACAAGGTGTCGATCAGGTTATTCTGGCCGGCATGTCCGCGAACCTGTGTACCGAATCCCACATGCGTGAATTGATCGAACTGGGCTTTGAAGTAGCTGTGATCAAAGACGCGACTGCGGCTGCGATCTTGCCCGAAGGTGACGGTTACCTTGCCGCACTGGTGAACTTCCGCTTCATTGCTAATGCTGTTTGGACCACGGATGAAGTGGTTGAGATGATTGCAAAAGCTTAAGCTGAAAAGGGGCTTACGGGCCCCTTTTCAATTCTTGGCGATATGCCTGTTTAAGCGTTTGTTCATCCAGCCAAACCCTAAAATGATCAACAAGGTAAAGCTGATGAAATACAGCGCAATAATCGGATAAGGTACAAACGGGTTGAAGGTTTTGTCGGCGAAATAGCTGGCGTAATACAGGGCATCCCCTTCTTGGCGCCATGCAGGGAAGCTGGAAAAGAACACCAGTGCCGTGGC
>CAXMSA010000181.1:0-1911 GCA_964195605.1 uncultured Amylibacter sp.
TGACGCTGAGTTATCTGGGCGACAATGCAAACGCGCCTTACGGTGTGCGTGATGGCGATGATATTTACCACCTGACCTGCAAATCTGTAGAGCGGCTTTGGGATGAGGGCTGCGATCTGGTGATATTGGCCTGTAACACGGCCACGGCGGTGGCGTGCAAGCGGATGCAAGAAAACTGGGTCCCTGCGGATAAACGGGTTCTGGGGGTCTTCGTGCCATTGATCGAGGCGGTGACAGAACGCGACTGGGGCGATACCTCGGCCCCGCGTGAAGTGGATGTGAAACAAATCGCCCTGTTTGCCACGCCTGCAACGGTTGCTAGCCGCGCGTTTCAACGCGAACTGGCGTTTCGCGCCATTGGGGTGGATGTGGAAGCGCAGCCCTGCGCAGGTCTTGTGGATGCGTTGGAAGACAACGATCTGGAACTGGCCGAAGCCATGGTGCGCAGCCATGTGATGGCCTTGTTGCGCCGTATGCCAAACCCGCAATCCGCCGTGTTGGGCTGTACCCATTACCCGATTTTGGAGCATATTTTTCAGGCAGCCCTTGGTGCTGATGTGAAAGTATTCAGTCAGGCCAATCTGGTTGCGGCCTCTTTGGAAGATTACCTGAAACGTCACCCCGATATGTTTGGCGATGACCGACCGGGTCGTCTGTTAACCACGGGCAATCCGCAAGCTGTCAGCGATGCGGCCACGCGCTTTCTGTCGCAGCCGCTGCATTTTGAAGCAGCCTGATTGTAAACCTCGCAATAATCGCTTAAATCCTAACTGACTATCAGGAGAAAACGCATGTCAGCGCCAAAAAATATCGCAATATTAGGGGCCTCTGGTTATACTGGGGCTGAATTGGTACGCCTGATCTCAACCCACCCGATGATGCGCATTGTGGCAATGACCGCTGAACGCAAAGCCGGGCTGGAAATGGCTGAAGTATTTCCGCATTTGCGGCATCTGAACTTACCCAAACTGGTTAAAATCGACGCGGTGGATTTTGCCGATGTGGATTTGTGCTTTTGCGCATTACCGCATGCAACCAGCCAAAAAGTGATAAAAGCCCTGCCCAAATCCTTGAAGGTTGTTGATCTGTCCGCCGATTTCAGGCTGCGTGATCCGGAAGAATATGCCAAATGGTACGGTGGGCAACATGATGCGTTAGAGTGTCAGGCGGAAGCAGTTTATGGGCTGACAGAATTTTATCGTGATGACATAAAAAATGCGCGGTTAGTGGCAGGCACGGGCTGCAATGCTGCCACCGGCCAATATGCACTGACACCGCTGATTAAAGCGGGTGTTATAGATCTGGACGAGATTATAATTGATCTGAAAACCGGTGTCAGCGGTGCAGGGCGGGCGTTGAAAGAAGGCCTGTTGCATGCTGAATTGTCAGAGGGTGCACACCCTTATGCCATTGGTGGCACACATCGCCATTTGGCAGAGTTTGACCAGGAATTCAGTGCAATTGCCGGCCGTCCGGTAAAGGTGCAATTCATCCCGACATTATTGCCGTCAAACCGCGGAATTATCGCCAATGTCTATGTGAAGGGCGATGCGCAAGCGATTTATGAAACACTTGCAAAGGCCTATGCTGATGAGCCGTTCATAGTGATGCTGCCTTTCGGGCAAGCCCCAAGCACGCGCCATATTCGCGGCTCAAACCTCTGCCATATCGGTGTCGCAGCCGACAGAATTGAAGGGCGCGCTGTGGTCATTGCAGCCCTTGATAACTTAACCAAAGGCTCTTCCGGGCAGGCATTGCAGAACGCAAACCTGATGCTGGGCCTAGATGAAAGGATGGGGTTGGAAATGGCCCCTGTGTTTCCATAATGGCTGTTGGCCTGAAGAAAAAACGTCGTATTCAGTTGATTGTGATTGGTTTTGTGCTGATGGCGGTTGCAACAACCCTAATCGG
>CAXMSA010000182.1:0-1811 GCA_964195605.1 uncultured Amylibacter sp.
CGTGGTCTGACAGTTTAGACACGATATCTGCGGATGCATGGCCTTTGACAACCATGGAAACCAACCCTTCGCGGTGCGGATTATCAACGCCGCCGATGATTTTGATTCCCGGCATATCGGCTATGCCGATCTCACCACCAATCCCGTGCACCATGGCTTTGGTCAGCGTGTTTTCATGTGCGCTGATCGCCTTGCCTGCAGCTTCGATCTTGGCGCGCGGTGTGGTGGCATTTGAAACCCGCCCGCCCAGCCATTCAAAATAACCGACAACATCACTGAATGTGGCGTAAGAGCCAGCGTCTCGTGTGCCAAGTTCCCAAGGCGCGGTGGGGGCACCGATCAATGTATCATGCGGCATCGCGGCCAGACGATCAGATATCCACGCTATGCCGTAGCCGTGGCGTGAAAACACTTTGTAGGGGGAGATCACGTAACCATCTATGCCGTAACTTGCTATATCCAGC
This sequence comes from uncultured Amylibacter sp., assembly GCA_964195605.1. GTDB lineage: Bacteria > Pseudomonadota > Alphaproteobacteria > Rhodobacterales > Rhodobacteraceae > Amylibacter. The sequence continues at coordinate 465 of CAXMSA010000182.1, forward strand.
CCGCCGTGGGCGGCGTGTTGGATGCCGTCTACGATGATGATGCATTCTGGCGCAATTTTACGAATGGCCTTGGCAACTGCGGCCACATCCACCGACATGCCTGTAACGGGCGAGGTGTGCAAAATGGTGGCGACACGGGTGTCAGGGGTAATGTGGGGCAGGTAATCCGCCGCAGTGACAGTGCCTGTGGCATCATTATGCGGGGCGGCATTATAGGATTTTCCTGCGATTTCAGCCCAGCGAACGCAAGCACTGCGCGATGCGGGGTGTTCCAATGTGCTGCCCAAAACGGCCCCGCCTTTAGGCGTGCCAAGGCAGGCGGCACTGATCAAGCGAAACAGCAGTTCTGTGCCGCTTTCCCCCACAAAAACCTGCCCAGCTTCGGCGTTCAGAAAACTGCGAATATCTTCTTTCGAGGCTTCGATCATGCTTGCGGCACTTTGGGACGCAGGGTTATCGCGGCCCTGATTATCGGGGATGGCAGCATATTGCGCTGAGGTTTCAACCACAGACTTTAACGTCAAAGCCCCGCCTGCATTTTCAAAGAAAACTCGCGGGCCCTGATCCGGGCAACTGTCTACCTGGCAGAACCTGTCGCGTACTTCATCCATTAAATTTTCAACTGTACTGTGCATTCTGGCATTCCTTATGGTCTTGGTTTAGGAAGCTCTATCACTAAAATATCAAATGATTTAGAGTGTAATTGTTATATCAATCAAAAGGAAATGCTTTGGATATTAGATTTCTGGAAAGCTTAGTTGCCGTGGTGGAAGGTGGCTCAATTTCAGCCGCGGCACGGGTACAGGGATTAACTGCAACAGCTATAAGCCAGCGCATTCGCACCTTGGAAGCAGAGTTTGGTGCTGATCTTCTGATCCGTTCAGGTCACAGGGCCTCACCAACAAAAGCTTGCCTAAACTTATTGCCACGCGCCCGTAATCTGATCATTGAAACCGCTATGTTAAAACGTGATTTTGGCAGCAATGCCCTGTCTGGCCCGTTCCGTATAGGTGCTATTGAAACCGCTTTGTCTGATCTGATCCCGCCATTGGTTAAAACCATCGCGCGCGATGCGCCCAATTGCCAGTTGTCGATCCAACCCGGCACATCGCAACAACTTTATGATATGCTTGAGGATGGTCAGATTGATATGGCTGTTATGGTGATGCCACCCTTTGCCATACCCAAGGGCTATTACCTGGATGTTTTGATGTCACAACCGTATGTTCTGATACAAACCAAAGACCGTGGCCCGGTTGCGGATAACGATCTACAAAGCCAACCGATCATCCTATATGACCGTAAATCCTGGGGCGGGCAGGGCGCATGGAAATGGGTTTTAGAACA
>CAXMSA010000183.1:0-1792 GCA_964195605.1 uncultured Amylibacter sp.
CATATTGGAAATATGGTCTGGATAACACTCATCGTCAACCCGTATACATTGGTGTTAATCCGCTTTTATCATACATCGAGATCTCAGTATAAGGTCTATTTTCCAGCGTGATATTACCGTGTTCGGAGTGGATTTCCAGTAAAATCAGATATTTGCGATTTTTAGGGTTGGATATGGTCTATTCCGCATGGTTTCACGCCTCGTTTTTGGATTTTGGGCGGACTTATCCAGTACAAGTCTGGTCTGGCAGGCCATAGAGGGTCAAGAACTTGGCCCCTTTGCGAACATTATGGGCGATGGCCGCAATACCGTAGGCGGTCATATTCTTGGCCAGCCCCATAAACCGTGTTCGGGCTAAGCCATAGCGACTTTTGTAAGTGGCAAAGGGGCGTTCGCCACCAGCGCGGATAACGGAAATCTCATCATTACGGATGCCGTCGTCGCGCGACAGAGGTTTATTCCGGTAGCCCTTTCGCTGGACCTGATCTGCAATGCCAAAACGTTCCAGTTTGTCGCGGGTCTCTTTCGAACTGTAGGCCGCATCCATCGACCGGCAGGGCATGTTTATATGCCCGAGAGGGGGCGGAAAGGGCGGTCTCATCGCCCAACAAGAGCGTATCGCGCTCAACGCTGTCATGTACATTACCCGCAGTGACTGTTTGGCGTTGGATGAAACCGTCTTCGTCAACGCCGGTGTGGATCAAATAACCATAGGTGGATTTTAGATTGCCACGACTGTCCTTCTTGACATGCCACCCTGCTTCTTTATCGCGCTTTGGCTGGCCGTCTTTGCCTTTGCCCGACCCGGATTGCGCGGCCTCAATCGGTGTTGCGTCAATGATGTTGATGCGACCTTCCGTCAGAATAATGTTCTTGGCTTCAAGCTGGCGGTTGATCTCTCCCAAAAGACGTTCCCACAGATCGTGCTCAACCAGGTGATTGCGGAACCGACCCAGTGTTGATGCTTCAGGGACATCACCGCCCAGTTCAAGGTGGCAAAATTTACGGAACAGCAGGTCACGATAAAGGCATTGCGATAATTGAACATCCGACAACCGATACCACACTCCCAGCAGCAAACTCCGAAACAAGGTTAAAAGCGGATAGCTTGGACGGCCCGTTTGGGAAGCATAAATCGAAGACAAGATCGGCTCGATTTTAGACCAATCCAAAACCGCCTCTGTATCATCAAGTGCATGAAACGATGGATGCTCAAGGTCGCTCGTGGTGACAAAAAGTTCGGGTTGGGTGATGAAAGGTTTCTGCATGACCAAAACTACCAAATATTCCCGACAATGGGAATCCTCAAGTTATGCTGAGGTCTCTATACATCAATTATTGGGGCATTGACCTATCGCGAGCAAAAAGTGAAACGCCTGATTGAAAAAAAGACCCTTGAATTGACCACGGTAGAAGAAAGATGGGATATGGCCTTGAGGGGGGCGAAAATCGGTGTTTTTGACATTGATCTTATCAAAGAGAAATTAGTTGTTTCAGATACTTGGAAACGGTTGATGAATATACCGCTTGATGATCCGTCAATTGACACGCAACAAGAGTTTCTATCAAAGGTCCACCCTGTCGAATGTCTTAATTAAACTGGAACTATCACCGACGGATTTGAATGTATGGACGGACAGTAAGCGTATTGAACAAATCATGGCTAATTTATTGTCCAATGCCGCTAAGTTTTCCAATAAGGATAGTGAAATTCTTGTTAATTATGAAAAGATTAATGGTGCGGTGCAAATATCTGTGCGCAACTTTGGCCTAGGAATTTCCGAAGACTATA
>CAXMSA010000184.1:0-1694 GCA_964195605.1 uncultured Amylibacter sp.
AGCGTCATAAGCGGATGAAAATCAGCACCTTTTGGCAATGCGGCGATAATACGGTCGCGGTAGGCCGCGGCATCCGTCGCTGTTACCACAGGGGGTATCAGATTAGGCATGATGATCGCGCGCCCGAAATGCCGCGCGGTTTCGGGCAACATCGCACATAACATATCGTCTTCACGTAAATGCAGATGCCAATCATCAGGGCGGGTGATTGTGATGGTATCTGTCATGCTTTGATTCCCGTCTTAATTTCGGCAATTCTAGTCGTGTTTCGGCTTTCCAACAATCGGCGAATGCATTAGCGTCAAATCATTCTCAGGGCGGGGTGTGATTCCCCACCGGCGGTGATAGCCCGCGAGCGCTTTTAGCCTGTGCAACAAGGTTAAAAGGTCAGCAGACACCCGTGAAATTCGGGGGCCGACAGTGATAGTCTGGATGGTAGAGAATGGATGCGTGCGGGGTACCCCCGTGCGTTTCTGAACGCTCTGGGTCTTGTTAAAGCAGAAAGGACTTAGAGCTATGACAAAACCCGTAAATATTGCCTTTATCAAGGCGCAATGGCATGCGCAAATCGTTGACCAATCGCTTAACGGATTTCAACAAGAAATTGGAGACGCGAACGTAGATGTCTTTGCCGTTCCCGGTGCGTTTGAAATGCCGTTATTGGCTAAAAAATTGGCCGAAACCGGTAAATATAATGCAATCGTCGCCGCCGCATTCGTGGTGGACGGCGGCATTTACCACCATGAGTTTGTTTCAGCTGCTGTGGTTGACGCGTTGATGCAAGGCCAGATGGAAACCGGTGTGCCGATGTTCTCGGTGTCTCTGACACCACATAATTTTCAGGAAACTCCGGATCTGATTGCGTTTTTCACAGAGCATTTCGTGAAAAAAGGGCAAGAAGCGGCCAAAGCCGTGCGTGAAACTTTGGCGGTTTATGCAGGGCTTTAGGTCAGGCCTGCGACAACTCTGCATTTGGTGTGTTTGTTTACCACGCTTTAGTCAGGTTCCGTGGGGTATAGAAACATCATAAGCAAAGGCCGCTTAACGGCCCTTATACTGGCGATATGTCTTATCGTTCAGGGGTTTATGATGTCACTGCACGGGCCTGCCAGTGCGCTGGCGGTTTTGGTTGATACCAGTGGCTATCGCACTGTGGAGCTTTGCACCACAGGCGGCACCCGCCAGATTACACTGGATGTAAGTGGTGTTCCTATCGAAGATGAAAAAGCCACCGCACAAGGCGTGCGCTGTCCTTTATGTATGGCTGCGGCAAATATTGTGCTGGCCCAGCCTGAAAACAATGATTTTGCCTTTGCGCCAACAGGCAAAGACCTGTTTGAAACACCTGTTGAAATTATACCAACAACAGATCGTCGCCCTGACGATCTGAACTGTCTAGATCCACCGTTCAAAGCCTGAACCCTGAAAACTGAAACTGTCTGTCGGTTATGCCTTTTGCGGCACCTGGCTGGCACTCACTTTATCTGCGGTAATATCAACCACATATGCAACCGGTCTATGGGCTGAAAGTAACGTGCATATGGGGGCAATGATGAACGGTATGACTATTGGTAATATGCCCAAATCAATGATGGGCGGCCATCATGCTGGCGGGCGCGCACCTTTTGGGCTGCTGGGTAAGCATATGCTTAAAAAGGGCGAATGGACGCTGTCTTATCGCTTTATGCAAATGC
>CAXMSA010000185.1:0-1370 GCA_964195605.1 uncultured Amylibacter sp.
GCCTCAATGAAGCAGCCACAAAGGAGAACGACAATGGCATATTATGTTGGATTGGACGTGTCCGTCAAAGAAACGTCGATTTGTATTATGGATGACAAGGGGGTTGTTGTCGCGCGCACGGATATCTCAACCGATCCGGATCTGATCGCGCGCTTTATTTTTGAGCACGCGTCAAACGTAGAACGGGTCGTTCATGAGAGCGGCATTCTGGCGATTTGGCTCACCCGCGAATTAGAAAAACGTGGGGTGCCGATCATTTGCATAGATGCACGTCTGGCGCACAAAGCGTTGTCGGGACGTATTAACAAATCCGATCAAGGCGATGCTGAAGGACTGGCTCAGTTGGCCCGTACTGGCTGGTTTACTCAGGTCCATATCCGCAGCGAAGCTTCTGAGCGCGTGCGCGTCCTCATTGGTGCCCGCGAGCGGCTGATCCGCATGCGTAAGGATCTCGAAGGCCATGTGCGTGGTGTGTTAAAGGTGTTTGGGGTCTGCATGAAGTCGGTTGGGACGGGAAAACTGCGAAGGGACTTTCGGGATCAGCTCGCAGCTGCGGCGGATACGGATCCGGCGATTGCGATGCTGTCAGAAACATTCATCCCTCTGCACAAGACACTCTGCATTGCCAGAGATGCGCTGGACGACGAAGTAAGGATGATGGCGCGGGAAAGTGATCTGGCGCGCCGACTAATGACCGTCCCGGGTGTCGGCCCCATCGTAGCGTTGGCCTATATAGCGACGCTGGACGATGAAAAACGGTTCAGAAAATCGATCGATGTTGGTGCGTTCCTCGGTCTCACACCAAAACGCCATCAATCCGGCGAGGTGGATTGGTCGGGCAAAATATCCAAATGCGGTGATTGTGATATGCGCCGATTATTATACTCAGCGGCGTCGACATTGATCAGTTGCACGAGAAAGCCATCTCGTTTGAAAGAATGGGCAACAAAGTTAGCTGAGCGCAAGGGGCACAAGAAAGCAGCCGTGGCCGCCTCTCGGAAAATTGCCGTCATCCTGCATTGCCTCTGGCGAAACGAAACCGTGTTTGAGCCTGGAATGGAGGGTACCAGTTGAGTAAATGAAATTTTGAATACCTGCCCGAGAGACAAGGGGTAGGTTCGACGTCCTCCGGGACGGCAGGCAGATCGAGCCAGCCAAGCAGCTGAGGTGGGCTACTCCCAACCTCGTGAATGACATTTTGGCAGATCAGTCCCGTACGCCATCAGGAGGCAGGATAATCCCTGACCTCGTAGAGAACCACGGACCCGGAAGTCATTGAATCAAACACCCTTGACTTTCCATTAATTGGCCCTAAGCCACCGGCTTCCAGCCGGTTTGCTTCAGCGTAATTCGCAATAATCTTCCCTCTC
>CAXMSA010000186.1:0-1262 GCA_964195605.1 uncultured Amylibacter sp.
AGCCTGATTGGCTTCCCCGCTTTCACCCCCGATAATATCCAGTGTTGTTGCACCCGCATCATTGGCCGCAGTATCAATGGTAAAGACGTCATCACCATGACCACCCATGGCCAGATCGCCCGCACCTGCAATGATAGTGTCATCGTCACGACCGCCATCAAGCGTGTCAGAACCAGCGCCACCTTCAACAAAGTCACTACCTGCGCCGCCTGTGATGGCATCATCACCTTCGCCACCATATAGATCATCATCGCCAGCACCGCCGTCCAACAGATCAGCACCACCAAGGCCCGTGATAACATCCTCGCCTTCACCACCAAACAGCTCATTGGTAAACGTGTCACTTGGGTCCGTTCCAACCGCATCAAATCCTGTTAATACATCATCGAAATCAGAACCGATAACACCATCAATACCCCCCAGAATAGTGTCATTATCAGCATCACCGCCAGATAGGGAAGATGTGCTTAAATCAACAGTAACCGCTGATGCGGAATTGCTGTAATCAAGATTGTCCTGACCTGCACCGCCTTGGAATGCATCCGCACCTTCACCACCGATAAAGACGTCATCGCCAAAGCCGCCATCAATTGTGTTGATACCTGCACCAGCTTCAATTGTATCATCGCCGCCGTAACCAAAAATAGTATCATCATCGCCATCAGCACCATCAATCGTGTCATCGTCACCATCAACATATCCTACCAGCATCACATCGTCGCCACCTGTACCGTCAACGATATTATCCCCCTCAGGCGGGGCAACCGCACTGATTGTCAGGTTGCTGATACCAATAACACCCGTGTTATCGGCACCATCATCACCGACTTGGTGAACGACCTCAATACTTGCAACCGGGCCAGCAAACGAAAATGCAACCGAATCAACGGCTCCAGCACCTTCAACGCCCGGGTCATCGTTACCTTCAGAATCGATTGTGATTGAGCCGTCTGGGTTAACCGTAACCGTATGGTGTGCAAGACCTGATATAACTGACGCAGGCAGTGGAATGATATTGTCATCCGCATCACGTGCGATCAGTGTTAATTGGTCATCCCATGTTGTCGATGCGCCAGATGATGATGACCCTTGGTCAATATCAAAAAGCTTAAAAGATACTTCTTCAACGTTCTGATCAAATGCAATGATAGTAGATTTATCATCGGTCTGGTTTGATGATCTCAGCGCATCAGATCCATCAATGCTGCTGACATGAAAATTACTATCCGAGGTCACTGTCACATCTAGTGTGTCAGGCCCGT
>CAXMSA010000187.1:0-1234 GCA_964195605.1 uncultured Amylibacter sp.
AATTCGGTATGCGTGCTAACCATCTGCAGTTGCAACAAAGAACCGCCACGGACATCGAATTTCAGACAAACATTGCCCTCGCTGAAATCAGCGGCTCGGAAACCTTTATCCACGTTACTCACAATGGGGATGCCTGGACGGTCCAGCAACAGGGAATTCATAACTATCGAATGGATGAGCAAATTCAGGTTTATGTTGACCCAGCCCGTCTGTACGTTTTCGATCTAGACGGCCATCTGGTTGCTTCCCCCGATAACACTTCACGACAACTGACTTAAAGGCAGCATTCATGGCTCGAATTGATCTAAAAGAATTGGCTCATTCCTATATTTCCAAGCCAACTAGTGAGACAGATTATGCATTACGCAAAATGGATCACGTCTGGCAAGATGGTAACGCCTATGCCCTTCTTGGCCCCTCCGGTTGCGGCAAAACCACACTGTTGAATATTATCTCAGGATTACTGCAACCCTCAGAAGGACAGGTTCTGTTTGATGGTAAGGATGTCACTGCCTTACTCCCACAGGAACGCAATATTGCCCAGGTCTTCCAGTTTCCGGTGATCTACGACACCATGAGTGTTTACGACAATCTGGCTTTTCCGCTGCGCAACCGCAAACTGCCGGAAGCCGATATCGACGAGCGCGTCAAAGAAGTTGCTGACATGCTGGAACTGAATGACGTGCTGCACAAACGCGCGGCCAACTTGAGTGCCGACGCCAAACAAAAAATCTCCCTTGGCCGAGGACTGGTGCGCAGCGATGTCGCAGCAATCCTGTTTGACGAACCGCTCACCGTGATTGACCCGCACCTGAAATTACTCTTGCGGCGCAAGCTCAAGCAGATCCACGCCCGCTTCAAATTGACGATGGTTTACGTCACCCATGACCAATTGGAGGCTCTAACTTTTGCCGACCAGGTTGTCGTGATGAACGAAGGTCAGGTCATGCAGATTGGCACCCCGCAGGACCTTTTTGAAAATCCGCAACATACCTTTGTCGGCTATTTCATCGGTAGCCCCGGGATGAATTTTTTGCCCTGCCGAATGGAGAACGGTATTGCCGGCATAGGCGATCAGGAGGTCCAGGTTTGCAACGGCACCGAAGCGCTAAGCGGAAACTTCAAACTTGGGATCCGTCCTGATTTTCTCAAGTTGCATCCACAAGAAATTCAGGGCTCCCTCCCGGTTGCCGTCAAAGCGGTGGAGGATCTTGGCAATTGCAAAATAGTTACG
>CAXMSA010000188.1:0-1203 GCA_964195605.1 uncultured Amylibacter sp.
CGTTTTGCAGCAATATATGGTGGCAATGGCATGGTGCCAATTTGTGCGATAATCGCATCAAACGCATCCCCTGACATGTTAAAGCGCAGTATAACACCGGCATTGGATTTCGACAGCACTGTTGCCTTCAGGCCTGCATCAAAATGCACGTCTTCACCAATTTTCAAACGCCGCGCCGGTTTTGCCAAGCTTAACCAGTCCCCATTCACATCACATGAAAGCAATGTAAACTCGACAGAGGCAAAGGTTTCCCCTTGATCCGAAACACGTCGCCTGCGACCATTCAGACGGGCTGGAATAACCTTGGTATTATTTAGCACTAGCCGGTCGCCCGGGCGTAGATAATCGCAAATATTTGCAAACTGGCTATCCTGAATTTCATTTTTTTTAGCGACCAGCAAACGTGACGAAGGCCGCGGCTTTAACGGACGCAGTGCGATTAAATCGTCAGGTAGGGCAAAATCAAAATCAGAAAGGTTCATGGGGCATCTTTTGGCGTGAAGTCACTTTAATTTCAAGTGGCCTAACGATCTACATCTTGAAAAATTACACCTGTATCATCGGTAGTTTGTTTTTCTTCCTGAGGCGTTTCAGGCGTTGCAACCGCAGCCTTACCAATATCTGGCATTTTTGTCCGAAACATCTCTCTAAACAACCCCGGAGTTAATATGGAAAAGGGGTTGACGCTGATATTTGGATCAGCGGAAGTACCTTTCACTTTATAAACAAAACTGAATAATCCTTCGCCTTTTCGCCGCCCAAAAACCTTACCAAACACACGTACCAGAGAGCCATTCAGTGCAAATAATGGGGTGATAACCCCTTCAAAATTCACGCCTTTTGTCTTAGAGTTGTAATTACCATCCAGAGTGATCCCGATGGAAACCCCCACCGCACTGATTTTACGCAATTCCACCCCTTGCGGTTTAAATGTAAAACGCCCGTCAATCTTGTCAAAAACAATACCTTCTCCAGCTAGTTGCTGCACAATACCGATAACGCTGATACTGTTTAACAAATCCGCCAGTACATTATCCTGTCGGACCTTGGCTTTTTCAATAATAAACGTTCCCTCGTAATGCCCTTCTTTTTCCATTGGCAATATTACCATGCGCAATTTACCGCCATAACCCTTGGAATATAGATTTGCAGAACGCAGCACAGAACCGGCATCTGTTGCATTCACACTTGCTGCCGTACCAT
>CAXMSA010000189.1:0-547 GCA_964195605.1 uncultured Amylibacter sp.
GTTGAGCAAATAGAGAATGAAGTCATGGGTCTCGGCCCGCTGGAGCCATTGCTCGCAGATCCGAAGGTAGCCGACATACTGGTCAATGGCCCGAAGCAGGTCTATGTCGAGAGAAACGGCAAGCTCGAACTGACCGAGGTGACGTTCAACGATGACGATCACCTGGCCAACATTATTGATCGCATCGTTTCAGGCGTGGGTCGGCGGATCGACGAGTCGTCGCCCATGGTTGATGCGCGACTGAAAGATGGCTCACGCGTCAACGCGATCATACCGCCACTGTCACTCGATGGGCCGATGATGTCCATTCGCAGGTTTGGCGTGGATCTGCTGCAAATGGAAGACTTGATCAAGTTCGGTGCGCTCACTGCCGAAGTTGCCGAAGTTCTGCGCGCGATCGTGAAGGCAGAGTTGAACATCCTGATATCGGGCGGTACCGGTGCCGGTAAAACGACGATGCTGAATGTCCTTTCCGGTTTCATACCCGAGAACGAACGAATCGTCACAATCGAGGACTCCGCCGAGCTGCAGCTGCGCCAGCCTCATG
>CAXMSA010000189.1:557-1175 GCA_964195605.1 uncultured Amylibacter sp.
GAATATCGAAGGTAACGGTGAGGTGACTCAGCGTGACCTGGTCCGCAATAGCTTGCGTATGCGGCCGGATCGAATCGTAGTCGGTGAGGTTCGTGGTCCGGAGGCGCTTGACATGTTGCAGGCGATGAACACCGGCCACGATGGTTCGCTTACGACGATCCATGCAAATACGCCCCGTGATTCGCTGACCCGCGTCGAAAATATGGTATCGATGACCGGCATTAATTTTCCGTCCAAGGGGCTACGCGAACAGATCGCTTCGGCCATCCATGTTGTTCTCCAACTGAGCCGTCATGAAGATGGCTGCCGTCGCCTGGTGAGCTTGCAGGAAATTAACGGCATGGAAGGCGAGATCATCACCATGTCTGAGCTTTTCCGGTTCGAGCGCGAAGGCGTCGGCGAGGATGGCGCGATACTGGGCGGATTGAAGCCTACCGGCATCGTTCCAAGTTTTCACAAAAAGCTCATTGATCGTGGCATTGATCTGCCTATTGAGGTTTACAGCGGCCCAGGCCTGGTTTAAGCGAGCGGAGGTAACGAGCATGTCGAATGGTGTAATGATTTTTATCGGGATGGTCTTCGTGGCTGTCGCGCTGCTATCGCAAGGATTAATCGTGC
>CAXMSA010000190.1:0-874 GCA_964195605.1 uncultured Amylibacter sp.
ACGGATCAAAAACCTGCTCCGCCTCGGCCAGCTGCAGATCAATGGCCAGTGCATGCAGTATTCCCGACGCACCGGGACCTTCGCCGCGTGGCAGGCGCAATAGCGCAACGATAGTATCGGCGAGCTTGTTGTCCGCCGGTAATTCACCAAGCACGTGCAGACCGTGGCGAATCTGCGCCTCCTTGATGTCGCATAACCAGGTATCGAGCTGGTTAAGTACTTCGTCGTCAGCGGAAGCTGTCGACAGGTTCAGCTCGTCGTAAACGCGGGTTTCCTGTACCGCTTTCAGGATCGCGCCGCACATCCATGCCGAGTGCCTGGTAATACTCGTCGACCAGTGCTTCCAGTTGCGCCAGTTCGCCATAGGTTTCGGCACGCGTCATCGGCGGCATCAGGTGGTCGATGATGACCGCCTGCGCGCGCCGTTTGGCCTGCGCGCCCTCGCCCGGATCATTGACGATGAATGGATAGAAATGCGGCAAGGGACCGAGTGCAATGTCGGGCCAGCATTGCTGCGATAACCCTGTTCCCTTGCCCGGCAGCCATTCCAGATTGCCGTGTTTGCCGACATGCACGATGGCGTCGACACGGTATTCATGGCGCAACCAGAAGTAGCAGGCAAGATAGCTATGCGGCGGTACCAGGTCAGGATCGTGATAATTGGCGGCGAGGTCCAGGTTGAAACCGCGCGCCGGCTGTATGCCGACGAAAGTTTCTCCCAGGCGAATACCTGCAATCATCAGTCGTCCCTGACGGCATTTAGGGTCTTGCTGTGGATCACCCCAACGTGCCAGCACCGCCGCACGTGACGGCGCGGGCAATTCATTGAAATAGTGCAGGTAGTCATCGACCGCCATGCTCTGCCAGCAGGGTA
>CAXMSA010000190.1:884-1166 GCA_964195605.1 uncultured Amylibacter sp.
CGGGTTATTGGTAACGGCGCCGAGGATTTCCGCGATCAGTTCATTGCCGTTTTCCATCAACTCGTCTACCGGGTAATCGGCCTGTTGCATGGCGCGCAACAGGTTAATTACCGAAGCTGGCGTATCGAGTCCGACCCCATTACCGATACGCCCGTCGCGCGTCGGATAGTTAGCCAGCATCAAGGCGATGCGTTTGCTGCGATTGGGCAGGCTTGCCAGGCGCAGAAACTTTGCTGCCAGGCATGCGACAAATTCGGCGCGCTCGGGCTGCAAGCCATATTT
>CAXMSA010000191.1:0-299 GCA_964195605.1 uncultured Amylibacter sp.
CTCGACCGATTCGGCCAACAGGCCGTACAACGTGAAGGGCTCGTCCTGGCTCCGCGCCATCAGCGACTCGATGGTATGCGCGCGCACGCCCCACGGCGCCCGGCCCTTCAGCAGGTACGGGTTCAGGCTGTCAAAACCGCCAGTCTCGCCAAACACCACCCGGCCGCCTTTCGGCGCATTCGGGTTCGCATAGGGCAAGTGGGCAAAGCCCGGCGGCAGCGCTGGCGCCCCGTGCATGGCGATGCCATGAGCCGGGTCGGCCAGGCCTGGCGACTGAAATCCATCCCCCGCCGCCGCAC
>CAXMSA010000191.1:410-1133 GCA_964195605.1 uncultured Amylibacter sp.
AAATTGCTATCCGAGACCAAATCGCACCCGGAATCCGGCTTTTCGGCCAGTGATTTAAAAGGGACTTGCCGCCTCGCCGCTGATTTCGTATTATAGCCCCACTGCTCGATAGGTTTCTTGCCTGTATGAAACCTGCCTCAACAACTAAAGCGCCTCCTTCGGGAGGCGCCTTTTTTTTTGCTGATCTCGTCATTGTGACAGATTGCCTCTCGTTTTTTGTGCGCCGCACCATTATTTTGGCCTCACCGGGCAGACTTGCCCAGATCACAAACAAAGGAAAGAGGCGGAGAAATGTCACTCAAAGGCAAAGTCGCGGTCATCACCGGTTCCAACTCTGGCATCGGCCTGGGTATAGCGGAAGAGCTGGCGGCGCGCGGTGCCAGTGTGGTGCTGAACTCCTTCACCGATTCGCCCGAGGACCATGCCCTGGCCCGGCGCATCGCCGAGGATACCGGCGTCCAGGTCCAGTACATCCAGGCCGACATGTCCGACCCGGATGCCTGCCGCGCCCTGATCGCCAAGACGGTGGAGGCCTTCGGCGGCGTCGATGTTTTGGTCAACAACGCCGGCATCCAGTTCGTCGCGCCGATCGAGGATTTCCCCACCGCCCGCTGGGACGCGATCATCGCCATCAACCTCTCGTCGGCCTTCCACACCACCGCCGCCGCCCTGCCGCTGATGAGTAAAGGCGGCTGGGGCCGCATCGTCAACATCGCCTCGGCC
>CAXMSA010000192.1:0-665 GCA_964195605.1 uncultured Amylibacter sp.
CGCGAATGCGACCATACTGCTGACCTGCCACTACGGTATCACCCTTGCGCAGGGTACCGCTCTGGATAAGGACGGAAGCGATGGAACCACGCCCCTTGTCCAGGCGCGATTCAATAACCACTCCCTGAGCTGGCACGTCGTTGGGCGCTTCCAGTTCTAGCAATTCCGCTTGCAGTAATACAGCGTCCAATAGCGTATCAACGCCCTCGCCTGTTATCGCAGACACATTCACAAACTGTGTATCGCCGCCCCAATCTTCAGGGATAACGTCTTTGGCAGACAACTCGTTTTTCACTCGCTCAGGGTCGGCGCCCTCTTTGTCCATCTTGTTGACCGCGATGATAAGAGGCACGCCCGCCGCTTTGGCGTGCTGCACCGCTTCTTCGGTCTGGGGCATGACGCCATCATCAGCCGCCACAACCAGTATCACTATGTCGGTACTTTTAGCTCCCCTGGCACGCATGGAGGTGAACGCTGCGTGGCCCGGTGTATCCAGAAAAGTAATCATGCCGTGATCTGTTTCGACGTGATAAGCACCGATATGCTGGGTAATACCACCCGCTTCACCATCGGCAACCTTACTCTTGCGAATATAGTCCAGCAGGGAGGTCTTGCCGTGATCGACGTGGCCCATTACCGTGACAACCGGTGCGCGGGCTGTCATG
>CAXMSA010000192.1:764-1121 GCA_964195605.1 uncultured Amylibacter sp.
AGGGTGGCTGTGTCCTGATCGATCATCTGGTTGATGGTCGCCATCACGTCCAGTTTCATTAGCTGTTTAATCACTTCGCCAGTTTTCACTGACATCTGCTGGGCCAGTTCGCCCACTGATATTGTGTCAGCCAGTTCAACTGCGCGCACAACTCTCTCTGTAGGCATTTCAAAACCGTGCTTGGAGTGCTCTTCGTGTACCCGGTTTACTTTTTTCCGGCTGCGCCTGCGACCGCCAGACTCCGCTGCTTCCAGGTCCGACAGAGACAGGTTATGTCCACGGCGTTTTTTGCCACGACTGGGAGCATTATTGTTGGTGCGATCAAGACGCCCGCGGGCTGTCTTGCGCTTCTGGTCG
>CAXMSA010000193.1:0-1117 GCA_964195605.1 uncultured Amylibacter sp.
CCGGAATAAGGCCAGACAGGACTACAACGATGAGAATTGTCAGCACCAACGTTTACGTTGGCCCAAACGTTTTCGCTCACTTCCGGGTCATCCGCCACATTCTCGAGCTCGCCGAGCTCGAGAAATGGCCCACCGGTCGCCTCGGCGACGCATTCATCGAACCTCTGCTCGAGACCCTGCCAGGACTGCATGAACACGGCTGCTCTTACCAGGAGCCGGGCGGCTTTGTGCGCCGCCTCAGGGACGACGAGGGCACCTGGTTAGGACACGTTATGGAGCATGTGGCCATTGAGCTGCAAAACGTCGCTGGTTCGCCCGTCACATATGGCAGAACCCGGTCTGTCGATGGCCAACCTGGCCGCTACAACATGGTGTTCGAGTACAAAGACGAATCGGTCGGCCGGGGGTCGAGCGCGCTGGCATTGAAGTTGCTGCTCAGCCTGCTGCCCGCGGAGATCGCCGTAGACGGCAGGCCAGACGACGAATGGGATTTCGCGGAAGAGCGCGACCAGTTCATTCGTTTCGCCCAGTCTCGTGCATTGGGCCCGAGTACTGCGTCGCTCGTTCATGCCGCAGAAGAAAGGGACATTCCCTGGATTCGTCTGAACCGCTACAGCCTGGTGCAGTTTGGCCACGGCAAATATCAGCAACGTATTCAGGCCACGACCACCGGACGTACCGGCAACATCGCAGTGGACCTCGCCGGAGACAAGGAAGAGACAAACGGCATCTTGCGCGACCTCGGCTTGCCTGTGCCCGAGCAACGCATCGTACGTCGTGCCAGTGAAGCAGTGCGGGCTGCGAAACGCATAGGCTTTCCGGTGGTGCTCAAGCCGCTGGACGGCAACCACGGTCGTGGCGTTTCGATCAATCTCAAGACAGATGAAGAAGTCGAGGTCGGCTTCAAGAAAGCGGCTGAGCACGGCCGCACGATTATTGTTGAGAGCCATATCGAGGGATTCGACCATCGCTTGCTGGTAGTGAATGGTGAACTGGTTGCTGCGGCGAAACGTGAGCCTGGTCATGTTTTGGGTGACGGCAAACACAGCATCGCTGAGCTCGTCGACATCGTTAACGACGACCCGCGCCGCGGCGTAGGCCACGAAAAAGTGCTGAC
>CAXMSA010000194.1:0-1095 GCA_964195605.1 uncultured Amylibacter sp.
GGTCCCGATGAGCTGCAGGATATTCCTTGTCGCTACCTTGCGATCATTGTTTCGGATGCCAAAGGCAGTTAATATGTTTCCTACTGGGAAACATTATTTCATTTCAGTTGACATGGGTTCGGGGCTTGGGTAGCCTTCGGGCCTGAATTGACTGTGCCCGGGGGGCGTCATGTGTGGAATCGTCGGACTGTTTATTAAAAATCCGCAAATGGAAGCGGATCTCGGCAAATACCTGTCGCTGATGCTTGCCGAAATGACCGACCGAGGCCCCGATAGTGCGGGTGCGGCTATCTACCACGATGCAGTAGCTCACGGCGATGCCAAGGTGACAGTGCTCGCCGAAGATCCGGAGTTTCGCTGGGAGCAGCTGACCCAGGATCTGCAACAGGAATTTGGCAAAGATGCTGCGGTCGCCGTGCATCGCGATCAGGCAGTGCTCAAGATCGATGCCAGCCCTGCAGCGGTGCAACACTGGTTGCTCGCCAATCATCCGGAGTTGCGTATCAACAGCGCTGGCGAAACCATCGAAATTTTCAAGGGCAAGGGTTCACCCAGGGAATTCATCAAGAATTTCGATCTGGCGAGCTACAGCGGTACTCATGCCCTGGGCCACACCCGCATGGCGACCGAGTCTGCGGTCACGACCGAGCATTCACATCCGTTTTCTACCGGTCTGGACCTTTGCCTGGTGCACAACGGTTCGTTATCGAATCACAATCGACTGCGCGAACAGTTGCGCCGTCGCGGCATCAGCTTCCAAACCGACAACGACAGCGAAGTGGCAGCGGGTTATCTGGCCTGGCGTCTGCAGGAAGGTGACACTCTCGATCAGGCGTTGCAGAACGCGTTGAAAGATCTGGACGGTTTTTACACATTCGCCATCGGCAGTAAAGATGGTTTTGCGGTGCTGACCGACCCGATCGGATGCAAGCCTGCGGTCATGGCGGAAACCGATGACTGGGCCGCTATGGCTTCCGAATTTCGCGCCATCGCGACCCTGCCGGGTGTTGAAAATGCCCGTATCTGGGAACCGACACCGGCAAAAATTTACAGCTGGCAGCGAGGCTAGGGGTATGCAGACCTACGATTAAAAAG
>CAXMSA010000195.1:0-1083 GCA_964195605.1 uncultured Amylibacter sp.
GGGCCCAAGATTCGTACCGGTATGATGCGCGGTGATATCATGACCCTGACCAGTGGTGAAAGTGTGGTGATTACCACGGCCGATGTGTTAGGTGAGAATGGTGTTATCCCAACCACTTACAATGCACTACCGCAGGATGTAAGTGATGGCGACAGAATCCTCCTGGATGACGGCCTGCTTGAGCTTCAGGTTGAAAAAATCAGCGGTGAACAAGTGTATTGCCGTGTACTTGTGGGGGGGCAGCTGAAGAATCGCAAAGGCATGAACCTGCCGGGCGTGGCCGTCTCTGCACCCGCTCTTACCGAAAAAGATCTGGCTGATCTTGAATTCTGCATAGAGCAGGAGCTTGATTATCTGGCACTCTCTTTTGTGCGCACGGCGGCAGAAGTCATAGAGCTCAAAAAACTCCTCGCGCAAAGAGGGGCGTCGATCCAGGTGATCGCCAAGATTGAAAAACCGGAAGCGGTGGAAGCTTTTGCTGAAATCCTCGCAGCGGCCGACGGTATCATGGTGGCGCGCGGTGATCTGGGTGTGGAAATCAACTCGGAAAAAGTTCCGCTGATCCAGAAGCGTATCATCCGGCAATGTAACCTGGCTGGTAAGCCGGTTATCACGGCAACCCAGATGCTGGAGAGCATGGTCAATAACCCGCGTCCGACTCGCGCTGAGACGTCCGATGTTGCCAACGCGATCCTCGATGGTACCGACGCGGTCATGCTGTCAGCGGAAACCGCTTCGGGAGACTATCCCTGTGAAGCGGTGGAGATGATGGTGCGGGTTGCTGTTGATGTTGAGCGAGATCCGCAGCTTAAAGAGCAGTTTTTCCATCCACTGTTGGAGACGTGCGGCACCCGCAGTCTCACTGAAGCGATCGGTCAGGCCGCCTGCCGCGTGGCTGAAAATGTCGGTGCAGCAGCCATTCTGGCTTTCACCCAGACCGGCAGTACGGCCGCCCTGGTCGCCAAGTACCGGCCGCCCATGCCGGTCTATGCTGTGACCCCGACCCTGGCCGTTCGTCGACGTATGGCGCTCTATGCAGGTGTACGTTCTATCCGGGTTGATATCGAAGGAGACACGGAGGCG
>CAXMSA010000196.1:0-592 GCA_964195605.1 uncultured Amylibacter sp.
GCCGATCATCGTGGATGGAGGCGGTATCTGCGGCTGCTTGCCGGTCAGAATCCTGTGCATATTGAGCGCCGCGAGCAGACCACTCGCGATTGACTCCGTATACCCTTCAACTCCAGTCAACTGACCGGCGAACAACAGATCTTCTCTGTCCTCGATCGCGCCATGAGCCGTGAGGCGTGCGGGGAAGTTGAGGTAGGAATTCCGATGAATCGCGCCGAATCGCAGAAACTCGGCCTCCTCAAGTCCCGGAATCATCCGGAACACCTTAAGCTGCTCGCCAATCGTCAGCCGGGTTTGAAATCCGACCAGATTCCACATCTGCCCGGCCCGATCCTCCATGCGAAGCTGGGCTATCGCATGATGCTGTCGGCCCGTCGCCGGATCCGGAAGACCTACGGGGCGCATCGGTCCGAATCGAAGCGTTTCTCTTCCTCTGCCAGCCATGACCTCAATCGGCAGGCAACCTTCAAAGTATGGCACCTGGTCCCAATCGTGCCCTTCATGAACGTCCGCCGCCAGAAGGGCGTCGATGAATGCTTCATACGACTCGGCGTCGAATGGGCAGTTCAGGTAGTCATCGCCCCCTTTTCCG
>CAXMSA010000196.1:602-1072 GCA_964195605.1 uncultured Amylibacter sp.
CAAAGAACGACAAATTATTCTCGCCGAGCAGGTCTCGAACACTCGCAGACAGCGCATCAGATGTGAGTGGTCCCGTTGCTATGATTGAAGGGCCGTCGGGAATGGCGGTGACCTCTTCCGTCAGCAGCTGAATGTTCGGATGCTCGGAGATGCGCCGTGTGACTTCCGCACTGAACAGGCGCCTGTCGACGGCCAGCGCACTGCCCGCTGGAACACGGTATTGGTCGGCTATTTCCAGCAGTAGACAGCCAAACAACCGCATTTCGGATTTCAGGATGCCATGTGGGGTGTCGAGAGCCTCGGACTTGAACGAATTCGTACAAACGATTTCGGCCAGGTCTCCCGTCTCATGAGCGGGGGTACGGCGCTCAGGTCTCATTTCATGCAGTCGAACCGTGTAGCCCAATTCAGCAAGTTGCCAGGCAGCCTCGCACCCGGCGAGACCGCCGCCGATGACCGAAACCATCGGC
>CAXMSA010000197.1:0-268 GCA_964195605.1 uncultured Amylibacter sp.
ATCCTCACATGTTTCATAATTGTTGATGTCAAACAGCAAGCAACTGAAAAGATACATAATGTTATCAAACGTAATTAGGCTCAATTACTTTATTACTAGACGGCCTCCGGTGCAACCATGAGGCAAATTCATTCACCGGTATGGCTGGGTGCGGTAACGACCACGGGGAGTTATTCCTTTGCGGTGTTGTTCGTGCTTGAGACCTTCTCTCGGGCAGTCCTAGTCGCAGTGGTGCCTCTACTGGCGCTTGAGCTATTTGGCGATGCGC
>CAXMSA010000197.1:428-1037 GCA_964195605.1 uncultured Amylibacter sp.
TTGCAAGTCAAACCATGGGTGGCTTGATTTTTGGCATGTCACTGCATGTGGCAGGTGCAGCGACGCTCTCCATATGCCTCAATCTATATGTGTTGGATCATATCCAGCCTAAGGTGCTTACCCGCTTCGAGCCACTGCGCATGCTGTTTACCGGGGCCGTCTGGGTCGTGGCACCAGTGCTGGGGATATACCTTGGTAAATATGGTGCATCATGGATGCCTTTTGTTGCAAGTGCCGGGTTTGCGCTTATTTTGCTGGGCTATTTCTGGTTTTTGCGCATAACCGAGAAACCAATCCTAGTACCACTCACTTCGACTACCACCAATCCGATATATTTTGTGCGGCGCTATTTTTCTCAGCCTCGATTGGTGCTTGCCTGGTTCCTCGCGGTCGGGCGCTCTGGTTGGTGGATGATGTTTTTCGTCTATGCGCCGATTTATGCTGTGACCTCTGGTATGGGTGTCGAGGCTGGCGGCTGGATTGTTTCGGCGGGATCGGCTTCGTTGTTCGTGGTTACATTCTGGGGTTGGATCGGACGGCGGTTCGGACTGCGCCGTTTGTTGATCTGGGGATATGTGACCGTCGGGCTGTTTACGATCGCGATAGGTA
>CAXMSA010000198.1:0-353 GCA_964195605.1 uncultured Amylibacter sp.
TATTCGACAGCAGGCCACGTGGGCCAAATTAGGATATCATTCGCGGCCAGCTCAGGAGGACCATTGATGCGCGAGATGTTGCAGTTTTACATCGACGGAAAGTGGGTCGACCCGCAATCGCCGAACACGCTTGATGTCATTAACCCCGCAACCGAAGAGATTTGCGGGCAGATCAGCATTGGTACTGCCGCGGACGTAGATCTTGCCGTTGCAGCCGCGACTCGTGCGTTCGCGTCATACTCTCTATCAACACGCGAGGACCGGATTGCATTGCTCGAATCGGTGTTGGCTGAATTCGCCAAACGTCATGACGAAGTGGCCGAAGCGATCATGGAAGAGATGGGCGCTCCGTG
>CAXMSA010000198.1:402-1026 GCA_964195605.1 uncultured Amylibacter sp.
TCGCAGGCCGCCAGTGGGCCGCAACATATCAAGGCGGCCATTCGGGCCCTGAAGGAATACCCGTTCGAAGAACGCAATCGTACGACCCTGGTCATCAAGGAACCGATTGGCGTGTGTGGTTTGATCACACCGTGGAACTGGCCGATGAACCAGGTTGCTGTAAAGGTTGCACCTGCGCTCGCGGCTGGCTGCACGATGGTGTTGAAACCCAGTGAGATAGCGCCGTTCGATGCGATGATTTTTGCTGAAATACTCGATGCCGCGTGTACCGGCTCGACGCGCGCTGGCGTGCTGGTCGCCCAGAATGCCGCCCCGACGGTGAAGAGAGTTGCACAGGAACTCGGTGGTAAGTCCGCCAACATCCTGCTCGATGATGCCGATTTCGAGAAAGCCGTGAAACGCGGTGCCGGCGATGTGTTTGAGAACACGGGCCAGTCCTGTGACGCACCATCACGCATGCTCGTACCGAAGTCGCGCATGGACGAAGCCGCTGCAGCCGCCGCGTCTGTCGCAGACGCCACCATTGTCGGTGACCCCAGGGACGAGAAGACCGAAGTGGGCCCGCTCGTCTCTGACCTGCAGTGGAACAAGGTGCAGGACCTGATTCAAAAAGGCATTGATGAA
>CAXMSA010000199.1:0-992 GCA_964195605.1 uncultured Amylibacter sp.
CATGTTCATCATAGGGATTTAAAAGAAAGATTACATTTTCATCAATTCGATTGTTTTGAAGAACGGTGATAATGGCGGCAGAATCTGGAACATGTTTTACACAGACATAGATTTGCATGGGTGGTTTATAACTTTGATCCTCCAGTTTCAGCACTTCGATTTACGCAATAAACTGCTTGACCAGTTTAACCGCCCCCGGTGCATCAGAACTGAAACCATCTGCACCGATTTGATCGGCAAATGCCTGGGTCACCGGTGCACCTCCGATGATCGTTTTGGTTGCCAAACCCGCTTCTTTGACCGCTTTAATCGTGTTCTCCATCGAAGGCATCGTCGTGGTAAGCAACGCCGATAGCGCTATCACCTGGGCATTCTTCTCTGTTGCCGTCTTGATAAAGTTGTCGCGGTCCACGTCTACTCCAAGGTCCACTACCTCGAATCCGGCACCTTCCATCATCATGGTCACCAGGTTTTTGCCGATGTCGTGCAGATCGCCTTTGACTGTTCCGATAACCACGGTGCCCCTGCTGCGACTCTGTCCTTCGGCCAAATGAGGTTTAATAATCTTCAGACCAGCTTTCATCGCTTCGGCGGCTATTAACATCTCTGGTACATAGATTACGCCGGAACTGAACCGTTCACCCACCGCATCCATGGCACCGATAAGCCCGTCGTTGAGAATGGTATTGACATCTGTACCGGCGTCCAGCTCCGACTGGGTTTGAGACTGGACCGCTGCCTCGTCAAAGGCGAGGACTGCGTCAAAAATTGCTTTTACCGTCATTGTGAAAACTCCTTCTTAATTTCGTTAGTGGTATTCAATTTTTTTTGCTTATGAGAGATCCGGGCTCTTTTTCCTTCTCCCGACAAATTGTTTTAAATCTCGTTCCAGCTGCGGATCTATGTCCGGTTTCTCATAATAATTCAACCTGCTTTCAAGAACTTTACCCGCACGCTTGTCCATGTCGCGCACCCCCATCTGCTCCCATTTT
>CAXMSA010000200.1:0-990 GCA_964195605.1 uncultured Amylibacter sp.
AAACCATGGATATGGTGACCTATGCGGGTGGTGTAGGTGCAACCATTCTGGGGACATCCACAGTTAAGTCTTCAGGGTTTGGCAATCTTAAATTGGCCGGGCAATACCGGCTTTATGACGACATGATCCACCATGTGCATCTGAAATTCGGATTAAGCGTGCCAACAGGCGCAATAGACAAGCAAGACACAATGCTGGCACCCAATGGCACAATTCCAACGATGCGTCTGGCTTATGGTGGGCAATTGGGGACCGGCACCTATGATTTCATGCCCGGCATCACTTATACCGCACGCCACAAAGAGTGGAGCTGGGCACGACCGTCTATCAAAAGGCAAACGGTATCCAGATGAAACCGGATTATATGTTGGCTTTGGGCTTTTATAAAATGTTTTAACTCGCCGCTATCGGTTTATTAAAGGGGGTAGGTAAAAGCCTGCCCTTCATTTGATTGTTCCATAAAACACAACACAGATTTGTGATCTCATAAGGTTCCCTTTGAGCAGGCGTTTCGTGTAGCTTAAATCTTAGAAAAGGAGCCTGAACATGGCATATCGCAATACAAAAACTGGGTATGGATCGGTTGCACGACTGTTGCACTGGTTGATGGCGATATGTATTTTCGGCCTGTTTGCTTTGGGCTATTGGATGCGCACGCTGACCTATTACAGCCCTTATTATAAAACTGCCCCCGAATTGCATCAAAGCATTGCTTTGACCCTGTTTGGCTTTCTGATGCTGCGTTTCATCTGGAAACTTGCCAACCCAAGCCCTGAACACGCTGGTCTGAGCGCATTGGAACATAAAGGCTCTAACCTGCTGCACTGGGGGTTTTATGCATTGTTGTTGGCGGTGATGGTTGCGGGGTATTTCATATCCACGCTTGACGGGCGGGTGATCCATTACTTTAGCCTGTTTGATATCCCCTCAGTATACACCCAGAAAGGTTTGGAAAAACTGGCGGGGAAACTGCACTGGATACTGGCATAT
>CAXMSA010000201.1:0-330 GCA_964195605.1 uncultured Amylibacter sp.
GTGCGTACAAATTGATCGACGAGGGTAAACCTTTGTTCGATTGGCACCCTTTGATTTCCGGCACGCGCGACAGTGTTGACGACGCCGATATATCCATGCGCGGACGTACCGTTCCAGAATTTGAGGTCGACGAAGACGACTTGCTAGATCACACCATCGAAGGAATGACTTAATGTGGTTCACATCCGACAACGCGGGCCCCGCCGCGCCTGAAATTATGACTGCGGTTTCGCAAGCCAACACCATATACAGCCAGTCCTATGGCGCTGATCCAATAATGGACCACGTGCGCGATAAAATCCGCGATTTGTTCGAGGCACCAGATGCAGC
>CAXMSA010000201.1:364-718 GCA_964195605.1 uncultured Amylibacter sp.
GTTTATCTGGTTTCTTCCGGCACAGCCGCCAATTCACTCGCCTTGGCCAGCATGGTGCAACCTTGGCAAACGATTTACTGTCATCGCCACGCGCATATCGAAGAAGACGAATGCGGTGCGCCGGAATTTTACACCGGCGGCGCAAAGCTAACGTTGCTAGACGGGGATAATGCCAAAATCGATCCGGCGTTGTTTGCACAAGCCGTCGCTGCAACCGGACAGGTTGGTGTTCACAACGTTCAAAAAGGGGCGTTATCGATCACGACCGCCTCTGAATATGGTGCTGTTTATTCGGTGGCGGAAATCACCGCCCTTTGCAATATCGCCAAACAAAATAACATTCCAGTACATCTT
>CAXMSA010000201.1:728-959 GCA_964195605.1 uncultured Amylibacter sp.
CCGGCAGAAATGACATGGAAAGCTGGCGTCGAAGCCGTAAGTTTCGGAGGCACCAAAAACGGTTGCCTTGGCGTTGAGGCTGTCATCCTATTCAACCCCGACCGCGCATGGGAATTCGAGCTTCGTCGCAAACGTGGTGGGCATCTGATTTCCAAACACCGTTACCTTTCGGCGCAAATGGACGCGTATCTGACAGATGACCTGTGGTTGAATCTGGCCAAACGAGCAAAC
>CAXMSA010000202.1:0-955 GCA_964195605.1 uncultured Amylibacter sp.
TGACGATGTCATACTTCAGTATCTTGAATTACATTCAAAACGGGAACCTACCGGCGTCAGCCGGTAGTTGTTCAGTTTATGAAGATGCCCCTGTTGAGCCGCATATTTTTGAATTCTCTCGTTTCTTTAAAACCAGTCATCTAACGGCGCGTCAACGGACGGCTGTTCAGATGCGCCTGTTGAAGGCTTTACTTGAAACCCGCGATACACTGGGTGTTGGCGCCGCTATTGGTATTGGGTCTCCGAATTGGGAGCGTTGGATGAAACGCATCGGTTTGCATATTGAAAATGTCGGTCCTGAAATTCAGATTGAAGGCAAAGCCAACCGTTGCCAGATCACGCAACTGCCCAGTGCTTATCAATAGGGCTATCTTGATTGCAAGCAGGTGTTTGCTATGAGATAGTCAGCCCATGGCTGATTTGTTTGACATTATTGGTGCCGCGCCCCCTGACGCGGAAAAAATTACCCCGCTGGCGGATCGTATCCGCCCGCAACTGTTGGCCGATGTTATTGGTCAACAGCACCTGATCGGTGATGAGGGTGCGCTGACTTTGATGCTCGCATCCAATGCGCTGGCCTCAATTATATTTTGGGGACCACCCGGGGTGGGTAAAACCACAATGGCGCGTTTACTGGCACATTCTACGGATATGAAGTTCGTGCAGATCAGTGCGATATTTTCTGGCATTGCGGATTTGAAGAAGGTGTTTGAAGCTGCCCGCCTGCGCCGTGCAAACGGTAAACAAACCCTACTGTTTGTTGACGAGATACACCGCTTTAACAAATCGCAACAGGATGGGTTTTTGCCATTTATGGAAGATGGCACGATTATTCTGGTTGGGGCTACGACTGAAAACCCATCGTTTGAACTGAACTCAGCACTTCTGTCGCGCTCGCAAGTGCTGGTGCTGGAACGGTTAGAGCTGAAAGATCTGGAGCTGATGGCGCAACGTG
>CAXMSA010000203.1:0-944 GCA_964195605.1 uncultured Amylibacter sp.
GCCACGGCACTGGTGTTCTTTTCCAGCTTCCCTGCATGGCGCCAAGAAGGGGATGCCCTGTATTACGCCAGCTATTTTGCCGACAAAACTTTCAACCCGTTTGTACCTTACCCGATCATTGCGCTGTATTTCATCAGCTTCACCTTGTTGATCATTCTCGGGTTTGGCTGGATGAACAAACGGCTGAACAGGCATATCGCCAAGAATTAAAAGGGGCCCAAAGGCCCCTTTTTGGATTTACGCGTTTGCAATCATCTCAACCACTTCATCGGTGGTCCAAACTGCATTCGCCATATATCTGAAGTTTGTAAGTGCCGCTAGATAACCATCACCTTCTGGCAACATTGCAGCCGCAGTCGCATCTTTGACGACAGCTACCTCAAAGCCCAGTTCCAACAATTCGCGCATATGGGATTCGGTACACAGGTTTGCCGACATGCCCGCCAGAATAACCTGATCCACACCGTTTTTACGCAGTTGCAGACCCAGATCATTCGAGTCGTTACCGTAT
This sequence comes from uncultured Amylibacter sp., assembly GCA_964195605.1. Taxonomy (GTDB): domain Bacteria; phylum Pseudomonadota; class Alphaproteobacteria; order Rhodobacterales; family Rhodobacteraceae; genus Amylibacter. The sequence continues at coordinate 512 of CAXMSA010000203.1, forward strand.
AATTTATGCGGTGAAGTTACGATGGTTTTACCGTCGTTGATGTATTTTTTATACTGCGGCATGAAATCAGCACCGGAGTTTTCAAATCCGTCAACGTCCAATGCGCTTGGACGATCAAACATACCGATCTTATGCATCAGCTTTTCCAAAGCACCTTCAAATTTCCAACCGTGATCAGTCGGATAATAGTAGTGCGGTGACACAGCGACAGTGATGTCACGTGCTTTTGCAGCCGCAAACAAACGGTCGATGTTTTCAACAGTATTATTTTGCGTAACACTTTTACCAACAACGCCCCAAGTCACCCCTTCAGGGCTTAAAAAATCCACTTGCGGATCTGTAACGACTAACGCCGCACGAGATAGATCAAGCTTCATATCGCTGGGTGGCAACGCTGGGCTTGCCGGATCGGCATAAGGGTCACTCTGGGCAT
>CAXMSA010000204.1:0-906 GCA_964195605.1 uncultured Amylibacter sp.
GCTGCGCGACGCTGATCATGCGGTGGAGATTTCAAATGAGATCGGCTACCCGGTGATGCTCAAGGCTACCGCCGGGGGTGGTGGCAAGGGCATGCGCGTCGCACGCAACGACGATGAGTGCCGGGACGGCTTCGAACGGGCGGCCAACGAGGCGCGCAGCAGTTTTGGCGACGACCGGATCTTCGTGGAAAAATTCATCGAGGAACCGCGCCACATAGAAATCCAGATCATTGCCGACGGCCACGGCAACGTGGTCTACCTGAATGAACGTGAATGTTCGCTGCAGCGGCGCCATCAAAAAGTGATCGAAGAAGCACCTTCACCCTTTCTTGACGAGGCCACTCGTCGTCACATGGGCGAACAGGCTGTAGCGTTGGCCAAAGCGGTGGATTACGAGTCGGCTGGAACCGTGGAGTTCATCGTCGATACCCAACGCAATTTCTACTTCCTGGAAATGAACACGCGTTTGCAGGTGGAACACCCGGTCACCGAACTGATTACCGGCGTCGACCTGGTGGAACTGATGATCCGCGTGGCGGATGGTGGCAGGCTGCCGATCACACAGGCGGATGTCCGCATTGAGGGCGCTGGACCGGTTCATCATTCGCGGCGTTTCCTGCAATATCAGTTTCCTGTCCGCTCTGATGGCGCACCCGAAATTTGTTGCCGGCAACATGAGCACCAATTTGATCGGCGATGAGTATCCCGATGGCTTCAGTCCGCAGGACCTGCCCCAGGAAGACCCCGCCATCCTGATATCCGTCGCTGCCGCCATGGTGCGCAGTTATCGCGACCGGGCGGCAGAAATTGACGGCCAGTTGGCCGGGCATGAGCGCCGTGTCCCCAAGGAATGGGTGGTGGTCATGAACAACGAATACCATCATGTGTCCGTTGTTTCCGCGCAGA
>CAXMSA010000205.1:0-283 GCA_964195605.1 uncultured Amylibacter sp.
GTACGCATGGTGAGCTGGGTTCCCGGCTCGCCGATCGACTGCGCGGCAATAACACCGACTGCCTCGCCCTTGCCGACACGGTGCCCACGAGCGAGCTCACGACCGTAGCACTGCACGCAAATACCGTGGCGCGTTTCACAGGTTACTGCAGAACGCACTTTCAGTTCGTCTACACCCAGTTCATTGATCAGTTCCACTTCACGCTCTTCGAGCAGCGTGCCGTTTTCGATCAGCAAGTTGCCATCCTCGTCCTCAAGATCCTGTTGCAACACTCGGCCGAGTA
>CAXMSA010000205.1:293-893 GCA_964195605.1 uncultured Amylibacter sp.
CGAGGTCGACAACGATATCACCACCTTCGATGACCGGATGCAGCAGAATGCCTTCGATCGTGCCACAATCGTCCGTATTGACAACCAGGTCCTGCGATACGTCGACCAGGCGACGCGTCAGATAACCCGAGTTCGCAGTTTTAAGTGCGGTATCGGCAAGACCCTTACGTGCGCCGTGCGTGGAGATGAAGTACTGCAGTACGTCGAGTCCCTCACGGAAGTTCGCGGTAATCGCATTTTCGATGATCGAACCATCCGGCTTGGCCATCAGGCCACGACAAATATCGAATTGAACGATGGCTGCGTGACCTCTTCGCCATTGGCATCGACTACTGTTTCTTCACCGATCTCTTTCATCATTGCACGCGCCACCTTATCGTTGGCGTGCGACCAGATATCGACAACCTTGTTGTAGCGCTCACCCGAGGTGACCAGGCCAGTCTGCCACTGCTTTTCGATATCCTTGATTTCCTTTTCGGCCGATTTAATCAGGTCAACCTTGGTAGCCGGTATGATCATGTCGTTAACGCCGATCGAAATACCCGAACGAGTCGCGTAGTGATATCCGGTGTACATCAAGTGATCGGCGAGAATAACCGT
>CAXMSA010000206.1:0-331 GCA_964195605.1 uncultured Amylibacter sp.
TGATTGAATGACTGTTGCGTTATCGTTTACGGGCAGGATGTCTGGCGCGCAATTGCCGGGAAAGATTGCGGGGCGGCACGGGTTCGACTAGATCGGAGCTGCCCGCATCCGGAGAAAGGCCACCGATGACCGATCTTCCCACCACCAGCCCGCTGCCGGGCTATCTGGTCGACCGTTACCGGTCCTGGCATTCGCAGAGCTATGCCGAAAACCGCGCCTGGTATGCGCGGCTGGCCAACAGCGGCCAGCAGCCCCGCGCGATGCTGGTGAGCTGCTGCGACAGCCGTATCGACACGGTGCAGATGTTTGGGGCCGAGCCGGGCGATCTGTT
>CAXMSA010000206.1:341-616 GCA_964195605.1 uncultured Amylibacter sp.
CCGTAAACACGCTGAAGGTGGCGCATATCGTCGTGATCGGGCACTCGAACTGCGGCGGGGTCCATGCCTGCCACGACATGTGCGCCGGGCTGGCGCCGGAGCTGGAGGAGGCGACCAGCTTTGTCGGCCGCTGGATGGATATCCTGCGCCCCGGCTACGAGAGGGTCGCCGCAAGGGTTGCCGAGCCGGAGGCGCGCAAGGCGGCGCTGGAGGAGGAGGCGGTGCTGACCTCGTTGCGCAACCTCGCCAGCTTCCCGTTCGTCACTAATGCGGTC
>CAXMSA010000206.1:626-892 GCA_964195605.1 uncultured Amylibacter sp.
GACGATGTCGGGTTCGTGCCTGTCTGAGCGCTGGGCGCGGTGGCATTCATCAGTAGTGTGATTGATCTGCCTGGCCGGGGGCGTCCACCATCGCAGAGACCGCAATCCTGATGGACCGACCCTCGGTCATGCACTAACAACGCGTGTGGCCACTCACGATGCCGCGCCGGAAACGATGGAGATTTGATGATGACCACGATTGAAGGTGCCGACGTCTCGGCGGGTGAGTTCAAATATATCGGCACTCGCGCATCGCGACCGGATGG
>CAXMSA010000207.1:0-843 GCA_964195605.1 uncultured Amylibacter sp.
ACTAGTCGCGCCGGTCAGTTGCGAAAGGCCAAAAAAAGCAGGATCGCGCGAACCGTAATGTGGCCCGCAACATCGCCCTTGGGGGAGCGTGTTCGGCTTGATTTTCTTCCCTTCGCCGCAACCACTATATGTTGTGGTATTCCGACCGGCCTACACACCCTGTCGTAGGACACCCCCCAACGTCAACGGAAAAATCACGGATCAGTGATAGTTTTTTTAGTTGACGACAGCACCGGTCACGCCCATCGATTCCCTGAGCGCGCGCCAACAAAACCACGATCAAAAAGGCAACTAGACCCGGCCGCGCGCCAACTTAATTATTGAACAGCAACAATCGCCCGCGTGGGGCGCGAAAATTGACTTGGGTTAAAGATGGTCGGGGCGGCGAGATTCGAACTCACGACCCCCTGTACCCAAAACAGGTGCGCTACCAGACTGCGCCACGCCCCGACGCGGCACTGATTAGTCACTTCCGCCGATACGCGCAATGGTGAATAATCAACCGCTTTGGTCGCAGGGCCAAGCCGCATCTGCACCGATTACCGGATGACGAAGCTCGCTGCCAGGAAAATCATATCAAGCGGGATAAGCGTATTCTTCATCCAGAACACGACGCTCTGGGGTCCGTCGTATGCGAAAAGCATACCGGCCCCGGTAGCAAGAACTTCGCGGTTCATCAATCCAACCGACCGCTCTTCCGGGTCGTCCGCAACCTCGACTGTGAATCGGGCTTGGCCCCAATCGCCACGGATATCGACGCGATCCGATTCGCATGCAGCAATTGCGACGCACGGCGCGAAGAGTAAGATCAGAAATGATGAAAGGCGCGCTCGAATCACTCGT
>CAXMSA010000208.1:0-834 GCA_964195605.1 uncultured Amylibacter sp.
GAGGCGGCTTTACTGTTTGAAGGTGCTGCATCAAAGTTAAGCGCTGGCAGCACACCAAGCAAAGTCATTGTTTCTGACGATAACAACTTAAAAGTTTGGGTCATGCCTAGCTGATTGATGATTTTTCATCATAAGGCTATGGAAGACAATGAAAAATAAGTATTCGAAGCGTTCAAGAATTTCTGAAGCAAAAATCCGTGAAATTGTGCGGTATTTTGTGGCCGATCTGACCGCGCTGCAAGCCGCGCAACTTAGTGGTTTGAACCGCAATACCGTGAACAAAGTTTATCGTGGTTTGCGCGAGAGGATGTTCCTTGCCTGCGAAGCTCAGCGCCCAATGTTTGGGGTTGTTGAGGTCACCTCTTGGTGATCAAAAATCACCTGCCGGGCAATGGACGAAAGCTTCTTTGGCGCGCGCCGTGTTAAAGGCAAACGCGGCAGGGGTGCTTATGGTAAAACCGTTGTCTTTGGCATCTTTGAGCGTGTGATGGGAAAGTCTACACCGAGATTGTGTCGGATTGCTCAAAGCCAACCCTGCAAGGGATTATTCGCGGCAGGGTAGACGCCAGTGCGGTAATCAATTCGGACGGATGGCGGGGCTATAACGGGCTGGTGGATCTGGGATATGGGCATTATCGCGTCGATCATTCCAAGGATGAATTCGCGCGCGGCAAGGTTCATATCAATGGTATCGAAGGGTTCTGGGGGATGGCTAAAGTGCGAATGACAAAATTCAAAGGGCTGCCAAAACACACCTTCCATTTGCATCTGAAAGAAACTGAATGGCGATACAATCATCGCCGTTCCAATATGGGCAAGACCCTGCTAACCTAT
>CAXMSA010000209.1:0-824 GCA_964195605.1 uncultured Amylibacter sp.
CATTGGCGGATCTGAAAGAACTGACCCCCGAAGATCTGGACAATGTGCCTTTCATTGCTATGGGCGAGGATCACATGATCAATTCACGCACTAAGGAATTGTTTTTAAAAAGTAACAGCCATCTTAGGGTGAAATGCCAGTCGCATTTGTTTCGCTCATTGCTGGAGTTTGTAAGATCGGGGATAGGAGTTTCCCTGATTGACCCGTTTACCCTAGCGCATGATGATGGAAAGGGATACGTTGTGCGACCCTTTCGACCCAATATCTACCTGGATTTGGCTTTGATCAAACACAAAACTCGACCAATCTCAAAGCTTGGAGAAAGCTTTTATAATAAAGTGTATGATGAAATGTCAGAGCTTTCAGAGGTAGTCGTGGGAAATCGAGCCAGTAGTTAAAGTGGATCGGTTTTGAGTGGCGTATTGGCAATAGTGAAGAGAAATTGGCTCGCCAAAGTCCTGCTTGTCCGCTTCAAGAAACTCCACAGTTGAAACGTTAAATAAGACCAAGGTCCAGTATGGGCCGGAAGCAGACATGGCCAGAAAGGGCGGGAAGCTGACCTTCGCTGTAGGTGCTAATGTCTAAGTCGATTTAGACAAAGTGGACATTCGCATCAAGTGCGTGCGTGGCAAGTCAACCAATTGCGGCTGTGGGGCAAAGCAGACATCGATTGTCGATTGTGATAAGCTACAACTGCATTAATGGGGAAGCAAAGATGAGCTGTTGCACAGAGGCCGAATTGACTTCGAAAAAACGATTTGAGGAAGTTTATAAAAGGTCAAAAACGCCGGTTATGCAGGCGATTGAGCGTCAGGTCTGTGGTT
>CAXMSA010000210.1:0-237 GCA_964195605.1 uncultured Amylibacter sp.
AAGCGAAGGCGAACCCATGCCGGGCGTACTGGCTTCGATCGAATGGGCCGCCGGGACACGCTGGAGGCTCGCGCTCGCGTCCTCCTCTCCGAAGTCCTTGATCGAGACCGTGCTCGATCGATTCGACATGGCCAATCTCTTCGAATGTACCCGCTCTGCCGAGGACGAAGTCTCCGGCAAACCTCATCCGGACGTCTATTTGTCGGCCGCTCGCGACCTTCGGCTCGAACCAGCGGC
>CAXMSA010000210.1:247-805 GCA_964195605.1 uncultured Amylibacter sp.
TCGAGATCGCTCACCATTTCGAATGCAAGCGATCCGCTGAGGACGAGAAATACGGCAAACCGCAGCCCGATGTCTACCTGTCCGCGGCGCGCGATCTTCGACTCGATCCCCGCGTCTGCGTGGCCGTCGAGGATTCCGCGAATGGCGTGGACTCGGCGATATCGGCCGGCATGCGTTGCATCGCCGTTCCGCCGGCTGAAACTCGAAGCGATGCGCGCTTCGAGGCGGCCACGCTGAAGCTCGGATCTCTTCAGGATCTCCCCGCCGCGCTCGAGAAGCTGGAGGAGGTCTGATTCCAGCTGGCTGAGAGGCGTTTGTAACTCACTCCGACCCCATGTATTTTCAGAACTCGGCGCGTTTTGTGCCGAGCGTTGACCGCAGGGTCCCGTTCGAGTTCGGGATCCTGTGAACCCGGTCAGATCCGGAAGGAAGCAGCCGCAGCAGGGACTTGGCTGCGATCGGATAAGCCCTGCGGTCAATCCTCGGCACGCCTTCAATTCAGATGGGCACCCCCTATTGAGCTATCAGGTCATCGCGCGCAAATGGCGGCCGCAGAGC
>CAXMSA010000211.1:0-267 GCA_964195605.1 uncultured Amylibacter sp.
AACCGAAACCATCGCGATGACCGCTGACTTTTCCGGTGACAAGGTCCAGTTTTGCCGTCAGGCAATATTCGCCACGGCGATTCTCGAGGATCTGTCCGGCTCGAACCATGACCTGCAGGCGTTCGATCAGGAGCGATCGCATGCGCTGCCCCTTCAGCCCGTAGGCCTCCATGATCGGTTCTGCCTTTAGCGGTTTGCCAACGTCAGTCAGCATGTCGAGCAGGTCGTTACGGCTTGGAATCGGATGCTTGTAGGACTTCGCTTTTG
>CAXMSA010000211.1:277-803 GCA_964195605.1 uncultured Amylibacter sp.
AATCAGCTCCAGTTTTGCAATCAGGCAAAACTCACCACGCCGGTTTTCGATGATCTGGCCAGCCCTGACCATCTTGTGCAGCTTCTCCAGCAGCAGCGTGCGCATCCGCTGGCCCTTGATATCAAACACCTTCATTATGGCGTCGGGCTTCTGCGGTCGACCAGTATCCGTCAGGCATTCAAGGATCGCAGCGCGCTTGGGAACCGGGTGCTGGTAAGGTTTTCCACGTCCGGATGTGGATTTTTTTCGTTTGGTCAAGCTGGTTTGCTCCGTATTAATGAGGCGGCACATTGACAGACTCAAGGTGCTTTGAGTACAGTGCGCCACCCGTAAGGAATCGCAATTGTACGCGGTTCAGACCTGCCGAGGTGGCGGAATTGGTAGACGCGCTAGCTTCAGGTGCTAGTGGGCCTATGTAGCTCGTGATGATTATCTACCGAAGAATCACGCGGTTACAAGGTGAGGTCGACCACGGGCAATGCGACTGGTATCGTTTTTGTCGTATGTACGGTTTGAAATGATAGTT
>CAXMSA010000212.1:0-246 GCA_964195605.1 uncultured Amylibacter sp.
CGACCAGTTTGTTAAGAATCGCTTTGCGGCCCATCTTGGTGAAGGCGATTTCTTTGCCATAGCCTTCGATGCGTTCCTTAAGCCAACCGGCCTCTTCGGCGTTAGAGATGTGCATGTATTGCAGCGCGAATGTGCCACAATAGGTGCGTTTTACAATGTCTACGATCTCGCGCATGGAGCCGTGCTCTAGCCCCAGAACGTTATCTAGGAAAATCGGGCGATCCATGTCAGCGGCAGTGAAACCGT
>CAXMSA010000212.1:297-787 GCA_964195605.1 uncultured Amylibacter sp.
AATCGAGAACGGCTTGTTTTACCTGTTCTTCGGAAATTGTCGCGCCAGCTTCGGTTGCTTTGGCTTTGATCTTCTTGGCAGCTGCCTCGGGTTCGGCCCATTGGCCATCCAATGCTGCGGTTAAGTCATCGTTAGGCGTAGGCGGCCAATCGCCACGTGCCCAACTTGGTCCTGCTGCCTCGGCGCGGGCGACGCTTGGTTCTTCGCCAAGTGCGTGAAAGAAGTTTTGCCAGCTTTCGTCTACCGAATTGGGGTCGTTCGCAAACTGCGCTTGCAGCTGTTCGACGTATTCGGCGTTGTGCCCTTGCAAGAAGGACTCGTTATGGAATTGGTCATTGGAGGATTGCTCTGTCATTGGCCTAGACGGAAAATCCGCTCCCTATTTATCGGCCCTTAATTGAGCCTTTGAAAGAAATCCGGGCGCCATAATGGGCGCCCGGAGTATTATTAACCGATAGCTTTCAATACAGCTTCGCCCAAACCGGCCGGG
>CAXMSA010000213.1:0-757 GCA_964195605.1 uncultured Amylibacter sp.
CAGTGGTATTCGCGTATTTTGTACGCTTCTTTGCAATAGGCCTTGGCGCTGTTGACAGCGCATTGGGCCGCGTGACCCCGTCAATGGACATGGCATCACGATCCTTGGGCCGTGGTATCGGCCAGACATTACGCGAAATTCATGTGCCCTTGATTCGCGGTTCAGTTCTGATCGCAGGCATGTTGATTTTCGTGGACGGCGTGAAAGAACTACCCGCCACCCTAATCTTGCGACCCTTCAATTTTGATACGCTTGCAACCCGCGTCTACAGTCAGGCGTCGCTGGAAAACCTCGGCCAAGCAGCCCCAGCAGCGATTTTTGTAACGATTGTAGGCCTGTTGCCAGTCATACTTTTGGCCCGATCTTCAAATCACTGAAAGTAATCTCAAAAATATTGGTTATGGCTCATTTTACCCCTTGCAAACCAGCCCCAATGGAGGGTATTCAGCCCCCGTTGCCCCTATAGCTCAGCTGGTAGAGCAACTGATTTGTAATCAGTAGGTCCGCGGTTCGAGTCCGTGTGGGGGCACCATTAAAATCAATGACTTAGCAGGTATTTGAGCAACTCGTTGTTTCTTGTGGGTTACAAATGGGTTACATAAAAACTCTATTGCGTCCTTTAATTGTTGAGTCGCGCAGCGGGTCCCTGGACCACTTTCCCAACTCCACCTAAAGACCCCCGGCCCCCCCCCGGGGGAGGGCCTATTCTGCGGCCCCTCGCTCCGCGCTCCCTTTAACTTGGTTTGAGAACGAACGT
>CAXMSA010000214.1:0-355 GCA_964195605.1 uncultured Amylibacter sp.
CGGTGTGAATATTTCATTTTATCTTTCTCATATTTCGATGGGTGTAATATTTGCGTTTCCACAACTACGTCGTTGGCGGATTAGTGTTATGCAACAGACCAGTCAATGTACCAACTGTCTGACGTCAGCGCCTATGGGTCCAAATAGGGTGATTTGATAAGGGAGTGTTGTTGGCTCATCGTAACCACCAAGGAGTGGGACATGAGACAGACGGTGTTGTCAGATAAACTTGACGGTTTCGTGGCTGATCTCTATTTTTGGTAAATGACAACACGTTCACCTTTCAAATACTTCAAAACATCGCCCGAAATTATACGCTTGGCGGTAATGTATTATGTTCGCTATCCACTCAGTT
>CAXMSA010000214.1:474-742 GCA_964195605.1 uncultured Amylibacter sp.
GAACCGATTTGGCGTACAGTTTGCCAAGGAAATTCGAAAGAGGAGGGCGGGGCGTCACTCAAATTGGCAGTGGCATCTGGATGAGGTCTTTGTCAAAATCAATGGTGAACGCTTTTACCTGTGGCGGGCGGTTGATCACGAAGGCGAAGTTCTTGAATGTTATGTTTCAAAACGACGTAACAAAGCTGCGGCTAAGAAGTTCCTCATAAAAACAATGCGAAAGCATGGACCGCCTAAGATTATCATCACGGATAAGTTACCGTCCTAT
>CAXMSA010000215.1:0-731 GCA_964195605.1 uncultured Amylibacter sp.
ATCGGTCATTTCGTGGTAAAAGTCGTTGCCTTCACGAGTACGCTCGCCCACACCGGCGAATACCGAGAAGCCTGAGTGCTCAACCGCGATGTTACGAATCAGTTCCATCAGGGTTACTGTTTTACCCACACCCGCACCACCGAACAGACCGATCTTGCCGCCTTTTACGATGGGCATGACCAGGTCGATTACCTTGATACCGGTTTCCAGAATTTCAGTTGCGGCTGCCTGCTCGTCATAAGACGGCGGGGCGCGGTGGATCGGCATACGCTTTTCTTCGCCGATAGGACCTTTTTGATCGATGGGGTTACCGAGGACGTCCATGATGCGTCCGAGGGTCTGCTGACCCACCGGCACGGTGATCGGCGAGCCTGTGTTGCTGACTTCGAGTCCGCGCCGCAGGCCTTCGGAAGCACCCATGGCGATGGTGCGAACGATGCCATCACCGAGTTGTTGCTGAACTTCGAGCGTCAAACCGCCGGCATCGGCGATCGTAAGCGCCTCGTATACCTTGGGTACAGCGTCTCGAGGAAACTCTACGTCGACGACCGCGCCGATTACTTCCACGACATTACCTGTGCTCATCTGTTGATCCTCTGTTCTATCTTGATAAGGTTAAACTGCCGCCGCGCCGGCTACGATTTCGCTGATTTCCTGCGTAATACTGGCCTGGCGTTCACGGTTGTACATTAGTTGCAGCTCGTCAATCATATCGCCAGCGTTGTCGGTGG
>CAXMSA010000216.1:0-722 GCA_964195605.1 uncultured Amylibacter sp.
TGCGATGTTTTCACCAACAAGCATCGCGTCGATCTCTGGCTTGCGAACTTCAACAATGTTGAGGTGCAAATCAGATTCAGTCAGCGTTGCAAGTGCTTTGCGCAATGTCTCGATGTCTGCACCCTTCTTACCGATGATAACACCGGGGCGGGCTGCATGGATCGTAACGCGGCACTTCTTGTGTGGACGCTCAATGATTACGCGCGAAATACCGGCCTGAACCTGGTTTTTCTTTACGTAAGCACGGATGGCCAGATCTTCGTGTAGCAAATCGCCGAAATCTTTCGACGGAGCATACCAGCGGCTGTCCCATGTACGGTTGATCTGCAGGCGCAGACCGATTGGGTTAATCTTATTTCCCATTAGGCTTGCTCCTCATCTGCGGATACCTGACGAACTGTGATTGTCAGCTGGCTGAACGGCTTTAGGATTTTCCCAAAACGACCGCGAGCACGAGGACGACCACGTTTCATTGTCAAGTTTTTACCAACATAAGCTTCGACAACGACGAGATCGTCAACGTCTAGGCCATGGTTGTTTTCGGCATTCGCAATAGCGGACTGAAGACATTTCTTCACATCGCCTGCGATACGCTTCTTGGAGAACGTCAGATCTGTTAGCGCTTTGTCGACCGGCTTATTGCGGATCATCTGTGCTACCAGATTAAGTTTCTGACCAGACGTACGCATCATTTTTGATACGGCCTGTGCTTCGTTCTCTGC
>CAXMSA010000217.1:0-251 GCA_964195605.1 uncultured Amylibacter sp.
ATACCCGACAATAGTTAGAATGGCCGCGATGATGGTCAGGTTAAACTCGATTTGTGTTACACAGAAAATACCGATCGTGATGAAAACATCGTGTACCAACGCGACAACCGCGCCAACGGAAAACTGCCATTCAAAGCGCAGCCAGATATAGAAAAGAACCGCCCCAACCGCCAGAACGATGGCCAGAACACCAGCCTGTACCAATTCACCTGAAACTTTGGCACCAACAGAGTCGGTCTGAAGGAAGACAA
>CAXMSA010000217.1:374-701 GCA_964195605.1 uncultured Amylibacter sp.
CCCCTCAAATTCGCCACTTAAGGCTGCCTTAACCGTTTTGATCAAGTCGTTTTGAACAGCAGCGTCTTCGCCGATCTGTTCGATCCGAACCATGATTACGTTGTTTTCTTCACCGGTTATCGCAGCGGCAGGGTCGGACAGTTCGGTAACCGTCACATCGCCATCAACGACACCATTCAGCAATTCACGGTATGCGCTTACCTCGACCGCCTCTGGTGTTTCCACCATAAGCATCGTGCCACCGCGGAAATCGATCCCGAAGTTAAGGCCCATCGTGAAGAAGGCGATAATTGTGCCTATCACGAGGGCGGTTGAGACCACCATGGA
>CAXMSA010000218.1:0-699 GCA_964195605.1 uncultured Amylibacter sp.
TGCTGACATGAAAATATGTCACAGAAAACCGACGCCGAGGCGTCATGTGAAAGTCGTCTGAAAGTTATGTGAAATATTGGAGCGGGCGAAGAGATTCGAACTCTCGACATCTTCGTTGGCAACGAAGTGCTCTACCACTGAGCTACGCCCGCCTCCTTAGGTGTGGCCGATATATACGGAATCAAAAGGGATGCACAAGGGGTAATTAGGCGGCATTATAAGTTTTTTGACTATTGGGTTTTAAGTGAAAATCGGAACCTGCCCGAATTGCCTTCAGACCTGTTGATATGGGACATTTCGTGGATAAATCAGCGCTTAAAGGGTGGTTTTCCATTAACTATAATTTGAAGGAAAACGCGATCACGGCACGACGCCGTTCCCAATCAAAGGTTGGCCTACCCGACACTGCGCTAACGCAGGTCGGATATACCGGTTTTCTTCCTTGGGTTAATCCCCAAGCTCGACCAACAGGTCCTTCGCATCAACTTGTGAACCCGCCGATACATGTACCATCTTCACCACACCGTCGCGGTCAGCGTGAATGCCTGTTTCCATTTTCATCGCTTCGATCGTCATCAACAAATCCCCGTCGCAAACTTTCTGTCCCGCAGCAATCGCAACGGTTGCGATGATACCCGGCATCGGTGCGCCAATGTGATTGGCGTTCCCCGCGTCGGCTTTTGGACGCTTGGCACTGCT
>CAXMSA010000219.1:0-257 GCA_964195605.1 uncultured Amylibacter sp.
CGAACACGCCCTCGCATGGGCCATCGCCCAAAACCCCAAGTGTGATCAGTTGTTCTGTGCCCCCGGAAACGCAGGCATCGCTCAAGTCGCGGATTGCGTTGACATCAACCCCGAGGACGGCGACGCCGTCGTCGACTTTTGCGCCGCTGAAAGCATCAGCTTTGTGGTCGTCGGCCCCGAAGCCCCCCTCGCCGCGGGCGTGGCCGACACCCTTCGCGCGGCAGGCATCCTGACATTCGGCCCATCGGCTTCAGCCG
>CAXMSA010000219.1:417-685 GCA_964195605.1 uncultured Amylibacter sp.
AAAGAAATTTGCGATGCGTGCGGCGCAGACACCGCCGCCTATGCTCATTTCACCGAACTTGAAGCCGCCAAAGCCTACGTCGTTGAACAAGGCGCACCCATCGTGATCAAAGCCGACGGTCTGGCCGCAGGCAAAGGCGTTGTCGTCGCCATGGATCTGAAAACCGCCCTTGCCGCCCTAGACGACATGTTCGGTGGCGCCTTCGGCGCGGCCGGCACTGAAGTTGTGATCGAGGAGTTCATGGAAGGCGAAGAGGCCTCCTTCTTTG
>CAXMSA010000220.1:0-674 GCA_964195605.1 uncultured Amylibacter sp.
GCATTTAGGTAAGTTGCAAAGTCTGTTTGTGCCCAGGAGTCGAAATAGGGTCGACCAAGGTAATCTTCCGGCATGATTAACTCCCTGCAATGACGCCACCAGTCGATGTTGATACCGGGTACACGCGCCGTTCGAGATATACCCCACTCACGACCTTCCCACTCATGGTGGAACGGAACATTTGTTTCATCCACCTCAACAGGGCCATAACCCTGCTTTCCGCCAAGATCATGAATGCCGTCCATCAGCTTTTCTCCCCGGCATCTACCGCGAGCTCTCGATCGGTGCCGATCATGGAATTGCGTGTGACTAGTCCGGCCAGTTCTTCTTCATTCATATTTTCGCTGCCTGGTGGTCTCTGGGGCAGAACCAGGTAGCGTAGTTCAGAAGTGCTATCCCATACACGAACTTCCAGGTCATCACGCAGAGGATAGAGAATGGGTAACCGGAACACAGGGTACATATCACCCGGTTGTGGACCATATCTGTATTTTCTACCACTTTTAAATGCGCGGTTGCGCTACCCAGGTATCCCAGCTCGTCGATGGCAGCGGGTGCGTCTTTCATTAACCGGTGTTTGTAGTCGGGGTCGGTCCATGCCTTCGCTACTACCCTGGCTCCGCGCTTCGGGCCGATTTCTTCGGTATAGGCTTCGACCCAGGCGTCGATGGTTC
>CAXMSA010000221.1:0-669 GCA_964195605.1 uncultured Amylibacter sp.
AAAGTCCTAGATGGCGGCATCGGCGTATTCTGCGGATCAGGCGGTGTTGAGCCTCAGTCTGAAACCAACTGGCGCTATGCAAACGAATCTGCTGTAGCGCGTATTATTTTTGTTAATAAACTGGATCGTCTAGGCGCTGATTTTTATAGCGTAGTAGATCAGATTAGAAAAGTATTAGGTGCAAACCCATTGGTAATGACCTTACCTATTGGCACCGAAGACGACTTTGTTGGCGTGGTTGACTTATTGACCCGCAAAGCATGGATTTGCTCGAACAAGATGACGAAGCGATGGAGAAATACTTGGACGGTGAAGAGCCAAGTAATGAAACACTTAAAGCATGTATTCGCAAAGGTACTATCGCACTTGATTTCTTCCCTACATACTGCGGTTCTGCGTTTAAGAACAAAGGTGTTCAATTAGTATTGAATGCTGTTGTCGATTATTTACCGAGTCCTACGGAAGTACCACCGCAACCGGAAGTAGACTTAGAAGGTAATGAAACAGGTGAATTTGCAATAGTTGATGTAGACAAGCCGCTACGTGCATTAGCTTTCAAAATTATGGATGACCGTTATGGTGCCCTAACTTTTATTCGAATTTATTCTGGCAAGTTAGATAAAGGCACGACGGTAATGAATAGCTTTACCGGTAAAACTGAACGTATCG
>CAXMSA010000222.1:0-276 GCA_964195605.1 uncultured Amylibacter sp.
GGAGACATTTGCCCAAATGATTGGCGATGTCGGGTTTGCGCGCGTGAAATACCGCAACCTGTCGTTGGGGATTGCAGCGCTTCATTCGGGGTGGAAAATCTAGGTGCGCGGGCCACATAATATTCTGCGTCTGATCCGCACCGGTGCCACGTTTGAACGCACGGGTGCGATGCGCGTTGTGCTTGAAGCCTTCGACGCGCCACCATCCCTGCGGATTGCCGCCCGAATTCTTGGCTGGCCGTTCAAATGGCTGGGCTACAAGGGCAATCCCGAGCT
>CAXMSA010000222.1:286-668 GCA_964195605.1 uncultured Amylibacter sp.
GTTGGCGACGAGCTTGCGTTGCAATTGCGCGTTTTGCAGGACAAGTTGCCACCTTTTTCAACGGCGGTGGCGAAAGAAACTGTCACCCGTGAATTGGGTGTGAATGTCGACGATCTATTTAGCGAATTTTCGGATTCAGTCGCGGCGGCGTCGATAGCCCAGGTTCACAAAGCACGCCTGGCGGACACTGGCGAAGAAGTTGCCGTCAAGGTCTTGAGACCGCGGATTGAACAAGCGTTCCGCCGCGACATTGATGCCTTCTATTTCGCGGCGCGTTTTATTGAAACGCTGGCACCAGCGACGCGGCGCCTGCATCCCATGGATGTGGTCACCCATTTCGAAGGCGTCGTGATGGGTGAGCTGGATTTACTGCTAGAAACCG
>CAXMSA010000223.1:0-238 GCA_964195605.1 uncultured Amylibacter sp.
TTCCCCTAGTGGCCAAACCCGGCGGCGTTTTGCGTAGAGCGGGTCACACCGAAGCTGGCGTAGACTTGGCCCGCATGGCGGGTTTTGCACCGGCCTCACTGATCGTAGAGATTATGAACGAAGACGGCACCATGGCCAGACGGCCGCAGTTGGAAGAGTTCGCTGAGAAACATCAATTAAAAATGGGCACCATTGCCGACTTGATCGAGTATCGCTCGCTGCACGAACAATCGGTAGA
>CAXMSA010000223.1:381-665 GCA_964195605.1 uncultured Amylibacter sp.
TCCAGCTCCATACGTTCCTTGATCTGGTTGATACCACAATCCACTATGCCCTGACCAAAGGTGAAATCAACGAGTCGGACGATACGCCGGTGCGTGTGCAAACAGTAAGTACCTTGAGAGACATTTTGAGCACGCATATCGAAAAAGAAAAAACCGGTTGGTCGCTGCGACGCGCCATGGAGAGAATTTCCAAAGAGACTACCGGTGTTATTGTGTTAATAGGTCAGGAAATTAGCCCCGAGCAGGCCCTGGAAGAAGTAGTGCAATTTCCTAAAACAGCCAGC
>CAXMSA010000224.1:0-664 GCA_964195605.1 uncultured Amylibacter sp.
GGACCGATCGTGATCGGCCAGGCCTGTGAGTTTGATTACTCGGGTGCCCAGGCGTGCAAGGCGCTGCGCGAGGAGGGCTTCCGGGTGATCCTGGTCAATTCCAATCCCGCCACGATCATGACCGATCCGGGCACCGCGGATGCAATCTATATTGAACCGGTTGAATGGCGCACAGTGGCCGAGATCATTCGCAAGGAAAAACCGGATGCACTCTTGCCCACCATGGGCGGGCAGACGGCCCTCAACTGCGCCCTGGACCTGGCGCGAGAGGGCGTGTTGGAAGAGCATAGCGTGGAGATGATTGGGGCGACCAAAGAATCTATCGACATGGCTGAAGATCGTGAATTGTTCCGCAAGGCCATGGAAGAGATCGGTCTGGAAAGTCCGCGAGCAGAAATAGCCCACTCAATGAACGAGGCGCTCGAGAAGCAGGTTGGAATTGGATGGTGCCTCACGCGATGCGATCGACATGGCAGAAGACCGCGACCGGTTTCGGGTGGCCATGAAGGAAATCGGGCTCGAAACTCCGGCGGCAGTGATTGCGCACAGCCTGGAAGAGGCGCTGCAAAAGCAGGGCGCCATTGGCTATCCAACAATAATCCGGCCGTCATTCACCCTGGGTGGTACTGGCGGCGGCATTGCCTATAACCGGGAAGAATTCGAA
>CAXMSA010000225.1:0-246 GCA_964195605.1 uncultured Amylibacter sp.
CGCTGGTAAATGCGCCCGTCTTCCGTGCGTGAAAAAGGCACGCCGAAATGTTCCAGTTCCACCACGGCTGGCACGGCCTCGCGGCACATGTACTCGATGGCGTCCTGGTCTCCCAGCCAGTCAGAGCCCTTGACCGTGTCATACATATGCCAGCGCCAGTCGTCCTCACCCATATTTCCCAGCGCCGCTGACATGCCGCCCTGTGCGGCCACCGTATGGCTGCGGGTCGGGAAGACCTTGGTGATG
>CAXMSA010000225.1:375-658 GCA_964195605.1 uncultured Amylibacter sp.
GGCAGGCGGTTGTCAGTCCGGTGGCTGCCACACCCATGGTCGCCCTCAGGCCGGCGCCGCCGGCCCCGACTACGATGACATCGTATTGGTGTTCTTTGATATCGTAGGACTTGCTCATCGATCAGGCTCCAAGGGCCAGTTTAAGGACATGAATGATGCCAATGGCCATGCCGATATAAGCGCCGGCACGGGTCAGAAAATGCAAAACCACTTCCAGTACCGGCTGATGCACGTAATCCTCGATAACAACCTGGAGGCCCAGCATGGCGTGGTAGAAGAGACT
>CAXMSA010000226.1:0-656 GCA_964195605.1 uncultured Amylibacter sp.
GGTTAGAGTGCCGGCCTGTCACGCCGGAGGTCGCGGGTTCGAGCCCCGTCAACCGCGCCACAACGCCTTCAAAATTCCCTGCCTATTTCGTCAAAGCGTCCAGCACGCGCGCCCAGCTTCGAGTGCCTTTGTGGTAACTGCGAACGTCGTATTTCTCGTTCGGGCTGTGGATCAGATCGTCGTCGCGACCAAAGCCAATCAACATTGAATCGAGCCCAAGAATGTCCTTGAAGTGTCCGGCAATTGGAATTGATCCCCCGCTTCCAATAAACGCCGCCGCTTTTGGCCACTCGCCACTTAGCGCGAGCCGCGCCTTCTCGAACCCTGGATCGTCTGTCGCCATGACGCTTGCGGGCGACGCCCCGTGATCGCCAAATTCAACTGTGCAATCGGCCGGCAAAGCACCCTTCACCATTTGGCGGAAACTCTCGCGGATCTTCAGTGGATCTTGTGTGCCAACCAACCGGAAGGAAATTTTCGCACTCGCAATTGACGGCAAAACGGTTTTGAAACCGTCGCCTGTGTATCCGCCGGTGATACCATTCACTTCGCAAGTGGGGCGGGCCCAGATCATTTCCAGAACCGAACGCCCGGATTCGCCCGCAGGAACCGACAAATCCACGTCGCCCAGAAATCCTGCGTCATCAAAACCAAGC
>CAXMSA010000227.1:0-379 GCA_964195605.1 uncultured Amylibacter sp.
GCCGTGGCGAGTTGCGTCGCCCGGGAAGTTCTCGAAGACGACCTTTTGCAGCTCGTCTGTCACATAGTCATACATTTGGTAATGCGTCGACCACGGTGCTGCCGTTGAATTGACGTAGAATCCCGCTCCGAGCCCGAAATCATAATCACCATCTGGATCGTCCGGAACACCTTCGCCTCGCGGGCTCGTATCGGGAGAGACAAGCATGAGGCCGAGCTCGGCAGCGACCCGTTGTGCACCGCTTTTCACCATGAAGTTTTCTTCGGTACAGGTAAGCCCCGAAAGAAAGGTCAGAACGGGGACCTTGGCAGTCGCGGCCTGCGGCGGCACGAAGACAGAGAATTGCATGTCGCAGTTGTTAACCGCGGACGCGTGTCGG
>CAXMSA010000227.1:389-654 GCA_964195605.1 uncultured Amylibacter sp.
GCCGATCTTGCCGCCGAAGCAGCTGGTTTCGCTGAGAGTTTCAATAGTCATAGCGGCCGATTATGGCCGACTATTGTGTTTTCTTAAACTCTAACGTTTCTGGAATACCAGCGTCCCGTTGGTGCCGCCAAAGCCGAAGCTGTTGGACATGACGGTTTTCAAGCCCGCATTCTCAATCAGCTCGGTGACCAGCGGCTTGCCCTCAACCACCGGGTCAGGGTCGTTAACGTTGATGGACGGGGCGATGAAATCGTCCTGCAGCATC
>CAXMSA010000228.1:0-641 GCA_964195605.1 uncultured Amylibacter sp.
GGACTCAGCTTCCACCTTTTCGTAAAGTCGATAAGACGACCCTGGAAGCGTTTTTCCTGTTCCTTGTCACTGACGGAAAACCAGTATTTGACCAGCAATATGCCGCTTCGCACCAGCATGCGTTCAAATTCCGGGCAGGAGCGCATGAACTCCTCCAATTCATCGGGTGTACAAAACCCCATCACTTTTTCCACACCGGCGCGGTTATACCAACTGCGATCCAGGATCACCATTTCGCCGGCAGCGGGAAGGTGGGCTGCATAACGTTGAAAATACCATTGTGTTTTTTGCCGGTCGGTCGGCGCGGGCAATGCCGCTACCCTGCAGGTCCTGGGGTTCAGCGGTTCGGTGATCCGTTTTATGGTTCCGCCTTTTCCGGCAGCATCACGGCCTTCAAATATGACAACAATTTTCAGACCTTTATGCTTGATCCACAACTGCAACTTGACCAGTTCCACCTGCAATCGCTCAAGTTCTTTTTCGTAGATCGATGACTTGACGACGCCTCTAGCGGTGTAGTTTTCAACCTGCTTTACGGGCTTAATGTACTTTTCTCTCACCCTGACCACTCCCTTATTATTTAAACATTGGATATCAATGAGTTCAGTTCGTATAGATCAGTATAAGCATATAAAACCTTT
>CAXMSA010000229.1:0-641 GCA_964195605.1 uncultured Amylibacter sp.
GACCAGCCGCTTCAGGCTCATCGAAGTTAACGAATACAGCGAGTTGATCCTGAAGAATACGGGCCGCATAAGCGATCGCATCTTCTGAAGAAATCGAACCGTCTGTTTCAACGCTTAGTGTCAGCTTGTCATAATCCAGAACCTGACCTTCGCGGGTTGGTTCAACTTTATAAGAAGCTTTAGTCACTGGCGAGAACAGCGCATCAACCGAAATCAGGCCAATCGGCGCATCTTCGGGGCGGTTCTTGTCCGCGGCAACATAACCTTTACCGGTTTCAACAGTCAGTTCCATGTAAAGCGCCGCGCCATCGTCGAGGTGACAGATAACGTGCTCTTTGTTCAGGATCTCAATGCCGTTAGTTTCGGTAATGTCACCAGCTGTCACAACACCCGGGCCAGTTGCGTTAATCGCAACGCGCTTAGGGCCTTCGACTTCCATGTTTACCGCAACGCCTTTGAGGTTCAACACGATGTCGGTTACGTCTTCACGTACGCCGGCAACGCTGGAAAATTCGTGCAATACGTTGTCGATCTGCACCGATGTGATGGCCGCGCCCTGAAGCGAGGACAACAGAACGCGACGAAGCGCGTTTCCGAGTGTCAGACCAAAGCCGCGCTCGAGTGGCTCAGCTACTGCTGTT
>CAXMSA010000230.1:0-638 GCA_964195605.1 uncultured Amylibacter sp.
AGCGATTTTGGATTAACCGACAAATCGCTATTCGGTGGAAAAATTTCAATTTCTGGCATCGCCGGCGATCAGCAGGCGGCCACCGTGGGTCAGGCCTGCTTCCAGCCGGGCATGATGAAATCAACCTATGGTACCGGTTGTTTTGCGCTGTTGAACACCGGCGAAAACGGCGTGCAATCGAAGAATCGACTACTCACCACGATTGCCTATCAACTCGATGGAAAAGCCTGTTATGCGTTGGAGGGTTCGATATTCGTCGCCGGTGCGGCGGTACAATGGCTACGCGATGGTCTCGCCCTGATCGAAAGCGCCGAACAATCCGGTGAACTCGCCGCCATTGCAGACGAATCACAGGAAGTCTACCTTGTGCCAGCCTTCGTCGGGCTCGGCGCTCCCTACTGGGACCCCGACTGCCGCGGGGCGATTTACGGTTTATCGCGCGGCACCGGGCGCGCTGAAATCGCCTGGGCAACACTGGAATCGGTTTGTTATCAGACCTGTGATCTGCTGAATGCAATGCACCGCGACTGGAACGTATCACGCGATACGATACTGCGAGTCGACGGTGGCATGGTGGCCTCCGACTGGACCATGCAACGCCTTGCCGATCTGGTCAATGCCGAGGTTGATCGACCCAC
>CAXMSA010000231.1:0-620 GCA_964195605.1 uncultured Amylibacter sp.
GTCATTCGCCATGAAGGAAATCTGCTGACCGTCTACGCCGGTGTTGACGACATCACCGTCTCAAAGGGCGACCAAATCAAACGTGGTCAAAAGATCGCGGTGGTGCGTGCCGGAAGTCCCGCCTTCCTGCACTTCGAAGTGCGCGAAGGCTTCGACAGCGTCGATCCGATCCCCTATCTAAACTAACGGTTCTTCATCTTTTGAAAAATACGCTTTTTGGGGTCCGGGGGCAGAATGGTCCCGGCGAATCGACACGTCTAAGACGGGTCGAGACTCAGATGACGACGCCGCGACGCCCGGCCAGATCGACAAAAAACTGCCAGGCGACGCGACCAGATCGCGCGCCGCGCGTCGCCTGCCACTCAATCGCCTCGGCCCGTAGCGTCTATCATCGCCAGATATTCATCCTGACTGCAGGCACGAAATCCAAGCCACAGCCCGAACCGGTCCGAGAGCGATACTTTTTCCTCCACTGCCTCTGAAGGACTGATTGCGCTTGATCGCTCATTCTCGATCATATCGCGCGGCATCAAATGCCGCCGGTTGGACGTCGCGTAGAAGATCACATTTTCGGGTCGCCCCTCGATCCCGCCGTCCAGAACCGCCTTCAGCGATTTGTA
>CAXMSA010000232.1:0-615 GCA_964195605.1 uncultured Amylibacter sp.
CGCAAGTAACGCTCTTTGAAGTTCGACGTCATCGACCAGGAATCGCCCATGCTCTCGCTGAGACGCTCAAGCTCGCTCACGATCAGATCATGGCGTGATTCTTCCTGTCGGCGCTGCATGCGGCCAAAGCGGATATGGCTTAGGTTCTTCACCCATTCGAAATACGAAACCGTCACGCCGCCTGCATTGGCAAACATGTCAGGGATGATGACCTTGCCATTCTTGCGAAGGATATCATCGGCACCAGCAGTGACCGGACCGTTAGCGGCTTCAATTATCAGCGGCGCTTTAATGCGATCGGCGTTTGAAAGATTGATCACGGCCTCAAGTGCGGCGGGAATGAGTATGTCACAATCATACTCAAGAACTTCGGCGCCGTTTTCGACATAACCCGATGCCGCGAAACCCTTGACGCCGCCGTGACTTTTGATCCAGTGGCTGACGGCTTCAACATCAAGGCCGTCTTCATCAACAAGCGCTCCATCGCGTTCGATAATGCCGACGATTTTCGCGCCGTCCTCTTCGGAAAGGAATTTGGCGGCGTGGTATCCCACGTTGCCCAATCCCTGAACAACAATGCGTTTTCCATCAAGCGAGCCCGACAGTCCCGCCTCG
>CAXMSA010000233.1:0-310 GCA_964195605.1 uncultured Amylibacter sp.
GACAGGTGTTGCGTGGTCTGGGCACGGTACTATTCCAAAGGTTGACGTCACGATTGATGGTGGCAAAAACTGGCATAAAGCACGGATGTCCGGCCCATCTTTGGATAAGTCTATGCATCGTTTCTATTATGAATTTGATTGGGATGGGTCTGCGTTGCTGCTGCAAAGCCGTGCGCATGACAGCACCGGATATGTGCAGCCAACCAAGGATGAGTTACGCACCATTCGCGGCACCAATTCAATTTATCACAACAACGCCATCCAAACATGGTTTGTGAACAAAGAAGGGGTGGCGGAAAATGTCGAAATT
>CAXMSA010000233.1:345-613 GCA_964195605.1 uncultured Amylibacter sp.
GCAGGTACCTTGGGCTTAGGCCGTACCGCAACACCTGAAGAGGTAGCGGCATGGAATACAGACATTCGCCCAGACGGGGTGGGTCTACCTATGGGTAGTGGCTCGGTCGAAGATGGCGAAGTGATATTCTCTGAAAAGTGTGCGTCTTGTCATGGTGACTTTGGTGAAGCGGTTGACCGCTGGCCGGTCTTGGCAGGCGGACACGGAACATTGTCAGATGCGCGCCCGGTTAAGACGGTTGGATCATACTGGCCTTATCTATCTACGG
>CAXMSA010000234.1:0-334 GCA_964195605.1 uncultured Amylibacter sp.
GCACTGGACATCGACGCAATTTTGTTGCCCGCCAACACCAGGTCAGCGCCATAAAGCTGCAACAACTCTGTCCGCCGCGCGGCGTCTTTGGTCGCGTCAATAGCACCCCATATCGCTGCCAGTTCTTCGGCCACGCGGCGCATGTTGGCAGTCAGCGCTTCGTCGGCAACCGCAGCGGCGAGCGTGTTGTTGGTGACTTTGCCAACCCCGTTGACCGTAGCCGCGCCTGCGTTGATATAGCCTGCAGGCAGATCGCCTTTCAGGTTCATCACTGATTTGAAGCGGATCACGTCAAGGATCTGGTCTACCGCCTGTTTGGCCCCTTCGACACGCG
>CAXMSA010000234.1:365-611 GCA_964195605.1 uncultured Amylibacter sp.
ACATTGGGCCAGACAGGTCGCCGGTTTCGGGATTTTTGAACAAATCGGCATCGATCGCGGCATAACGTACCTTACCCGATGACAAGGCGGCGTCCAGCGCGTTTGCATCAATCACTTCACCACGGTCGTAGTTTACGATCACCGCACCGTCGTTCATCGCGTTCAACACGTCGCCGTCTATCAGTCCGGCGTTGGCGAAGCTAGCGCCGGTGGCGGCGCCGAGACCAGTGTGGGGTGAGAGGAAAT
>CAXMSA010000235.1:0-609 GCA_964195605.1 uncultured Amylibacter sp.
GCCGATGCAGCGCGCCTAGCATCAGAAGCTGGCGTGGCGCAGCTTGCGTTTCACCATCTGATCCCGTCGGACGACCCTGCTTATACCGAAATGCACTGGCATGACGCGGTCGCACCTCACTGGGATGGCACATTTCACGTTGGAAAGGACGGGTTGCGGATTAATCTAGATTAATCTGACCACGCAAACTGCCGGAGTTTTCTAGATGCGGTGCTGAGCAAATCAGTTGAGCGACGGGTCCATTTTGAATGAATTTCCGCGTTCTCTGTTCTAGTATATATTCGTACACCGAAACGTCAGCAAAGGAAGCTTGTATCAGATTGGTTCAATTACTGCTCGACACATCAATGTCCAGTATTGGCAAATTACGGTGCGTCAAAACTGCTGCTACCATTTGCAGCCAAGGGTCGAAATCACCCTATTTGGACCCATAGGCGCTGACGTCAGACATTGACATCCGATCGGCAAACGACATTTGCGTCGAAGAAATGCACAAGATGGGAATAAACCTACGTGGGCCAGACCAAGCAGTTGGTACGCTATCTGGCGGCGAGCGTCAAACAGTGGCAATTGCGCGTGCTGTGTATTTTGGAGCCAAAGTTCTGATCC
>CAXMSA010000236.1:0-608 GCA_964195605.1 uncultured Amylibacter sp.
TCCTGTCTTGATTCCGTCTGCACCACGATATGCGCCTAAGAACCGTCGGTTGGTATTATACACGGTTTTCATCGAAGTATCCGTAGTGATCCTGCTGAACAAATTATAATAATCCGGAAAATCATAGAAAAGCCGCCGCCCTAAGTTCGCCATGTCGCGTGCAGTGGATTTGTGTCCCGACGCTGTCAATCCGTGCGCGTTTTTGAACGTGGTATTATTCATACCCATCGCGCGCGCGGTAGCCGTCATGTATTTTGCAAATTCAGCTTCTGAGCCAGAAACGGCTTCACCCAAGGCGGTAGCCGCATCATTAGCAGATTTCACCGCGGCAGCCCTGATTAGATACCGCAACGCGATTTTTTGGCCGGAACGCAATCCTAACTTCGAGGGCGGCTCGCTTGCTGCATTGCGGGATATTGTGATCATTTGATCGAGACTCATCCGCCCTGCTTCCACCTCGTGAAACACAACATAAAGCGTCATCATTTTTGTCAGAGATGCCGGATGCAACTGCGTATCTGCATTACGCGAATGCAATACTTCACCAGTGCGTGCGTCCATGACCAACGCCGCATAAGGCGCAGCGCTGGCAATGCCAGCCCACAATA
>CAXMSA010000237.1:0-232 GCA_964195605.1 uncultured Amylibacter sp.
CGCCAGCGACAAAAATCGATCCTTCAAGCGCGTAGGTGGTTTTGCCGTTGAGCCGGTAACCGACCGTGGTCAACAGCTTGTTATTCGATACGAGTGCCTGCTCACCGGTATTGAGGATCATGAAACAACCGGTGCCATAGGTGCTCTTGATCATGCCGGGTTCAAAGCAGGCCTGACCCACGAGCGCGGCCTGCTGGTCACCGGCGACACCGGCGATCGGAATTCTGGCATC
>CAXMSA010000237.1:359-608 GCA_964195605.1 uncultured Amylibacter sp.
GGCAACAACGATTCGGGAACCGATAGCAGTTCGAGTAACTCGCTGTCCCAGCATTGTTGGTGGATATTGAACAGCAGGGTGCGCGATGCGTTAGTGGCATCGGTGACGTGTGACTCACCACCGGTTAGACGCCAGATCAGGAAGCTGTCGATAGTGCCGAAGGCGAGTTCGCCTTTTTCGGCGCGCGCCCGTGCACCGGAAACGTTATCGAGAATCCAGTTGATCTTGGTGCCCGAGAAATAAGGGTCG
>CAXMSA010000238.1:0-295 GCA_964195605.1 uncultured Amylibacter sp.
GTTGAAGAGGGTATTGTACCGGGTGGCGGTGTGGCCCTGGTGCGCTGTCTGGATGCTCTTGCCAAGATGAGAATCAAGGCCGATGAAAAACTCGGTGTGAAGGTCGTCATGCGCGCCATTGAAGAGCCCCTGCGCCAGATAGCCAACAACGCCGGTATGGAAGGATCTGTTGTCATCGATAAAGTCAAGAGCTCCAAGGGTCCTTTTGGCTACAACGCGGCCAGCGACACCTATGAAGACCTGGAGAAAGCCGGTGTTATTGATCCCACCAAAGTGGTTCGTCTGGCCCTGCAAA
>CAXMSA010000238.1:332-596 GCA_964195605.1 uncultured Amylibacter sp.
GACGCCATGCCTGGCGGCGGTGCTCCTCCTGGTATGGGCGGCGGTATGGGCGGCATGGGCGGCATGGGCGGTATGATGTAATCGCTTCCCAAGTTCCCATAGAATAGCAAAGATAAAAAGCCCTTATGGCATGCTTGCATGCCTGCAAGGGCTTTTTTTTGAAGTTTTGCTTCATTGAAAAATTTGACAATTGGTCGATAATCATATAATCTTATTACATATATAACACTTTTACCATTCGACAAACAACGTGCCAAATTATCG
>CAXMSA010000239.1:0-592 GCA_964195605.1 uncultured Amylibacter sp.
GTTGTTTCAGTCGATCCGATAAATCCAGCATCTCGGCGATTTCGGTCACGCGCTGCGTCACCCGGGCTTCGGCTACGCCGCGATTCCTCAACGGAAAGGCCAGGTTATCGAACACGGTCATGGTGTCGTAGACCACCGGAAACTGGAATACCTGGGCGATGTGCCGTTCGGCAGTCGGCAGCCGCGTAACCTCGCGTCCGTCGAACAGGATCGAACCCTCGGACGGCGTTAGCAATCCCGAGATAATGTTAAGCAGGGTTGTTTTGCCGCAGCCCGAAGGACCGAGCAGCGCATAGGCGCCACCATCGTCCCAGGTCTGGCTGACTTCCTTGAGCGCGTAAACAGGCGCCTGGCCCGCAGGGGGCGGGTAGGCATGGCGGACGTTCCTGAATTCGATCTGCGACATATTAAACCTGCGTCTCCACCAGTTTGTCGTTGCTGTCGAAGTACAGGCAACGATTCGAATCGAAGAAAAAGCTTCTGCGTTCGCCGAATTTGAAGCTGTGTATTCCGTGCGCTTCGCTGACCCAGCTGTTGCCCTCGATATTCACGCGCATGATACTTTCGGAGCCACTGATTTCTGCGATCTGAA
>CAXMSA010000240.1:0-239 GCA_964195605.1 uncultured Amylibacter sp.
AAAGCATCCATGACAAACACGTCGCATAAGGCCGCCATTTTCTGCGCAAGCGCTTGATCGCAGACCTTCTCGCCCGCCAGGAAGCGTACGTTTTCCAGCAGCACCACGTCACCAGGCTCGATTTCGACGCCGTCTATCCAGTCGCGCAACAGCGGCACCTCACGGCCCAGCAATTCGCCAAGGCGAACAGCGACCGGCTGCAGCGAAAACTTGTCATCGGCCTGGCCTTCGGTCGGGCG
>CAXMSA010000240.1:327-589 GCA_964195605.1 uncultured Amylibacter sp.
TCAGATCCTCGCGGATAAGAACGCGCTTACCGGACAGGTCGAGATCGACCATGTTGATGACGGACACTGCTATGACGCCAGGAATCAGGCGTTGTGGAACACGATCGCGGTATCCAGCATGCGGTTGGAGAAGCCCCACTCGTTGTCGTACCACGAACAGACTTTAACCAGCGTTCCCTGCATGACTTTGGTCAGGCCTGCATCGTAAGTTGACGAGGCAGGATCGTGGTTAAAGTCGATAGATACGAGCGGTTCATCGTTG
>CAXMSA010000241.1:0-576 GCA_964195605.1 uncultured Amylibacter sp.
CCTGGCCGGCATCGCCGTCAGCCCGGGCATCGAACTCGCACCATGGCAAATATTGGTATTGGGGCTGGCCGTTCTGGTGTCATCGTCGGTTTCCGGTGCGTTCAATCAGCTCTGGGAACGGGATCTGGACAGCCAAATGAAGCGGACTAAAACCCGGGCTTTCGTGACTGGAGATCTTCAGCCGAGCTGGTACTGGCTCGTATCCCTGGGGCTACTATTGCTCGTGTCGTTGGTGATCGCGGCTTTAGCGACGAATGTCGAAGCGGCGATTTATATTTTCCTGGGCGCGTTCACGTATGGAATCGTCTATACGGTCTGGCTCAAAACGCGTACCTGGATGAATATCGTCATCGGTGGTCTGGCCGGGAGTTTCGCCGTAATGGCGGGCGCCGCGGCGACCGAAGCCACACTGGCGCCGGCACCGCTCATACTTGCGTTCGTTTTGTTTCTCTGGACACCGCCGCATTTCTGGGCGCTGGCATTTGCCTGCAAGAAAGATTATGAAGCGGCAGGTGTGCCGATGTTGCCGGTGGTCGTAAAAGAGCCCGTAGCGACGATGGCCATTCTGGCTCACGT
>CAXMSA010000242.1:0-282 GCA_964195605.1 uncultured Amylibacter sp.
AATCAATCACTGGCTGCATTACATCGATCACGCACAGCTCGCTTACCGCGGTGTTTTCTAGCGCAGCTGCGGCTGTATAGCCGAGCCCCAAGCCTCCGACCACAACTTTTAAACCGCCGGATATGGTTTTTTGGGCCAACGACAGGCCCAAATGTGCCAGTTGAATTTCGGCTTCGGTAAACAGGCTGGACATCAACCATTCTTCATTCAGCTTAACTTCGTATAGCACTCGTCCATCCAGACGCGGCTCGGCTCGTCGACGCAGGCTAATTGCTCCGTTGG
>CAXMSA010000242.1:333-573 GCA_964195605.1 uncultured Amylibacter sp.
CAGAATACTTTCTGATCAATAACAGCGTCTTTTTTGGTTTATCTGTTACAGCAACACGCTATAATCCCCCCGCAATGTCGCCGTGGCCCCCTGGTGGCGATAGAGTGTGAACCCGGTCAGATCCGGAAGGAAGCAGCCGCAGCAGTCGATTCGGGTGCTTGGGTAAGGCTCGGCGGCATTGTATTTTTCTACGTTGGTAATCGGCTTCTTTTATGAGCTATATAGCTTTGGCGCGCAAAT
>CAXMSA010000243.1:0-248 GCA_964195605.1 uncultured Amylibacter sp.
AACCGAATTCCCTGAGATATCCCATAAGCAGGGAATTTTTTTATGGAAACACGAGTAGACTTATCAATGGCGGGGACAGGCGGTCTCCACGGCGGCGAGAGATTGTGAACCCGGTCAGATCCGGAAGGAAGCAGCCGCAGCAATCAAATCGGGTGTCGTGGTCGGGCTGGCTGTAACCGCCACCATCTTTAGGGTACCTCGAAAAATGAGGATTTTCGTGTGAGAGCAAGAAAGCCCCGCGCGCAGAA
>CAXMSA010000243.1:320-572 GCA_964195605.1 uncultured Amylibacter sp.
CACACGGGGTGTGGGTAAAACGACCCTGGCACGCATTTTCGCCAAAGCATTGAACTGTGAACGGGGGATGAGCGCCAATCCGTGCAACGAGTGTAGTGCCTGTGAGGCCATAGATCAGTCGAGATTTCTCGATTTGATCGAAGTCGACGCTGCGTCCCGTACAAAAGTCGATGACACACGCGAACTTCTGGACAACGTGCAGTACTCACCTACCTCGGGACGTTACAAGGTGTACCTTATTGACGAGGTGCA
>CAXMSA010000244.1:0-572 GCA_964195605.1 uncultured Amylibacter sp.
TGTGGAAATACTCGTGCGCGATAACGCTTTCGATACGCTCGTAATCAGCATCCGTCGCCGTTTGAGGGCTGGCCAAAACAAGCGCCGAATTAAAGATATTCAGCCCTTTGTTTTCCATCGCGCCCATGTTGAAATCATCG
The DNA here is from genome assembly GCA_964195605.1 of uncultured Amylibacter sp. Classification (GTDB taxonomy): domain Bacteria; phylum Pseudomonadota; class Alphaproteobacteria; order Rhodobacterales; family Rhodobacteraceae; genus Amylibacter. The sequence goes on from CAXMSA010000244.1 coordinate 141, forward strand.
ACCGCAACAATGTTAAAAATGTCGAGATCGTATTCCCGTCCGTATTCTTCCTCGTCCCATTTCATAGAGCGGATCAAGGAATCCATGGCATAGGCACATTTTTCCTGATCGCCACGGATCGTGCCATTCGACCCAGCCTTCACCGCTTTTTACGGGGTTGCCGTTGGACAGCAGTACAGGTTTGTCGCTTTCGACCCGCACAGTAAAAATGCTCATCACGTCGGGGCGGTCGGGATAGAACGTAATTTTGCGGAACCCCTCCGCCTCGCACTGCGTGCAATACATTCCACCAGACATATACAACCCATTCAGCGACGTGTTGGCCTCTGGATCAATGATCGTCTCGCATTCCCAAACAAAGCGTTCCGACAGCATTGACGTCGGCAAAGTCAGCCCCTCATCGTCAACAGAAACCGCTACATCTACGCCGTC
>CAXMSA010000245.1:0-572 GCA_964195605.1 uncultured Amylibacter sp.
GTCATTTCGTGGTAAAAGTCATTTCCTTCACGAGTACGCTCGCCAACACCGGCGAATACCGAGAAGCCTGAGTGCTCAACCGCGATGTTACGAATCAGCTCCATCAGGGTTACTGTTTTACCAACACCCGCACCACCGAACAGACCGATCTTGCCGCCTTTTACGATGGGCATGACCAGGTCGATTACCTTGATGCCGGTTTCCAGAATTTCAGTTGCGGCTGCCTGCTCGTCATAAGATGGCGGGTCGCGGTGGATCGGCATACGTTTTTCTTCGCCGATTGGGCCTTTTTGGTCGATGGGGTTACCGAGGACGTCCATGATGCGTCCGAGAGTCTGCTGACCCACTGGCACGGTGATCGGCGAGCCGGTGTTGCTGACTTCGAGTCCGCGGCGTAAACCTTCGGAAGCACCCATGGCGATAGTACGCACGATGCCATCACCGAGTTGTTGCTGCACTTCGAGCGTCAAACCGCCGGCATCGGCGATCAAAAGCGCGTCGTAAATCTTGGGTACAGCGTCTCGGGGAAACTCTACGTCGACGACCGCGCCGATTACTTCCACGACATTACC
>CAXMSA010000246.1:0-265 GCA_964195605.1 uncultured Amylibacter sp.
CTGGTAACGGTTTGGGGCGGTTGGTCGACCAAATGGTATGGGGAATTGCTGAACGATCCGCAAATCCTCGGGGCGGCGTGGATCAGTTTGAAAATCGGTTTCGTCAGCGCATCGCTTGCCACCGTGCTTGGCACCATTGCCGCAATGGTTCTAACCCGCTTTGGCCGCGTTCGCGGGCGTGGGTTGCTAACAGGAATGGTCACCGCACCGCTGGTGATGCCAGAGGTTATCACCGGACTTTCGTTGTTGTTGCTGTTCGTCGCAA
>CAXMSA010000246.1:308-570 GCA_964195605.1 uncultured Amylibacter sp.
GCCCACACAACATTCTGCATGGCCTATGTCGCCGTGGTTGTTCAATCCCGCCTAACCGACATGGACGATTCAATCGAAGAGGCCGCGTCAGATCTGGGTGCAAAACCGTTACGGGTGTTTTTCGATATAACCTTGCCGATGATCGCGCCTTCGCTTATTTCCGGCTGGTTGTTGTCATTCACACTATCGCTAGACGATCTGGTGATCGCCAGTTTCGTCAGCGGTCCGGGGGCTAGCACGCTGCCAATGGTGATTTTCTCTA
>CAXMSA010000247.1:0-327 GCA_964195605.1 uncultured Amylibacter sp.
ACCAGAGCGTTGGCTTTCAGTATCCGGTATACCGTTGATTCAGAAATATAATACCCACGGGTATCCGTAATGTACCAGGCCAGTTCACGGGGTGATTTTTCCGGGTGGTCAAGAGCTGTCTCCACCACACGCTGCTTTTCCCAGGGCGGTATTGCATTCCAGAACTGCTTCGGTGAGCGATATCGATTGGCCAGAGCTTCAAAACCTCCTTCTTGATACCGCCGATACCACTTGTAAAACGTACTGCGATTGATGTTGAGCTCAAAAAGCGTCTGTTTTATACTCACCGGGGATTCTTCTACCAACCGGATGTATTTGCATCTTCTC
>CAXMSA010000247.1:337-569 GCA_964195605.1 uncultured Amylibacter sp.
GACTGACTGTAACGCATATATCGCCTCAGTTTCACTCCAGCCCATTCAAACTTTTTTTTAGAACACGATTTTTAAGGCTCAACTCCGCTACCAGTTGTTTTAACTGTTCATTTTCCTGGCGCAGCTCACTTACTTCATCGCTGTTCGCTTCACGAAGCGTATCCCCCTTGAGCCTGCGTTTGCCTGCTTGTAAAAAAGTTTTACTCCATTTGTAATACAGACTTGGAGCGAT
>CAXMSA010000248.1:0-560 GCA_964195605.1 uncultured Amylibacter sp.
CGCTGGAAGACGATCGTTTGGTTCTATCGGTAAATTCACCGGATTCCGGTGCGGCGGACGAAGAACTGGCCGTTGCATATGGCGACGAGGCCTTGGAAATTGGCTTTAACGCCAAATACTTGCTGGAAATTGCCAATCAGGTGGATCGCGAAAACGCGGTGTTCATGTTCAACTCTTCTGGTGACCCGACGCTGATGCGCGAAGGTAATGACGATAGTGCGGTTTACGTTGTGATGCCGATGCGGGTCTAAATGGGCACGCTTTCCATTCGCGAGATAAAGCTCTCGCATTTCAGATCACATAAGGCCGCGCGTTTGCAAACAGACGGGCGGCCTATTGCTATTTACGGGCCGAACGGCGCGGGCAAAACTAACATTTTAGAGGCTGTGTCGATGCTATCGCCCGGTCGCGGTTTGCGCCGCGCCGCGGTTGACGAGATGTCGCGCGCACCCGAACGTTTGGGCTGGAAAGTGACCGCGACGCTTGAAAGTCTGTCGGAAACTCACGAACTGGCAACCTGGGTCGAGGGTGAAGGCGCACGCCAAGTGGAAATTGACGGC
>CAXMSA010000249.1:0-559 GCA_964195605.1 uncultured Amylibacter sp.
AACTGAACAACTACCGGCTGACGCCGGTAGGTTCCCGTTTTGAATGTAATTCAAGATACTGAAGTATGACATCGTCAGTGACATTTCCGCTGGTGGTGGAGAAATACCCACGGGCCCAAAATCGCTGCCCCCAATAGCGTTTGCGCAGTTCTGGAAACTCGCGCTGTATCTTGTAAGATGATCGCCCTTTGATCCGCATCATCACCTTTGATAGGGCAATATGAGGCGGTACCGATATGAACATATGCACGTGATCCGTCGATAGCACCCCCTTCTCGATATGCACGCCAAGTTCTTGGCAAGTCTGACGGATAATCTCGCGAATACGTTCGCGCATGGGGCCACGCAAAACCTTATAACGATATTTTGTTGTCCATACGACGTGAAATCGGTGGTAAAATTTGGTATGGCTTCCTGTAGAATAGATCATAATCTTCCCTCTCCTTTTTAAGACCCTTACCGCTTCGCGGGGTCTTAAAAAGGAGAGGGAAGATTATTGCGAATTACGCTGAAGCGAACCGGCTGGAAGCCGGTGGCTTAGGGCCAATTAATGGAAAGT
>CAXMSA010000250.1:0-559 GCA_964195605.1 uncultured Amylibacter sp.
TGCACTGGCGTTTGGCGCACTCGGGATCGACTGGGCATATACCCTGTTTTACTGGATGGCGATGGCGATGGTGATTACCATGCTAATCTTTTCGGTTTGGCTATTAGAGGGCGGCTGGAATCCGGTATGGGGCAGTTTTACGTTTCCAATCGGCACTTTCATCAATTTACAGATTATGGCCATTGGCAAAGGCGCGGGAATCATCGCCATGACAGGACTCATCGGTGGTCTACTAATTGGTACACCATTGATCCTTTATATCGTGTGGATGGCCTCGAAATTCTGGATTCGTGGCGACCTTTCGAAAAAGACGGGGGCAGCGGTGGCTTAGGGGTTTCAATTTTCCTCACTTCATGAAATAGAGACGTGCCAACAGCGACCCCCATATTAGGAGAAATTCTATGGAAATTCGTGAGGCCCTTACCTTCGATGATGTACTACTTGTTCCAGGCGCGTCCAGCGTTATGCCGACCACTGCGGACACGCAAACGCATGTGACGAAAACCATTGCGATGAATATACCCCTTATCAGTTCAGCGATGGATACGGTGACCGAGGC
>CAXMSA010000251.1:0-559 GCA_964195605.1 uncultured Amylibacter sp.
AAGAAGCCGCGCTCGATCTTGGTGCATCACCCTTCGAAGCCTTCAGATTGGTAACTTTGCCGATCATTGCGCCTGCGGTGATATCGGGCTGGTTGCTTGCCTTTACGCTGTCGCTTGATGATCTGGTCATTGCGTCATTCGCGTCTGGACCATCGGCTACAACTCTGCCGATCAAAATCTACTCATCGGTTCGGTTGGGCGTCAGCCCAGAGATCAACGCGCTTTCGACGATCATTATGCGATTGTCACCGTCGGAGTATTGGCGGCTTCGATTATATCGAAGCGGCAGATCACGCGCCGGTTGCAAGAAGAGGCAGCAGCCGGCTGATGCGGGTGTTTGCCAGCGAGGCGCATTCGAAACACGCACCAATTGGTGAGCTTTCGGGTGGTGTTTTCGTGCCACCCTTCGAATGCCCCGAAAGGGTCGAGCTGATCCTGGCGCGCCTGCGCGAAAGAGGGTTCGACGATATTACCGCGCCGGGCCCGGTGGACATGGATGCGATCAGGGCGATGTGTGATCAGGGATATCTGGCGTTTCTGGAATTCGGGTGGGAACAAT
>CAXMSA010000252.1:0-279 GCA_964195605.1 uncultured Amylibacter sp.
GTGGTGCTGCAATCTCGGCTACAGCCAACAGAGCATCAAGGATGCCATCTACACCCAGCTGCAGGAGTTGCCCTTTTACAATAATTTTTTCAATTGCTCCAACCAGCCGGCAGTAGAGCTGGCCAGAGCGTTGGTGGAAATCACCCCATCCCACTTCAACCACGTGTTCTTTACGAACTCCGGCTCCGAGGCTAACGATACCAATCTTCGCCTGGTACAGCGCTACTACGGCCTGCTGGGCAAGCCCGAGAAGAAACACATTATCAGTCGCCGCAACGC
>CAXMSA010000252.1:318-558 GCA_964195605.1 uncultured Amylibacter sp.
GGCGTTCATTGCCGAACCGGTGCAGGGCTCAGGCGGTGTGATTATCCCGCCGGACAGCTATTGGCCAGAGATCAGGCGAATCTGCAAGGAGCGGGACGTCCTTCTGATCATGGATGAAGTGATCTGTGGCTTTGGCCGCACCGGCAACTGGTTCGGCTGCGAAACCTACCAGCTGGTACCCGATTTGATGACCTTCGCCAAAGGCGTCACAAACGGATACATTCCGCTGGGCGGTGTCAT
>CAXMSA010000253.1:0-242 GCA_964195605.1 uncultured Amylibacter sp.
CTCATAGTGATCCGGGTCTGTCTCGGTACCTGCTGTGCCCAAACCCGCAGCTCGGCGAATAACTGGCTCGTAAACCTTCTCCCAGAACGATTTGGGCCACATGAAGGTTTTGTAGTAAAACCCCGCACCCAGGAAAGGTGAAAAAAGCTGGTTAATGCTCATCAAATCAAAGTGCAGGCTCGGCCATCGATTCTGACTCCATGCCTCAAGCCCGTCATACAACTCGACCATGGTTGCTCGCG
>CAXMSA010000253.1:252-557 GCA_964195605.1 uncultured Amylibacter sp.
TCCATCAAACCGAAACTGCACTTTCTGCGAGCGGTTGATCAAACCACCCTCAACAAGACGACAGAGCTGGCTCATCTCTCCTCCCCGCCCTTTTGCTGCTCAATGAGGGCATGCACCTTGCGGATTTCATGGCTCACTGTATGCCGTTCTAACTTTAGCCAGGCCCGGCAGCCTCCATGGTGGTGCCAGTACTCGTTATGCCAACCACGTGGATTAGCACGGTAGTAGACGTAGTCCATCCATAATTCAAAAGCCTCTTCTGTATATTCAGTCGGACGCTTAAGTGTCGCATCGCCGCCATAAGA
>CAXMSA010000254.1:0-554 GCA_964195605.1 uncultured Amylibacter sp.
GCCGCCCTGCGAGCCGCCCTGCCGTTCGGTTTTGGCCTTTCCGCCGGGTGAGAACCCAGGCCAGCCCGTTACGCCGCGCCACCTGCCTTCAGCGCCTTGATCTCGGCCCGGGCCAATTCATCGGCGCGCTCGTTCTGCTCGTGACCTGCATGGCCCTTGACCCATTCCCATGTCACCTGGTGACGCGCCTGCGCCGCGTCGAGGCGTTGCCACAGATCGGTGTTCTTGACCGGTTTCTTAGCCGCGTTCTTCCAGCCGTTTTTCTTCCAGCCGTGAATCCAGGTTATTGGTGGTGTCGGCCTCGCCGCCGCCAATGTCGCGCGCCTTGACCAGGATGGAACCCTCCCAGGCCTCCATCACCACACCCCAGCCGCCGGGGCCGGGATTGCCGGAACAGGCGCCGTCGGTATAGGCGAACAGCTTGGCCATCGGGGGTCAGCCCTCGCGCCGGGCAAGGATGTGCAAGATGGCGGTTTTGCTGCCGTCATATCCGGTGGATGGTTCAGTCGTGATCTCCACCTGCCGAAACCCCGCCGCCCGTAACAGTCCACCGA
>CAXMSA010000255.1:0-258 GCA_964195605.1 uncultured Amylibacter sp.
TTGATCCGCTGCATCAACCGGCTTGAGGAACACAGCAATGGAAAGATTGTGGTGAATGGCCACGAACTGACCGGCGATGTGAAGAATATCGATGCCGTGCGGCGGGAAGTCGGCATGGTGTTTCAGAACTTCAATCTGTTTCCCCATCTTACCATCGTCAAGAATCTCATGCTGGCGCCGATGCTGGTGCGCAAATCCTCGAAGTCCGAGGCGCATGACATCGCCATGAAGTATCTCGAGCGGGTGAAGATCCCCGAG
>CAXMSA010000255.1:268-547 GCA_964195605.1 uncultured Amylibacter sp.
GGAAATGATCAGCGAAGTCCTCGACGTCATGAGCGATTTGGCGGGGGACGGCATGACGATGATTGTCGTGACCCACGAAATGGGGTTTGCACGCTCGGTGGCGGACAAGGTGATTTTCATGGATAACGGCGAGATCGTGGAAATGAACCCACCGCAGGAGTTCTTCGACAACCCCCAACACGAACGCACCAAGCTGTTCCTGAGCCAGATCCTCGCCCACTGAAGGTTTCCCGCCATGCCCCCCGCAAATTCCACCGATCTCACCGACCGCCTGACCCG
>CAXMSA010000256.1:0-528 GCA_964195605.1 uncultured Amylibacter sp.
GTTATTTGGCACGCTGGGTATTGGTCTGGCCGCTTCATCAGCAGCGGTGGTCAATCACGTGCTGGACTCGCGCATCGATATCCAGATGTCGCGGACCCACAATCGGCCGCTGCCGCAGGGAAAATTGTCGCAAGCACATGCATTGACCTTCGCGGTTGTGCTGTGCGTATTGTCGATGGCAATGCTGTGGTTGCTGGTGAACCCGTTGACCGCGGTGCTGACATTCGCCTCGCTAATCGGTTACGCGATTATCTATACCGTCTACCTCAAACACGCGACACCGCAAAACATCGTCATCGGTGGCGCAGCGGGTGCCGCACCGCCAGTTCTCGGCTGGACAGCGGTCACCGGTGAAATCCACAGTGACGCACTGTTGTTATTCCTGATTGTATTCATCTGGACACCGCCGCATTTCTGGGCGCTGGCGATCGCCAGGAGAGAAGACTATGAAAAGGTTGGCGTACCCATGCTGCCGGTTACTCATGGCAACGAATTTACGCGGCAGTATATCCTGCTGTACACGATACT
>CAXMSA010000257.1:0-526 GCA_964195605.1 uncultured Amylibacter sp.
TCATTATAATATTTCATATGATAATGCCATAAAAAGCATTGGCTATTCAGGTAACGCATTGAAGGGTGGCACAGGCACTAATAATGCATACCAATTTTTAGGAAGTTGGTCTGACCATGTCTCTGGCTGGATGAATGAGAAAGAATTTCCTGTTTTGTTTGTGCGCTATGAAGATATGCTCAGAAACCCATATAAAGAATTTCGCCGCATCATACGCTGTATTGGTTTGACGGTGGATCGTTTTGACGTGTTGCGTAAGTAAAAAATACTGGCTTCAACGAAACTGTAAAAACGCAAAAAGAATTCTTCCGGTCTGGAAAGTCAGACCAATGGAAAGACAAACTGACAAGTGATCAAATTGCACAATTACTGAACGATCATAAGCATGTTATGGAAAAAATTGGATATAAAGCATGAATGTACCACGTAATATTATCTGGATAAGCTCTTTCCCGAAATCAGGAAATACGTGGGTGCGTGCCTTCCTGGGAAATTATTTTCAGCCCACAGGCAAAAAGCTGTCAAT
>CAXMSA010000258.1:0-230 GCA_964195605.1 uncultured Amylibacter sp.
TGGCGAAAGCACTGGCGACGGCAAGATTTTCCTCAAGCAAGAGGAAGAGTGCATAGCCGCCTGTTGTGGTGCGCCGGCGATGATGATTAATCACAAATACTACGAGAATCTGACGAAAGCGCAGGTCGACGAAATTCTGGATGGGCTCGACTAGTGGCCTACGAACAGAATCTGGTTTGCTTCAACACCTTCGCTTCAGATGAGTCGTGGACGTTCGCGACGTACGAGAA
>CAXMSA010000258.1:273-524 GCA_964195605.1 uncultured Amylibacter sp.
GTTATCAAGCCTGGCGAAAAATTCTGGCGGGTAAGCTGACACCAGAGTTGATTATCGATGAAGTGAAAGCGTCGGGTCTGCGTGGTCGTGGTGGAGCGGGCTTCCCGACCGGCTTGAAGTGGAGCTTCATGCCGAAGGGCAGCGACGTGCAGAAATACCTCGTCGTGAATTCCGACGAGAGCGAGCCTGGCACCTGTCATGATCGGGAAGTGTTGCGATACAACCCGCATGCGCTGGTCGAGGGCATGGCA
>CAXMSA010000259.1:0-523 GCA_964195605.1 uncultured Amylibacter sp.
GATCGATCCCGGCTTCGCCAGTACCTGTCCACGCTCGACATCTTCTCGCTTGGTGCCGCGTAACAGGATGCCGACGTTGTCGCCTGCCTGTCCCTGGTCGAGTAATTTGCGGAACATTTCAACACCAGTACAGATAGTCTTCTGCGTATCCCGGATTCCGACAATGGCTATTTCTTCGCCCACTTTGACGATGCCGCGTTCAATACGGCCAGTCACTACCGTTCCACGACCTGAGATGGAGAATACGTCTTCTACCGGCTTCAACCAGCTTGATCACTGATGGCACACCGATTTCGCTGGTGTCACCTTCCAGTGCTTTTAACGCGGAGCCGATAATAATCGGCGTGTCGTCACCCGGGAAGTCGTAGGCGTCGAGTAGCTCACGGATTTCCATTTCTACCAGTTCGAGCAGTTCGTCGTCGTCGACCATGTCGGCTTTGTTCATGTATACCAGGATATAAGGCACTCCAACCTGACGCGCTAGCAGGATGTGCTCACGGGTCTGGGGCATCGGGCCGTCTGC
>CAXMSA010000260.1:0-521 GCA_964195605.1 uncultured Amylibacter sp.
CACGAAGGTTCGTCGATTGCCTGGGCGGCGAAGCGCGGCGGGCTGGCGGGCGAGATAGTCGGCCATGCGCGCACGGCGGCAACGCGGGCCAAGGCGATGGAACTGGGGTTCTGCGACCGGGTCTGCGAAACCGCAGCCGAAGCGGCGGCGGGGGCCGACCTGGTGATATTGTGCGTACCGGTTGGCGTCTGCGGCGCGGTGGCGGCCGAGATTGCCCCGGCGCTGAAGCCGGGGGCCATTGTCTCGGATGTGGGCTCGGTCAAGGCCAGCCTGATCGCCGATGTCGCGCCACATATCCCCGAGGGGGTGCATTTCGTGCCGGCCCATCCGCTGGCGGGCACCGAGCATTCCGGACCGGAATCCGGCTTTGCCGAGTTGTTCGACAATCGCTGGTGCATCCTGACACCGCTGCCCGGAGCGGCTTCGGAGCCGGTCGGGAAGCTGCGTGCCTTCTGGGAGGGGCTGGGAGCGAAGATCGACCTGATGGAGCCGGAGCATCACGACCTGGTGCTGGCGGTGAC
>CAXMSA010000261.1:0-521 GCA_964195605.1 uncultured Amylibacter sp.
CCGGTTTTCAAGGATTTGTCCCGCCCGAACCATGCTCTGCAGTCGATCGACAAGGAGAGAATGCATCCGCTGACCTTTCAGACTAAATGCCGATAGAATTGGTTGTACTTTCAAAGGTTTACCGACATCAGTTAAAAAGTCTATTAACTGATTCTGACTCGGAATCGGGTGCTTGTAAGGCTCTCCCTCGGCCTTACTCTTGGCCGTGCTCCTGGATTTGACCTGCGCCTTGCTTTTGGACTTCTTCTTCGTGTTTCTGGGCTTCTGCGCCAAGTGATACAGCTCCGTATATTTAAGGGTGTGAGTTGTGATTGACAGACCGCGCCTGCTTTGAGTACAGTGCGCCACCCCGCCGTAATCCAATTGTACGCGGTGAGGTGACGGAATTGGTAGACGCGCTAGCTTCAGGTGCTAGTGGGCCTATGTAACTCATGATGATTTTCTACCGATGAATCACGCGGTTACAAGGTGAGGTCGACCACGGGCAATGCGACTGGTATCGTTTTTGTCGTATGTGCGGT
>CAXMSA010000262.1:0-520 GCA_964195605.1 uncultured Amylibacter sp.
ATCATGTCGGAAATTCGTAATTATTCAATGAATTTCGGTCCCCAGCATCCGGCGGCCCACGGAGTGCTCCGGCTTGTGCTGGAGATGGATGGTGAGACCATCGTACGTGCCGACCCCCATATCGGCCTGCTGCATCGCGGCACTGAAAAGCTTGCTGAAAGCAAACCTTTCAACCAGTCGATAGGCTACATGGACCGGCTCGATTACGTCTCCATGATGTGCAATGAGCATGCTTACGTGATGGCAATTGAGCAGTTGCTTGGCATCACCTGATGTGGATTGGCACCCATGGGCTGGACCTGGGCGCGATGGCGCTGTTCCTGTACGCGTTCAGGGAGCGCGAATGGCTCCTGGATTTTTACGAAGCCGTGTCCGGGACGCGCATGCATGCAACTTATTACCGCCCGGGCGGCGTGTACCGTGATTTGCCGCTGCAGATGCCAAAACAGGCTGAATCGCGCTGGACCAAGGGTAAAGCTCTCAAGCGAAAAAATGAATGGCGTGAGGGCTCATTACTGGA
>CAXMSA010000263.1:0-512 GCA_964195605.1 uncultured Amylibacter sp.
TCGGCATGGTCGTCATCTGCACCTGCCATTGTGAGCACGATGCTTGGCCTGAATCCGGGGTCGTCCGACGCCGCATAGGTTTGCGTTTGAACGTGCCCTGCAAGACCAAGCGCATCAGCAATTCGCGCCAACGGCGGCACAAGGTCGTAGTATCGGTTCGAGATGTGAAATATCAGGATGCCGCCGGGTTTCAGCCGCTCGCGATAAAGCGCGACGGCCTCCAGCGTTGTCAGATGCATCGGGACAGCGTCTGACGAATAGGCATCAATCACCAGAATGTCGAAACGCATGTCCGATTGACCAGCCAAAACAACCCGTGCGTCGCCAAGGTGCGTCGGCGCCTCAGGTGCGCATCGATCCAGGAAAGTAAACAACGAAGCGTCGCGCGCGACCTCATCAACCATCCTGTCAATTTCATAGAAATGCCAGTCCTGGCCCGGGCGCGCGTAACACGCAAGCGAACCGACGCCCAAGCCCACGATACCGATGCTTTCCGCCCTAGCAGCAATTCC
>CAXMSA010000264.1:0-509 GCA_964195605.1 uncultured Amylibacter sp.
CATCCTGCCGTTCGATCGCGTAGCGCCAGGCGACCGCGGTCTCTACTGCGTCGCACGGACGCCAGACGCTCATGTTCGGCATCAGACGTAATGACGCCGTGTGTTCGACGGGCTGATGCGTCGGCCCGTCTTCACCCAGACCGATTGAGTCATGTGTGTATACAAGGACATTCTGTATCTTCATCAGAGCGGCCATGCGCAGCGCATTTCGCGAGTAATCAGAGAACGACAGGAATGTGCCCGGTAACCAGCCACCGTGCAGACGCATGCCGTTGCAAATCGCGGTCATGCCGAACTCGCGGACGCCAAACCAGACGTAATTACCGGCTGCGTCATCTCCCGATATAGGAACTGATCCGTTGTGCTTGGTCAGATTGGAGCCTGTCAGATCAGCAGAACCACCAGCCATTTCGGGTAGTGCCGGCGCGAATGCATTCAACGCAATCAGTGAGGCCTTCCGCGTTGCGACCGATTCGCCCGCTTCGTTGATGCTGGCAATGGCTTTGTCG
>CAXMSA010000265.1:0-508 GCA_964195605.1 uncultured Amylibacter sp.
ACCCGCAGAATGGTGTCGGTCGCGCCGTCCCAGTCGCCTTTCATCGCCTCCAGCAGATCGCGGGTCTGGTAGCCGACGCTCTCAAGCGCCGCCTTGGCGATCTCGGCCGGGCCGGTGCCACGGGTCAGTCCGTAGATGGCGCCCCGGCACTCGGCGTCCCAATAGGGCGCGCCCAGGCCGGTGAAGGCCGGGACCAGATAGACCCATTGCGCCGGATCGGCCTGCTCGGCCAGCGGCTGGGTCTCGGACGCGGCCTGGATGATCTTCAGCGATGAAGATCGAGCCTTCCAGCGCGTAGGTTGGCTTGCCGTCGAGTTGGTAGGCGATGGTGGTCAGGAGACGGTTTTTTGATATGACCGGAGTGTCACCGGTGTTCAAAAGTGCAAAACAACCCGTGCCATAGGTTGATTTCATCATTCCAGGTGTGAAGCATGCCTGCCCCACCGTCGCAGCCTGTTGGTCGCCTGCCACGCCGTAGATCGGGATTTCGCGGCCGAACAGACCAGCC
>CAXMSA010000266.1:0-505 GCA_964195605.1 uncultured Amylibacter sp.
CTGAATCAGGTTCTGGACCTTTTCGAACTGCAAGGCGCTGACCAATGGGCCGACGTGGTTTCCATGATCGTGGGCAGTCGCGACGCGCGTTTCGCGCGCCACTTGGGCGGCCTCTTCGACGGCTTGTTCATATCGGGACCGCTCAACAAGCATTCTTGTCGGGGCGTTGCACGACTGGCCGGTATTTTCAAAACAATGGCGTGCGCCGCGCTGAACCGCGTCGTCATCTGCATCGGCGAAGACGATATTTGCGCCCTTCGGCAAACAACAGCGACGACAACGGCGCAATTTCGGACGGTTTCAACACCATGGTGCATCCGGCGATCAAGGCTGGCGCGACTTTCAGCGCAACCTGGTTCATCGGCCAGTTCCACGGTGTGATCATGCCCACAACGCCGATCGGATCTTTGAGAATGCGTGTGCCTGCATTGCCGTTCAGGGCGTGGTCCCAATCGAAATTCTCAACGGATTCCAGAAATCCGCGAATGTGCCACTCGCCGGAATC
>CAXMSA010000267.1:0-503 GCA_964195605.1 uncultured Amylibacter sp.
AGGCGAGGCGGTCTCGATTATTTCCCCGCCATCCATAAAGATCATTTTATCCGCTGCCCTGCGAGCGAAACCCATTTCGTGGGTGACGCAGATCATCGTCATGCCGGAATCCGCCAACTCGATCATCACGTCGAGAACTTCTTTAATCATTTCTGGATCGAGTGCAGATGTCGGTTCATCGAACAACATGATACGGGGTTCCATGCACAAAGCCCTTGCGATGGCGACACGCTGCTGTTGCCCACCTGAAAGCTGAGCAGGGTACTTATCGGCCTACGAACCTTCAGCTGTCCCAGCATCAGGTTTTCCAATACCGTCAGGTGTGGAAATAAATTGAATTGCTGAAACACCATACCGACGTCCTGGCGGATCATTTTGATATTCTTCGTCTCTTCATTGAGCTCTACTCCGTCGACAATAATACAGCCTGCATCGTGGTGTTCGAGACGGTTGATGCAGCGGATCATCGTCGATTTGCCGGAACCCGAGGGTCCGCAGACGAC